>CAYQMI010000106.1:0-12881 GCA_964418575.1 uncultured Glaciecola sp.
CATAATCGATATTACCAACAATGCCCATATTCGTAAGTTTTTCTTTGCCCACTTTCAACATTGAGTGATTAATATCGGCTAGTACCACCTGCCCGGTAGGGCCAACAATGCGACTAAATTTAGCTGCTAAGTCGCCTGTACCCCCTGCTAAATCCAGCACTCTTTGACCAACTTTTACACCGCTACAATCAATCGTGTAACGCTTCCAAAGCCTGTGCACACCCATCGACATTAGGTCGTTCATCATATCGTATTTGGCGGCAACTGAATGAAATACGTCTGCTACCATCGAGACTTTTTCTTCTTTATTAACTTCTTTAAAGCCAAAATCGGTGGTTTCAGTAGGTTCAGATTGCACTTTTGCGCTGTCGGTAGTCATGCAGATTAACTCTTTGATTTGATGCTGATAAGTGTAGCTTAAATACTGGGGATGTTAAACGATATAGCGAATATCTTTGAACGGCGCTGGAGTGTTAAAGCAACAGGCTCTATCGGCAACATCTCATCTAATTCTGGTATTGTGGGTATTCAGCAGCGAGCTTGTGAATCATCTCTTGGAAACGTCAAGGTAATAATCAAAGATTTGATAGTGCTGCCGCCTTCTATATCAATTGACTCAAAGCGGGTCCTAGTGTCAATGTTATATTGAGCAAGTAACTCATGTGCGAGCATTAAAGACAGACTATACCCGATTTCCTCTACATTTCCTTGTATCAGAAACTCTAAATTATTCGTTGCAGATGCACTTTGTTGAGAAAGCTCAATGGTCCATGCACTATTCTCAAGCGGCATGATATTTTGGCTGGCGTTGTCGTTTACCTTCGCTCGAAATAGATGATAAAAGAGTTCCGTTAAAGCAAAACGAAGCGCCTTTCTACTTGTAAGCACACTAGGCAGATTCAAGTGACTAAGGTCTCCTAATACAGACTGAGTCTTCTTTTGGCATTGCTGCTGCGCTTGGGTAATTAGCGCTTTAAATTCATCTGGCCCAATCAGCACTGCCGCCTCTGTCGCGCTTTCAATATACGACGCGTAACGCGACAGAGTATTCAAATCAATTAATGCCTGAGCATGCTCTTGCCCGATAATATTCAGGTACTCATCTTGTGTCTGCGAGGTACCTACGGCACTTTGATTAAGTGCCGTACGCAATAACTTCACAAAACCAGAGGCGGTAGCAATATTGCCTTTTATATCGTGGCAGGCTCTCTTGACAAGCTTATTGAAAAAATCATTTGAATTAGACAAGTTTACTCTCGTTTGAGGGCACATCTAGATTCTTCGTGATCATACTTTCGATATGCTGATCAATCTGTTGACGTCTGACCGCATAACGCATGCTTTTATCTAACAAGGCAGGAGTGATGTCCTCCTTTTCAATTAAATCAAGTGCACCGTGAGATAATAGCATCGGACTTAACTGTTCGGTCAAATTACCCGTGGTAACAATAACTGGTATGAGTACGTGGCGAGCTTTCAGCACATCAATGAAATCTAAGGCAGTCTCATTATTTAAGTAATAATCAGAAATACAGATGTCAATATCATTATTAACAACTAAGTCTATCGCTTCATTAATGTTCGTTGCTAAAAGTGTACTGCATTCATAACTTTCGATATTGTGCAAACTCTCACTTAATAACTTTAGGGCTGCGCTATTATCGTCAAGCAAAAGCACCTTTAACTTCTTACTGAATGGTTTGGTATCAAGCATATCTAATGCATTGTTTACACTTGAACGAAGTTGCTTGTATGCCACTGCCATGCCCATCTCCATATACTTCACCCTAGAAATGTCTGAAAAAACGATGGCAACACCCTTGGTCTGTGAAACATCGTTATAGCTGTATGAGTTGATAGTGACACGCAATAATTTTTTGTCGGGGAGGGTTATCTCATTCTCAATAGAATCCCCCGTATTAAATACTGTCGCGACATCTTTGAGCATATTATCGTAGGAAATATTTTGACTAATATGATGCAGAGGACGATTCACATCCGTTTCTACCAGATTCACATAGGCTTTTACCGCGTCGGTGTACCGACGAATCAGCATATTTTCATCTAAGAAAATAATGCCAATTTTGGCCAAGCCTAGCACTTCATCTAAGTCGCCGTTAGCCTGCGAAATTTCGGCAATTTTTTCTTGGTATTCTGAGTTAACGGTATACAGCTCCTCGTTAACCGATTGCAATTCTTCATTGGTACTTTGCAATTCTTCATTTGCTGACATAAGCTCTTCATTAGCCGATTGCAACTCCTCGTTGGTCGTTTCTAACTCTTCGACCGTGACCTGCAAGTGCTCTTTTGAAAACTTTAGCTCCAACTCTAGATCTTCAATACGTTGTTTAGCTTGTTGCGCAGCGTCAAAAGATACCGGTTTAGCCTTTGACTCAGAACTGATATTTTCTTCTTCAAACACTACCCAGTAAAAGCCTGGTGCAGCCGGTAAATCATGCTCTTTTACATATTTTACTCTTAAATTTAAACTGTAAACACCATTTGCGCCCTGGGTGTGCATGTCGGTGTAGTACACCATTTCGCCCTTTTGTTTTGCACGTTGAATCGCCGACATCACCGCAATACTAATGTCATCATTTACCATGTCGCCAATTTCGGTGCTAATGCGGCCAGGTGGTAAACGTTTCACAAAGTTTGCGACATCACCATAAACATGTATTGCTTGATGGTCATCATTTAATAAAATACAAGGCGGAACATATTCAGTAATTAATACTTCATTAGCAAAGCTAATAGATGCAACCAACGATGATTGGCCTCGATAATTTTTCATCAAGCTTGCCACCGACGGAATTGCAGCATTGGCCTTTTTGCTGGTAACTGGAAGCGTGTTTGCCGAATGAATCGGTAGACGTGCATCACTGGTTTTATAGAATATACGCTGACGCTCGCTAACCACTTTAAAGTGATGCGACAAATCGCCTAAATTTTCTGAAGAGCCTAAAAATAAGTAGCCGTTTTTATTGAGCGCAAAATGCAAAGATGACAAAACACGCTTTTGCGCGCTTTGCTGAAAATAAATCAGTACATTTCTGCAGGTTACTAAATCTAAATTTGAGAACGGCGGATCAACAATCATATTATGCGTAGCAAACACCACACTATGTCGAATATTTTGAGAAACTTGGTAGCCGCCCATTGGTCGTTGAGTAAAGTACTTAGTGAGTAAATTACTTGGCACATCGTGCATAATTTCGTCACTGTAAACCCCAGCGCTTGCCTCACTAATTGCATCTTGATTGATATCAGTGGCAAATACTTTGACCTCGCGTTTTAAACCTTGTCGATTAATTTCGTCTGCCAATAAAATAGCGATTGAATAGGCTTCTTCTCCGCTAGAACACGCCGCGACCCATACTCTTATCATACCGTCTTTTTTTGACCTTTCGACAACATCAGGGATCACTTTTTCTTTTATCACATTGAAGGCATCGTCATCTCTGAAAAAGCGCGTGACCCCAATTAATACATCTACCTCATAGCTGTCTTTAAACAACAACATTAGATACTCTTGTATGGAATTCACTTGCTTGATGGTAATTCTGCGCTCGATTCTGCGGACAATGGTCGATGATTTATACTTTGAAAAATCTATGTCACTTTTTGCGCGTAGAATACTAAAAATCTCCCCCATAATATCGGTGCTAACTTCAATATCTTCACGCAGCGCTTCTGAGTTTCCGCTAACTAGGGGGTGTTTAATATAATCGGCAAGCTTCGCCCCCATGTCTTCAGGGCGTAAAATTAAATCAACAATTCCGGTGTTAATCGCGCTGTTTGGCATTCCATCAAACTTTGCGCTCTCTGGATCTTGAGCAATAACTAAAGCACCCGCTTCCTTTAAAGCCTTGATTCCGCGACTACCGTCTGATCCCGTACCCGACAAGATTATGCCAATGGCTCGATACTGTTGATCTTCAGAAAGTGACCTGAAAAATACATCAATCGGCAGGCTCAGACCTGAATCTGGCACTTTATCAGAGAGCAATAATTCCCCTTGAGCAACTATCATCGTCTTTTTAGGGGGTAACAAATAAATAGTATTAGGTTTTGCAAGTACACCATCGCTGACATTTTCGATTGCCATGGTTGTGTGTTTACTTAAGAGCTCCAACATCATGCTTTTAAAGTCTGGCGATAAATGCTGCACAATGACAAAACACGCTCCTGTATTGGTAGGTAAATTTTGCAAAAGAGTTTGCAAGGCTTCTAAGCCTCCTGCTGAAGCTCCAATACCAATAAAGTGCGTAGGCGAAGGGTTATTTTTTGTATTTATTTCGCTTGTCTGACCCGATTCCATATGTTGCGACTCTCTAATTTAATTATAAATTTCAACGATTAATATACTTAAGTTATGTTTTTAAAGTTATTTTTTTGTGTATCATTGACTATAACATTAAACAATATTGTTACTAACTCTCAAAGCTAAGAATTTATCCAAGGCCCTCGCCTTTGCAGTGGAAATAAATATTTTGATAAACCGTCGAAATTCTATAGACGTGCGCAGTGCGATTAACGTGGTGCAGGAGTTGTTGTTTGACCCAGATGCGAATCAGAAAATGTTCGCATTGATGTTAGAGCAAATTGCACTGTTAACCGAAAGTTATTACGGTTGCTGCGTACTAGCAGATATCTCTGCAAATGCTGACGTGAGTAGCTGTTCGACAATTACATCAATCAACCTAAAGTCTGCCCAAACTTTTGTAAATGAGGATGTTTTAGTAACTTGGATACGCAATAATAAAAGCTTTACTCGCCCCTCTTTTTTCAATACTCCATACCCCAAAGGCTGCGCTGAACTCATTCACGAGGGCATATCTACCAGCGCCTTTCTGATTTTACCAATAAAGATTCATCATGAGCTAAGAGCAATTTATATATTGGCGCGTAAACGCGGTTACTACAATTCGGATGTTTTGAAGAAGTTAAGGCCGGTAATTGGCGCAATAACATGCACCATGCAGAGCGCTGAAAGCGTAACAGGAAATTTTTTAGGTTTAGACTCCCGACTTTCCAACAAGCGGTATCTAAGTAACCTAATTTCGTCTTCCCCTGTTGGCATATTAGTAGTAGATAGCGACGACTGTATCGTCATGAACAACCCAAATATCACCCGTATGTTATTAGGTGCTGTCGACGCAGATCCGCTGTCACTTAAGGGAGAGAATATCAAACGTTTTTTCCCTAATTACGGGCGTTTTTTCAAATGGTCGAACCAAAGTACGAAATACGACAATGATATTGAAACTAAGGGCCCAAGAGTTTGGAAAGAGCAAACTGTTCTGGACAACAACCATGTAAAACTCACCGTTGATTTAACGATATTTCGATACTTTCACGGCGATGACTGTTTCGTTACATTACAAGTAGAAGATATAACCGAGCACGTATTGGAAACCGAGCGACATAAACAAACCGTTCAAAAGCTAGCAGCACTCACCCAACTCTTACCTGTGGGTATCATTCAAGTAGATACCCATTGGAACTGTGTATTTGCCAATGATAAATGGTTTGAGTTCAGTGGCTTTGACGGTAAGCTCAATGTTTCCCAGACATGGATAGACGCCATACACCCCGAAGACGTAGAATCCCTGTTAGAAGGCATCAAAGTAAGCCTTGAAACAATGTCTGACTACTATCATAAAGTACGAGTTGTATCTATCTTAGGGGCAACAAAGTGGGCAGATTTTCATTCTCGTATTCTCATTGACGAACAAAATCATGTTGAAGGTTTTATTGCGACATTCTCTGACACCACAGAAAGTCATATCATCCAAGAAAAATTACGCCAAGTTGCGCAGTTTGACACTTTAACCGGTTTGGCAAACCGCATGCTTTTACAAGACCGCCTTGAGCGAGCATTTTTGAACGCCCAGCGAGATCACTCGATCGTAAGCATTTTTTTTATTGATTTAGATGAATTTAAAAATATTAACGATACCTTAGGTCACGATATTGGCGACCTTTTACTGCAGCAAGTCGCAACACGCTTAAGTAATATTATGAGAAGAAGCGATACCATTGCCCGTTTTGGGGGAGATGAGTTTGTAGTGTTGCTAGGCAAGGATGACCACTTTACTGAAATTTTAGTTGTTGCCGAAAAAATAATTACGCAGTTGGCGGAGCCTTATACCATTCAAAGCCATCAGGTTTACGTCACCATCAGCCTGGGTATTGCCCAAGGTAGTCACAGTGACAGCAATCCTGAAACGTTACTCAAAAATGCCGATTTGGCTTTGTACAGTGCAAAAAAGGAGGGCAAAAATACCTATCAGATATACAACCAAGAGTTTGAGCACGATACGGTAAAACGGCTACATCTATTAAATCAGCTACGCTCAAATAATGATATGTCTCGCTATATTTTGCTTTACCAGCCACTTTGCAATACGCACGATAAAAGTATTAGGGGCTTTGAAGCATTGATACGATTTTTAGACGGTGACGGTAAACTGGTGTCGCCCGATGATTTCATCCCCATTCTTGAGGAATCAGGGATGATTTTAGAAGTTGGAAAGTGGGTGATTAAACAATCTTGCAAACAACTTTCGTTATGGCAAAACCAAGGCATATTTCCAGACAATGGTTATTTATCGTTTAATGTATCTGCCAAACAACTATTGAAACCTGGATTTATTGACGACATCAAAGAGTGTTGTATGCACTACAAAATAGAGCCAAGGCACCTCGTGGTCGAGCTAACAGAAACTGTCATCATCAATAAACCAGAGAAAATCCGTGTCATTTTAAATGAGGTTCGCGACTTTGGTATCCGTCTCGCGCTTGACGATTTTGGTACGGGTTATTCTTCGCTAAGCTATCTACAAAATTACCCCTTCGATATAATAAAAATCGATAAGAGTTTTATTGACGACTTATCGGAAAACAGCAAAGACTCTAAGATTACAAAGGCCATTGTTGCCCTTGCCTCATCAATGGGTTTAAGTGTTGCTGCCGAAGGTGTAGAAAATGAATTTGCTTATATCGCCATAAAAAAAATGGGCGTAGACTCATTTCAAGGGTACTTTATGAGCAAACCGATATCAACTGAAGATGCTGGCCTAAAACTTGTTCAACAAACCCTGTATTGAGTTTGTAGGGCGCTCGAGGAGCACTCCATTTCACGGTGAGTAGACTACATGGTAATAACCGGGCTCTACTGACAGCGCTCATTGCGACTGCATACCGACGTAGTTATCACCAACGCTGTAAGCAAGCAGTTGAGAAAGCTCGGTAAGTGAGCGCCCGCTTTGCTGCTGCCACTCATTAAAGCAAGCCTGTATGGCATTTAAGCTACGCTTAGAACGAGCTGAACCACTGATAATTTTGTGCTGCACAAAGTAAGATTCAACGTCGCGAGAGAGCAAAAATGTATCTGCACCTAGGAACCTTAAAGCATATGGCCCGGTATTGCCGCCGAGGCGAGTGCCATGTTTTTTAAGATATTCCCACAAACCAATCACATCCGCGCTGTCCCAGTTCGCCACAAACTTACTAAAGCTGCCATGCTCATTAGCCACCTCTTTTATCATCAGTGCGTTTTCACGAATGGTGCGCACTTTTGATAAGTTACGGATGATTTTAGGATCGGTGGCTTTCTTTTCAACCATTTCGTCGGGCATTAACAAGAGCTTATCAACGTCAAAGCCCCAGAACATCTCTTCAAAATCTGGCCATTTCTGGCGCACTACTCGCCAAACAAAGCCTGATTGAAACACTTTTTTTGTGAACTCAGCTAAAAACCGGTCATCGGGTACCTTAGCAAGCTCATTTTTCGATAAAGGCACTGATAGCAAAGACTCCACCATTGCCTCACTGCCTTTGCGCTCGCAAACGCGATTGTAAATTGCATCAAACTTTTCTATTGCCATGTGTCCCTACCGAATTTGATATGGATAGACGCGAGTAATTAACTCGCGTCGTGAAGCTATTTTATGTTTAAACAGCCTGAGCGTCGCCCGTAATGCCGCTGTGACGAAGCAATGCGTCAATATTTGGCTCACGCCCTCTAAAGGCTACAAACAGGTCCATTGGCTCCTGTGACCCACCTTTTTCCAAAATATTTTCAAGGAAGCTGCGACCGGTTTCAGGGTTAAATATGCCGTCTTCTTCAAACTTTGAGAAGGCATCTGACGACAGCACTTCAGCCCACTTATAGCTGTAATAACCGGCGGCATAGCCGCCAGCAAATATATGCCCAAAGCTGTTCTGGAAACGATTAAACGAAGGCGGTGTAATTACCGATACTTTGGAGCGGACATCATCAAGCACTGCTTTAACATCAACCGTATCACCCGGTAGTTGATGCAGCTTAAAGTCGAAGAGGCTAAATTCAATTTGCCTAAGCATCTGCATAGCTGACTGGAAGTTTTTAGCTGCTAACAGCTTATCAAGCAAGTCTTTTGGTAGCGCTTCGTTAGTTTCATAATGACCAGAAATAAAGGCTAAAGCCTCTGGCTCCCAGCACCAGTTTTCTAAAAACTGACTGGGTAATTCTACTGCGTCCCACGCCACGCCATTTATACCCGACACACCGCCAACCGTTACTTTGGTGAGCATGTGATGGATACCGTGACCAAACTCATGGAAAAGGGTGACCACTTCATCGTGCGTAAACAGTGCAGGTGTGTCGCCCACTGGCGCGTTAAAATTGCACGTTAAATAAGCCACGGGAGATTGTACTTCCCCGCTCGCATTTTTACGCTTAACTCTGCACTCATCCATCCACGCACCGCCGCGTTTTTTAGCACGAGCGTATAAATCCAAATAAAAGCTGCCTCTTAGTGCGCCTAGCGCTTCACTGCCAGACTCAACTGCTTCGCGGATTTCAAAAAAGCGTACATCTTTATGCCATGTATCCACACCTTTCACTTCAATAATATCTAACGAATACAGGCGCGAAACCACCTCAAACAAACCAGAAATAACACGGTCTTCTGGAAAGTACGGACGAAGCTCTTCATCAGATACGGCATATTTTTGCTGTTTGAGCTTCTCAGAATAGTATGTGTAATCCCATGCATTTAAGCTCTCGATGCCGTATTCACTTTTTGCAAAGTTCTGCACCTCAGCCACATCAGCCTCGGCCTGTGGTTTTGAACGCGAGGCTAAATCATCTAAAAAGCCCACGACTTGCTCAGTTGACTCTGCCATTTTGGTCGCCAGTGAATAATTAGCATAGCTTTCAAAGCCAAGCAGTGCAGCAAGTTCATAGCGCAGCGCTAAGGTTTGCTGAATGATTTCAGTGTTATCAAATTTTGCGTCGGGAGTATCGAGTTCAGAAGCTCGAGTGCTATACGCTCTGTACATTTCTTCACGAAGTGCGCCATCATCGGCGTACATCATGATGGGTAAATAGCTCGGAATATCTAAGGTAAATACATAGCCGTCTAATTCTTTTTGCTCGGCTGCTTGAGCTGCCGCTGCCTTTGCTGAATCTGGTAGGCCAGACAAAGCGCTTTCGTCGGTGATATGCTTGGTAAAGTTGAGCGTCGCATCCATCACATTATTCGAAAAGCCAGACGATAAATCGGACAATTTGCTTTGAATATCAGCATAACGCTTTTTCTCATCTGCTGGCAAAGCCACACCTGAAAGCGTGAAATCGCGCACGGCATTGTTAACAACTTTTTGCTGCGCAGTGCTCAATTGCGAAAACTCTGCAGACGCTTGAAAAGCCTGATACAAAGCGCATAGCTTTTCGTGCTGACCTAAAAAAGTTGAGTATTCAGATAACAGCGGCAAACAAGCATCATGCGCTTCTCGCAGTTCGTCTGAACTAAGCACTGAATTCATGTGTCCGACGGGCGACCAAAGTTGACTAAGCTCATCATCAGCTTGCTCTAAGGTTTCAACTAGGTTTGCATAGCTAAGCTCACCGCTTGCTACCACCGTCTCAACCGCGGTCTTACACTTAGCAATTGCGTCTTTTACGTTTTGAACAATACTGCTCGGCGCAATACTAGAAAACTGAGGAAGAGATTGAAGGTCGACCAGGGCTTGTTCAGACCGAATACTTTGGATGCGATTGTTCATAAAAACCTTTAATTTAGCGATGTAGAGTCTTGGCGGCGCAGCTTATGTACGCGCCCCGAAATAATTAGCAGTGCGCTTGAATTGCTTATTGTGCTCGGCAGATTAATTATTAGTGTATTGATGTGGGGGAAGATCAAAAAAATACAAGCTTTGCGCAAGCTTACTGCGGGCGTTTTTACTTTGACCAAAATCGTCTACACTTACAAACAATATTGCAGGTATTTAGGTTAATGTGCGAAAGATAACTTGAAAAAGTCGGTCTCATTAGCATCTCTTTTATTAAGATTTAAAAACAACAACGGAAAGCTATGACAACTACAGAAAATCACTTTGATTATATTAGTATTGGCGGCGGCAGTGGCGGCATTGCCTCTGCAAACAGAGCATCACGTTACGGCAAAAAAGTGGCCATTGTTGAAGCAAAAGCGATTGGCGGCACCTGCGTAAACGTGGGCTGCGTACCTAAAAAAGCTATGTGGTTTGGCGCACAAGTAGCAGAAGCGATTAATAAGTACGCCCCCGACTATGGCTTTGATGTGATAGTGAATAACTTTAGTTGGGAAAAATTAATAGAGAGTCGCGAGGCTTACATCAGCCGCATTCACGATTCGTACGACAGAGTATTGGGCAATAACAAGGTTACCTTAATTAATGGCTTTGCCACTTTTGTTGATAACAACACGATTGACGTTGATGGCACCATATATACCGCAGATCATATCAACATCGCGGTTGGCGGACGTCCTATTCGCCCACCTGTGCCGGGTGCTGAACATGGCATTGATTCCGATGGTTTCTTTGCTTTAACAAAACAACCTAAGCGCGTAGTCGTGGTTGGAGCCGGATATATTGCCGTTGAACTCGCTGGCGTTTTACATTCACTAGGCAGCGAAACTCATTTGCTGGTGCGCCGCGAAAAACCATTGCGTCATTTCGACGATATGCTCAGCGACACACTTGTAGAGATCATGCAGGAAGATGGTCCTACATTGCATGCTCACACTCAGGTTGAAGCTATTGAAAAAAATAAGGATGGCAGCTTGTTAGTTAAGCTAAATGGCGACAGAAGCATTGAAGCAGACACCCTCATTTGGGCAATAGGGCGTGAGCCTGCAACCGACAAACTAAAGCTCGAAAACACCGATGTAAAGCTCGACCCAAGAGGTTATGTGGTGGCAGACGAATATCAAAATACCACTGCTAAAAACGTTTATGCCGTTGGTGATAATATCGGGCTTGTGGAGCTCACACCAGTAGCGGTGAAAGCAGGCAGGTTGCTTGCCGAGCGTTTGTTTAATGGTCAAACCCACGCCAAAATGGATTACACCAATGTACCCACCGTGGTATTTAGCCACCCGGCTATTGGCACAATGGGTTTGAACGAAAAAGAGGCCATTAAGAAATACGGCGCGGACAATGTGAAAGTCTATAACTCTAGCTTTGCAGCCATGTACACAGCGGTAACCAGCCATCGCCAAGCAACTAAAATGAAGTTGGTTTGCGCAGGTGAAAACGAACAAGTAGTTGGTATTCACGGCATCGGCTTTGGTATGGATGAAATACTACAAGGCTTTGGAGTAGCAATGAAAATGGGCGCAACTAAAGCTGACTTTGACAACTGTGTGGCAATACATCCTACCTCTGGCGAGGAATTTGTCACGATGTAGCAATGCTGTTCGCTTAAAGTAAACGTCATTCCTGCGGAGGCAGGAATCTCGCAAATGTTACTGCAATGCATAAATTTACAGCCTTTAAGGGTGTTAATTGTTGTATCAGGGGATTACCGCCTCCGCGGCAATGACGGTAAATTGTTAGAGAAAAACGTCATTCCTGCGGAGGCAGGAATCTCGTAAATGTTACTGTAATGCATAAATTTACACCCTTTAAGGGTGTTAGTTGTTGTATCAGGGGATTACCGCCTCCGCGGCAACAACAGTAAATTACTTAGGCGAACAGCATTGCATAATGTAGGACTGCTCGCAAAACGCATTCGTTTCATTAGCGTTTTTCAGTATTTACAAACAAAAAGGGCGCCATGTTTTTCATGAGCGCCTTTTTTATCTAATAAGTCTCAGTAAAATTAGAAGACAGGACTCTTAGCTGAGCCCTAGGGGAACCTTTTAAAACATTGCCTTACGCGCTTTCATGTTAATGCTTGTTTGCGGGTAAGCTGATCAAGATATTGTCGATTGCGCTCTGCAAATCATTTTCGCCCGAACCGCTACGAAGGTCATTGAGTGTCTTTTTCGCATAGGTACGCCAAAGTGTTTTGCGAGTATCTTTATCGATTAATTCAATCTGTAAATAACCTAATGGGCTCTGTGAATTGGCTTCTCGAGCGCTTGCTCCGATGGAAAAAGTAACAAGAAAGTCTCCACCTGATTTGTCGTGCTTATACCCCTTTTTCAATAAAGATTCTTTAGTCAGCTCATACATGCTTAATACCGTGGAACGCTGAACCGCGTACTCACTTTCGAAGTCGTCTACAGATTGAGCATCCCAAGAAAACGTTTGATATGCACGAGATGGAAACTCACCCCTCCCTTCCATAGAAACGCATGCTGACAAAACTAACGCTGAATAGGCTATTAAACACCAACAGGCTATTGCACGAAAAGTGATATTCTTTATTCCCCTGGACAAGCTTGTACAATTGAAGAAATTGTTGAAAAACACAAAGGCCTCTATACTCGTAATTATAAAATCACTGCCAATCTCCGCCGAGAGCAAGAGACAAATCTACGTGTTGAGTTAACAGTGCTCGGTCCACCGATAAAACATTTCTTCTGGCGCTAAACACTCGTTGTTGAATTTGCAGGACTTCA
>CAYQMI010000107.1:0-12752 GCA_964418575.1 uncultured Glaciecola sp.
CTTTTGCCGCTGCCGCCTTTTTCTCCGCCTACTAATATGATCATATGGACTCCTAATGGCTCTTAATTGCGCAACACGGTTTATGCGAGCCAAGGTGCTGCGATTGATGCTTTAATTTGAATATGGGCAAACATTAACAAATATTCGAGATCTTACTGGCGTATCTATTCATACCTATTAATATGTACGTATACATTCTATTTAACTGAAAAAAGGAAAAAAACATGAGCGATGCTATCGAATTGACCAGTCAAGAAGGCAAAAGAATTCCAGAAATAAGCTGGCCTACTAGAGTGGGTGAAGATTGGAAGACTTTGAATAGCAAAGATATTTTTGATAATAAAAAGGTGGTTGTGTTTTCTTTACCAGGCGCATTTACGCCTACCTGTAGTTCTACCCATTTGCCTCGTTTTAATCAGCTTGCGGGTGTATTTAAGAAGATGGGTGTTGATGAAATTTGTTGCGTGTCGGTAAACGATACCTTTGTAATGAATGCTTGGTTAGCTGATCAAGAAGCTCAAAACATTACCGTAGTGCCCGATGGAAACGGTGAATTTACCGAAGCTATGGGCATGTTAGTCGACAAAAAAGACTTAGGCTTTGGTAAACGTTCATGGCGCTATTCTATGTTGGTAAACGATGGCGTGATTGAAAAAATGTTCATTGAACCAAACGTACCTGGCGACCCCTTTGAAGTGTCTGACGCAGATACCATGCTTGCATATTTAGACCCAAGCGCAAAAGCGCCTGAAGAAGTGTCGTTGTTCACTAAACCAGGTTGTCCGTTCTGTGCCAAGGCAAAAGCCTTGTTAACTGACAAAGGTTACGAGTACGAGGAAATTGTATTAGGCAAAGATGCAAGCCTGGCTTCATTAAAGGCAGTTACTGGTCGTGAAACCGTTCCTCAAGTATTTATTGGCGGAAAACATATTGGCGGTAGCGATGACTTGGAAGCTTATTTTGCTTAAATCGGCTTCTTTTATTACTCAGTTTGCTGGGCATCGTTTGCCTAGCAAACTATCAGGAGGAGCTGCTTTGCGTCTTCGAACTTCGCTAGCTTATGCTTTGATAGGTATTCTGCCAGCCTGCTGGATTAGTGCTTCAGCAAAAGATGTGTCAGTTGCGCTCAAGCAAAGCGAGTTTGCAGCGCGCTATGCCCAGATTTATGAACCGGAACTAGGACCCTTACGAAGCTGTGAAGAACAAGTCCCAGAACAAGTGAAAGTGTGTTCAGACGCTCTGCGCAACATGGGTAATGCTCCATATGCGTTGTTTGCTCGTGCGCCAAAAGCAACGGTAGTGTTATTTCACGGCTTAAGTGATTCCCCCTATTTTGTTGAATCTATTGCGCGGCATTTGCATCGAGAGGGTTATAACGTGATAGCCCCGCTCACTCCAGGTCATGGTAAGTTAGAGGCTGATGCCGACATGCAAGACCCAGACTTGCAGCAGCGCTGGTATAGCCATTTAAATCAAGTAATGGCTCTAGCAAAGCTGACCCATGAAAAAGTCTTTGTGGGTGGGTTTTCGACCGGTGGCGCTTTTGCGACTTACTACACTTTAAAACACCCCGATGAGATTGAAGCGTTACTGCTCTTTTCAGGAGCTTTGCAGCTTTCATCAAGCGCAGAAACCTTATCTAAAGTATGGGGCATTAAAAAACTTGCGGTTTGGCTTGACGGTGAATATAAAACAGATGGCCCTAACCCTTATAAATATCCGAAAGTGGCGACATACTCAGCGTTGGTGCTGATGGATGTTATCAAAGACATTAGAGGTTTACTGGAGGCGCAAGAGGAATCTGAAAACATCAGTCGTCTGTCAAAGCCCATTTTTGCTGCACATTCATTGGCCGATACCACTACGATGTACGAGGGAATTGAGAATTTACTTAGTAAGGTAGATGGTGAACACACTCGGTTTAAAATTGATAAAGACTTTGACGTTTGTCACGCCGATGTAGTGATCAGCTCAGGTCAAATTATCAATATGAACTTTGACAAGTCTCAGGTGAACCCGTCGGAGCGATGCGCGGTGCCAAAGGCTAATCCTTTGCATAGTATTATGCTGTCGGTGTTAACAAGTTTTGTTAATCAACATAGCAAAGAAGATGTCAGTTTACTTGCAAAGCCTGAGCCGTAAGCTGTTTATTTTAGACTGAAACCAAAGCGTTTAGAGCATAAGTGATGGACTATAAATTTTATCGAGAGTTAGGTGGTCAAGCAATTGCAGAGTGTGAGCCTGAAGTTAGCACATTTGGAGATTGCTTGACCCTAGAGCTTAGTAAAAATGAAAGCGAAGTTTCAGGCCTGCTTAAAGTCATCGAAAAACTGCAGTCCAAACAATTGACAAGTCATAAAGTAAAATGGAATGACTTCACCTTAATACTTAGTCAAGACGAAGCTGAACTCCACACCCACGTTGGGTATTGGGACAGTGAAGAGGATTTGCCAGAGGGCACTGAGCTAGATACACAAGGCGAGCAAGGTTGCGGCTTACAGGACTTGAAAGAGCTACTCACCGACTGGTATGAATTTCTTTGTGATAAGTAGAATCAACCTTAAGAAACCCCGTCATTCCCACGAAGGTGCAATGCTGTTCGCTTAAGGAGTTTATCGTCATTACCGCGAAGGCGGTAATCTCCCTATACAACAACTATCACCCCTAAAGGCTGCAAATTTATGCATTACTGCAACATTTCGGAGGTTCCTGCCTTCGCAGGAATGACAGGGGTAGCGGAATGACAGGGGTACCAAAATGACAGGGGTACCAAAATGACAGGGGGAGCGCAGGAATGACGAGGGTTATATAAAGTATTTGGCTTAAGCCAACAGCATTAACTGTTGGCAGCAACTTCTTCTACCTTGCGCCAAACCCGAAGCAGATTCTCGTTCAAGATTTTTTTAATATCAGCCTCGCTGTAACCTCGCTCTAGCAAGCCCTCTACTAAATTAGGAAAGGTAGACACATCCTTGAGCCCCGTTGGCAAAGAATCGCCCACGCCGTCGTAATCAGAGCCTATGCCAATATAATCGATGCCCACTAAATCGCGCACGTAGTCGATGTGGTCGAGCACCATGTCTAAATCAGCAAAAGGGTAGGGGTTTTGTTTGGCGTATTTTACGTTAAAGTCAGTCACTTCTTGGCTATCTTCGCCAAAGGTGTCAATTAACGCTTGGCGCTGCTCGCCTAGCTTGTCGCGCCAAGTTCTGGCCATGGGGTTTACAAAACCAGAGCCAAAGTTAATCATGATCACGCCTTGGTTCTCGGCAAGCTTTTTAATCATGTCATCGCTCATATTACGCTCAAAGCCAGGGGTGAACTGTCTTAGCGATGAGTGAGAGGCAATCACTGGGGCGGTGCTTATTTCAACGGCTTGATAAAATGCTGCGTCGGATACATGCGAGATATCGACCATTATCCCAAGTTTGTTCATCTCGCGCACCATATCTTTCCCGAATGGGCTCAGACCCTTCCATTGACGTCTCAAGTCATAAGATGAATCACTGATATGATTTGAAAGCGAGTGCGCTAGTGTGATGTAGCGAATACCGCGTTCGTAAAAAACCTTGAGGGTATCTAGGCTGCCCTGCACGGGAGAGCCATTTTCCATACCCATGGGCAGTGAAATACGACCGTTTTTAAAATTAGTCTCCACATCTTCAACACTGTAAGCCAATGCAAATTTGTCGGGCGCGCGTCCAACTATCGCTTCAACCGAATCAATTAGGTCGTGCGCCAGTGCGGTAGATGCATCTGAATTGTCTAAACTTGCGGGCACATAAATTGACATAAAAGGCGCATCTAAGCCGCCGGCAACGGCTCTAGGGTAGTCAAAATCGCCGCTTGAAGTGGCTTTAGTTACATCTACCCACCCCTTTTCAACGCGGTATGGCACATCAATATGACCATCGACAATGATATTCTCCATGGCAATACGTTTAGCGGCTTGAGCATTGCTTTCGTTTTCAACTTGTGACGTATTTGAACTCGTGCAAGCCGAGACAAAGCCAAGCGCGAGCAGCGTTGTACAAAGTGTGCGAAGTTTTGCATTGGATGTGGATTTCATGAATTCTCCCTTGGGTGGTACTGACAAGCGCATGCGCTGCATCTGCTTGCGGTCACAATAATATTTACTTAAGTATTTGTTATTATTCACTATACGCAATCAGCCCATATTTGTCCCTAAAAATCACGAATATAGCCAGTACAAAAAACCTTGAGCCCGAGGCTTTTAATCACAGCTTAACGGGTGACATTAGCGGCGCTTTGTTTCATAATACGCGGGTTTTTTAGGCTGGTGGCAAAGCTGTCACAACTCGATGATAGCGATATCGATTAACTAGCAACTAAAATACCGTCAATTAATAGTCCGGCAAGCAGTTACCGGAACAACGTGCCTTCGCCAAACAAAGTCGGCCTAACCAAAATAAAATGAAAAAGAGAAGTAATTAAATGGCTATTAACTATATTCCGCTTGATAAAGACAAGCACAGCGACATTAAAGTCAATGCAAAGGTAGATTTTGCATTCGCGGCTAAAACACATCTTGCTGCGGCAACCATTCGTGAGTTCGCTCAGCTTTCTGGCTCTATGCCATTAGTATTCATCGAAGATCCAAATACTAAAAACGTTCACAGTGTTGCAATGCTTGGCCTTGAGCAAGGTAGTAACTTATTTTTTGCTGACGAAAAGTGGCAGGGTCCACACGTTCCTTTGAATGTTCAGCGCTATCCATTTGATATTCGCCCTGATGGCGACAAACTTGGTGTATTCATTGATGAGAACAGTGAGTTGTTAGCGAAAGGTGACGAAGAAGGACAAGCACTATTCACAGAAGCCGGTGAACCGACAGAGTTTCTTAAAAACCGCCAGCAGTTTTTAGCAGAGCTTGCTAATAGCGAAGTGCAAAATCAACGTTTTATCAAGCAGCTTAAAGAGCTTGATTTGCTTGAAGAAATTCAAATACGCGTAAATTACAAATCAGGTCAGTCTCGCAACGTTACCGGCATCTTATCGATTAACGAAAAGCGTTTACTTGATTTAGACGACGATAAAGTACTCGCAATGCACAAAGCGGGCTATTTAGGTGCTGCTTATTCAATGATGTTGTCTTTAGGTCAATTAAATCGCTTAGTTGAGCTTTCAAATAAATCTGAAAATCCAATCCAGTCACTGCAAATTTCTCCAGTAGCTGCAGAGCAAGCAGAAGCACCCGCGAACGCTTAACAGATTGTTTTAAAAACAAAAGCTGCTTGACTTGGTTCAGAGCAGCTTTTTTTTGCCTTATTGATAAGGCCTGTATATGCGTACAGGCCTTAATTTTATTGGTTTCGATAGCATAATTTAATTTGGTTTATTTGCTTGACAGGTGGGGGTAAACATACCTAAACTGTCAAAAAGTGGGTAAAAGTGGCGAAAAAGGGTTTTTATCAGGTGTAACCAGCTAATAAAAAAAACAATAAGCTACTAACAAGTATAATAGGCTAGGGGATATGTTCCGCGGCGCTAACGCAATCAATCTTGACAGTAAAGGACGATTAACGATACCGACGAAGTATCGAGAGTCTTTGATGGATGATTGCCAGGGACAACTGGTCTGCACCATTGATATTTCACAAAACTGCTTGCTACTTTACCCACTTCCCGAATGGGAAGAAATCGAATTAAAGCTCCGTAAACTCTCTTCTACCAATCCGCATGAGCGCAGATTGCTACGCCTGCTGCTAGGTTATGCAAGCGAAGGCGAAATGGACAAGAGTGGTCGAATTTTGCTCGCTCCTACCCTGCGTCAGCATGCCGCATTGGAAAAACAAATCATGTTAGTAGGCCAGCTTAATAAATTCGAAATTTGGAGTGACCAAGCTTGGAATCAACAAATTTCTGAAGATATCGCTGTTGAAAAACAAGGTGAGTTTGAACTCACTGAGCGTCTTCAGGAATTTTCTCTATGACATCTGAACATACCTCAGTTCTTCTTAACGAAAGCATTGAAGGCCTCAATATACAGCCAAACGGCATTTATATTGATGCGACCTTTGGGCGCGGCGGTCACAGTGCATTGCTTTTATCAAAATTAGGCTCACAAGGTCGTTTAATCGCCTTAGACAGAGACACTTCTGCGATTGAGTCAGCTAAACGTTTTGAAGACGACTCTCGTTTCAGTATTCATCATCGTCCATTTGCCGAAATTGCATCGGTAGTAGCTGAGCTAGGTTTAAGCCAAAAAATTGATGGCGTGCTTATGGATATAGGCGTGTCATCCCCTCAGCTTGATAATGCAGAACGCGGCTTTAGCTTTCAAAAAGACGGACCGCTGGATATGCGCATGGACACTTCTTCAGGTATGAGCGCGGCACAGTGGCTTAATACTGCATCGCTAGAGGATATTACCTTTGTATTAAAACAATACGGCGAGGAAAAATTTGGTAAGCGTATCGCTCATGCTGTACTTGAGCAACGCGTGACTAAACCATTGGCCACCACCGCGGAATTTGCTGCCCTGATCAGTCAGGCGATGCCAGTTAAAGATAAACACAAGCACCCAGCTACCAGAAGCTTTCAAGGTGTGCGGATTTTTATTAACGGCGAATTAGAGCAACTCGAGCAGGGTTTATCTGGCGCGACCGACATTTTGAAACAAGGCGGCAGACTGGCAGTAATAAGTTTCCATTCTTTAGAAGACAGAATTGTTAAACGTTTTATGCGTGTGCAAAGCCAAGGGCAAAAGTTTCCAAGCAAGCTGCCGGTAATGCAAAGTGAACTGGATCAAGGAAAAGTACTCAAAACAGTAGGTAAAGCAATTAAACCCAGCGAAGCTGAAATCAACGCCAATCCGCGCGCGCGGAGTTCGGTACTGAGGGTGGCAGAAAAGCTATGACAAAACCTACTGCAAACTTCAACCTCATAATGATTATAGCGACCGATTTAGGTCGTCATTTGTTTATAATCATCTTGTATTTTTCTGTTATTGCAAGCGCGATAGCAGTAGTAGTAAGTACTCACAAAAACCGCCAGTTAATTATTGCTCAAGAGCAGCTGATTCAAGAAAAGGACGCGCTCGATATCGAATGGCGGCATTTGATTATTGAAGAAACCGCTCTCACTGAACACAATCGCATAGAGCGCTTAGTGCAAGAAAAACTCAATATGCGTCGCCCTGGGCAAGACGACGAAAAGCTTGTGAGGGTAAAACCCTTATGACTATTGCGGCGACTATTCAAAAACCTCGGCGTCCAAATAAGCGCAATAAGGCCAAGAAGCCAAAAGCTTCTTTAGCCACTATCCAATGGCGTTTTTGGATGGTGCTAGTGTGCGTTGTAATTGTATTTGTGTGCTTAGCGGCGCGTGCAGCCTTTATTCAAGTTATTCAACCCGATTTGCTCATTGAGCAGGGTGACAATCGCACTATTCGCGTTCGTGATAACGCCAGCTATCGTGGTCTCATTACCGACAGAAACGGTCAGCAGCTTGCGGTATCGGTGCCCGCACAGGCAATTTATGCAGATCCTAAAATAATTGTAGAAAAAGGCGCGCTACAAGACAGACGCCGCTGGATGGCATTGGCAGAAGTGCTTAATCTCGATGTAGATAGCCTAATCGCACGCGTGGATAACCCAGCACAACGCTTTATTTATTTGCAGCGCCAGGTCACGCCTGCAATGGCAACTTTTGTGAAAAAACTGAATATTCCTGGCGTATATTTGCGTGAGGAATCGAAGCGCTATTACCCTTCTGGTGAAGTCTCAGCCCACGTCATTGGCTTTACCGATGTTGACGATAAGGGCCTTGAGGGAATTGAACGTTTATACAATGACTGGCTTACCGGCACGCCAGATAAACGCAAAATTCGCCGTGATGCAAAAGGTCGTCAAATCGAAATTATTGAACAAGAGGCTGGCAAAAAGGCAAAAGACCTAAGCCTGACTATTGATCAGCGTATTCAAGCGCTCGCATATCGGGAGATTAAAGAAGCGACGATGTTGTATCAAGCAGCCTCTGCTTCGGTTGTGGTAGTTGATGTGCACACCGGTGAGATTTTAGCGCTTGCTAATACGCCATCGTATAACCCAAACAATAGAGACACGGTAAAGAGCTTTCGGGTACGCAACCGCGCCGTCACCGACTCATTTGAGCCGGGCTCATCTTTAAAGCCCCTTGCTGTATTGGCCGCACTGGAGTTTGGTTCGGCTGAAAAAGACAGCCTAATTGATACCTCGCCGGGCTGGGCGCGCATGGGCGGCAGCCGTATTCAAGATCCGCGCAACTATGGCGAGATTTCGTTAACAGAAATCATCAAAAAATCTTCAAATATGGGCACCTCAAAACTGGCTTTGTCGGTCAGAAAAGAGTTTTTGATGGACCTTTATTACAACATGGGTCTGATGTCGGATACTGGCACTAACATGATTGGCGAATCTAGCGGGATTTTTCATGAGCGTAATCGCTGGTCTAAGTTTGAACTATCGACCCTATCGTTTGGCTATGGTATTTCAGTCACCACTGCTCAGCTTGCGCGCATGTATGCCACCATTGCCAATGGCGGCACCAAAATGCCTTTGAAAATTATTCAGGGCATGGAAACCAATGAATTACCCGAGCGCGTGATAAGCGAAGAAAACGCCCAAGCTGTGTTAGAAATGATGGAAACCGTAACCCAGTCAGGTGGTTCTGGCACAAAGGCCGCCGTTGCTGGCTATCGTATAGCGGGTAAAACAGGCACGAGCCGAAAAGCGGTTGCAGGTGGCTATGGTGAGGAATATGTGAATATTTTTGCCGGCATTGCTCCAGTTTCTAATCCGCAAATAGCGGTAGTGGTATTAATTAATGAGCCAGGCGGAGATAAATACTACGCGGGCGATACCGCAGCACCAACCTTTTCAGCTATCGTGTCGGGCACTTTGCATATGCTAAATATTGCCCCCGATGCTGTTGCTGCTGAAGATGCAAGTGCTGCTATGGAGAGACAACTTCATGCCGCTCGATAATATCGTTTTTACCTCAATGCAGCTAAATAGTGCACTGCAAGCGCTAGGGCTTGATACTGCCTTATTTACAAAAGATGCGCTGGCCTGCAACAACATCAGCCTAGACAGCCGTGATTCTGATGCAAAAACTGCGTTCATTGCACTTAAAGGAAGCCAAGCCGACGGACACGATTATATCCACGCGGCTATACAACAAACATGTAGGTTAGTGCTGTGCGAGCGTTTGCCAGATGCTGCAGTAATGCAAGAAGCTGAAAAAGCGTCTGCAAGTATTGTCGAAGTTGCGGATTTACGCGCTAAATTACCTATTCTGCTCGGTCATCTGTTTTTAGTAAATACTGATATATCCGTTAGCGCAGTTACCGGAACCAATGGCAAAACTTCAGTTGCCTTTTTATACGCACAGCTTGGCCTGTCAAAAAACGCTTCGACAGCTAGTTTAGGTACGCTCGGACTGAACGTTTTAACTTTAAGTGAGAGCGCCAGCAGCACTGCACAACACATAGAGCTTGGCGTAAATACCACGCCAGATATTGTGTCGAACTACAAAGTGATGCGCTACTTAGCCAACAATAATATAAGTGAGTACTGCTTAGAAGCTTCCTCCCATGGCATTGAGCAGGGCAGATTGGCAGGCTTACCTATCAATACCGCAATATTTACGAATTTGACCCAAGACCATCTCGATTATCACGGCAACATGCACACATATGCGCTGGCTAAACGCGGACTCTTAGATTTTAAATCGCTTCAATATGTGGTTTTGAATGCAGATGATGAAGAATCTAAAAATTGGGCAGAGCACTTATCAAGCAATATCACTTGTGTGTGGTATGGCGTGAAGAGCTCTGATGCTAAAACGCACAATATACCGGCAAATGCAGCATTTTATTGCACGGCACAAAACCTAAGCTACGGCCCAAATGGGATTGAATTTGAGCTTGATAGCGCTTGGGGACAGGCGCAAATCTGCTTACCCTTATTTGGTGCGTTTAATGTATCAAACGCATTGGCGGCTTTTTCGGCGCAGCTTATTCAAGGTAAGCCATTTGAGGCATTAGTCGCGAAGTTTGCACATTTAAAAGGAGTGCCGGGGAGAATGGAATTGTTTGGCGATGCAGTTAAAAGCCACGCTAACTTAATTGTTGATTACGCACACACCCCTGATGCACTTAAGCAGTCTCTTGTGGCAGCGCGAAAGCATGCCAAAGGTAAGCTCTTTTGCGTATTCGGTTGTGGTGGAGACAGAGATAAAAGCAAACGCCCTTTGATGGGACAGGCGGCAAGTTTACACAGCGATGTTGTTGTGATCACCCAAGACAACAGCCGCACAGAA
The DNA here is from genome assembly GCA_964418575.1 of uncultured Glaciecola sp. GTDB lineage: Bacteria > Pseudomonadota > Gammaproteobacteria > Enterobacterales > Alteromonadaceae > Glaciecola. The sequence goes on from CAYQMI010000107.1 coordinate 10,324, forward strand.
TCTCCCGCCATGATTGCGCAAGATGTGATGAGCGGAATAGACAAATCATCAGAAGTGCACATTGAGTTAGACCGCAAAGAAGCTATCCGCTGGGCATATAACAAAAGCAGTAAACAAGACTTAATACTGGTGGCAGGTAAAGGCCATGAGACGTATTTAGAAATCAATCATCAACGCATTGCATATGATGAGAGAGACTTTGTGCAACAGCTATGCACTGAGGCGGTGGCATGATTGAGCTTAAACTACAGCAAGTAGCAGATGCCATGAACGGCCAGTTGAGCACGCAAAGTGTTAAAGACATGCTAATCAGCTCGGTAAGCACCGACACCCGCGCGATTAAAAAAGGCGATGTATTTATTGCTTTGGTAGGCGAGAACTTCAATGGTCACGACTATATTTTTAAAGCCCTTGAATGCGGTGCGAGCGCGGTGGTTGTGAGTCAGTTAGTAGATTGCCCGCTGCCCACCATAAAAGTAGATGATACGCGCAAGGCATTAGGTGCACTAGCGGCTGCTGTGCGCGAAAAAGTCAATCCCAAAACCATTGGTATTACAGGCAGCAGCGGCAAAACCACGGTCAAAGAAATGGTGGCCTCTATTTTGTCGCAAAAAGGCAAAGTGCTTGCGACAAAAGGCAACTTTAACAACGACATTGGCGTACCGCTCACATTACTTTCGCTCACTCACCAGCACGAATATGCGGTGGTCGAGATGGGAGCAAATCATCAAGGTGAAATTGATTACACCACCATGCTGGTGAAGCCTGATGCGGCAACGATTGTTAATGCAGCGCCTTCTCACCTGCAGGGTTTTGGTAGTTTATTTGGCGTAGCGCGTGCAAAAAGTGAAATTTTTAAAGGCTTAGGCGATAGCGGCGTGGCCGTGCTAAATACCGACAGTCAGTTTTATGAGTTTTGGCAGGGCAAAAGCGACAAACACAATATTGTGACCTTCTCGCCCGATTCTGAAGTGGGTGATTATCATGCTCAAGAGCATTTTACCAATAGCGAAGGCTGCGCAGAATTTGAACTTGTTACGCCTCAAGGCAAAATGGCAATCAGGCTGAGAATTCCTGGTGCGCATAATGTTGGCAATGCTGTTCTAGCGGCTGCCTTAGCCATGCAGGTTGGTGCGTCTTTAGCCGACGTGCAAAAAGGTTTATTTGAGATGCAAGCGGTATCAGGTCGCCTGAACGTAAGCAAAATAGATAATGATATTCGTATTATCGATGATTCATACAATGCAAATGTGGCTTCAGTAAAAGCAGGGATTGACTTACTAGTGAGCTATCAAGGCCCTAGCATTTTTGTATTTGGCGATATGGGGGAGCTAGGCGACCAGGCGCAGCTTTACCATCAGCAAATTGGCGAGTACGCCCAGCAAAAAGACGTAGATGCTTTAATAAGTATTGGCCAATTTAGCCACAGCGCATCTGCCGTATTCGCACAAACCGGCAAACACTGTACAGACATAGATAGCCTAATGCAGCAGCTATTTATGCTGGTGGATGCCTCTATCTCTGCAGGCAAAGTGCCTGTGAATATACTCATTAAGGGCTCCCGTAGCACAAAAATGGAACGCGTAGTTGAGGCACTCAATGCTCACTATAAAGATAGCCCGAATCAAGCGAAAACAAACAAGGAGTCGGACCTATGCTAATTTTGCTGGCCGAGTGGCTTACGCAGTTTGAAAGCGCCTTTAACGTTTTCTCGTACCTAACTCTGCGCGCAATTTTAAGTACACTAACCGCATTGCTAATAGCAATTTTAATTGGTCCTGCCATGATCCGCTGGCTGCAGCGCATGCAAATTGGACAAACCGTGCGTAACGACGGCCCGCAAAGTCACCTTTCAAAATCGGGCACTCCAACCATGGGCGGCGTCTTAATTTTAGCAGCGATATTAGTTAGCTGTTTGCTGTGGGCAGACTTATCTAACCGTTACGTTCAAGTGACCCTTTTTGTAGTGTTTACCTTTGGTATTCTTGGCTTTGTAGATGACTATCGCAAAGTGGTGCGCAAAGACCCTAAAGGCCTAATAGCCAGATGGAAATACTTTTGGCAGTCGGTAATCGCTTTGGCTGTCGCGATTTACTTGTATAGCAGCGCAGTGCTTCCCCAAGAAACTTCAATGATTGTACCCTTTTTTAAAGATGTACTGCCGCAATTAGGCATGTTTTATATGGTAGTTGCTTACTTCACCATTGTAGGTACAAGCAACGCAGTAAACCTTACTGATGGCCTAGACGGATTAGCCATTGTGCCAACCATTTTAGTGGCGGGTGCGCTTTCAATCTTTGCCTATGTAACCGGTAATGCAAACTTTTCAGACTACCTAAATATTCCTTTTATTCCGCTCGCAAGCGAGCTTGTAATTGTGTGCACCGCGATTGTGGGCGCGGGGCTTGGCTTTTTGTGGTTTAACACTT
>CAYQMI010000108.1:0-11951 GCA_964418575.1 uncultured Glaciecola sp.
CCTGCTACCCCAGCCATTTCTTACATTTACGTTGCCCAAAAAATTAACTCCGACTGAATCTAACGCCCTCTTATCGGTCGATTTTTACATCCCTTTTCTTGCTTTTATTTATTACTACAAGGTATGTTAGATTTCGCGGTCGGTTGTTTGCTGAATCAAAATCAGCGTAGCTAGTCATTGTTACACGGACAATATTCAACTGAAGTATTGCTGATCGTAAACACAAGCTCTTATTTACAGCGCTTCATTTACGAGCCCCTCTCTTACAGGAGTAATACTTTGGAATTCTTTGAAAATTTAGACCTCAACCAGTACCTACCAGCCGCCATTGCTTGGGCCACCAATATCTTATTGGCCGCACTCATCTTAATATTTGGTTTTTGGCTGAGCACGAAGGCCTATAAAGCCGTGTACGGCATTGGCAAAAAGTATCAATCATTAGACGACACCCTGTTTCGGTTTTTTGGCAGCGTTGTACGCTACGTTATTCTCGCCTTTGTGTTTATTGCGGTATTAAATCGCTTTGGTGTTGAAACGACTTCTATTGTGGCATTAATAGGTGCAGCGGGTTTAGCCGTTGGCTTAGCTCTGCAAGGCGCAATGTCTAATCTTGCGGCTGGGGTAATGCTCCTCATTTTCCGTCCATACAAGGTCGATGATTTTATTGATGCAGCAGGTCAGTTCGGTCAGGTAACGGAAGTGGATCTATTTACCACCATTTTGCAAACCTTCGACAACCAGAAAGTCATTATTCCGAATAGCAAAATTTGGGGCGAAAAAATAATCAATCACTCATTTCATGAAATTCGTGGTGTCGACCTAACCGTTAGCGTCGCGTACAAAGAAAACACCGACGATGCGCGTAAAGTTATAGATGAAGTTTTAGCCGCTCATGAACACGTACTGAAAGACCCCGCCCCTTTTGTTGAAGTAAGCGCCCTTAACAACAGCTCGGTAGACTTTATCGTGCGCCCCTTCTGCAAAGGCAACCACTACTTCGATATTCTCTTTTCAGTACCTGAGCAGATGAAAAAGGCACTTGATCAAGCCAATATCGAAATTCCATTCCCACATCGTAAGGTGATATTAGTCAAAGACGATGAATAGCATCTGTACGTAATAAATTAATCACGCAATGAAGTACAAACGCTACTTCATTGCGTGGTTTAACCCGGGCGAATTAGACTAGCGCGCTAGATTAACGAACTCATTTCAAAATTCATGCAAGCACGACGTCAATTTACAATTGAAATTTATTGCAATGCCCATGATAATAAAATCACGCTATTGTAGAAAGCACTCGCGATTTCAGCTTTCTCCATGTTTCCCCCCTGCATTTATAAAGGCTCTCTTTTGGTTAATGAAGTAGTTGGATTCGTCAATAATATTCTCTGGGGTCAAGGCCAAGTTCTTATTTACATGCTGCTTATAGCAGGTGTTTGGTTTACGGTTCGCCTCAAATTTATTCAAATCCTTGATTTTAAGCATATGTTCTCCTTGCTTAAAGGAAGTAATAAAAGCGATAGCGAGGGCATTAGCTCTTTCCAAGCCTTATGCACCAGTTTGTCAGCAAGGGTGGGAACCGGCAATTTGGCCGGCGTCGCGGTAGCAATATCGCTCGGTGGTTCAGGTGCTATATTTTGGATGTGGGTAATTGCCGTATTAGGCATGGCAACCGGATATGCAGAGTCGGTGCTTGGTCAAGCTTACAAAATTAAAGATGCCGACGGCCAGTTTCGCGGCGGTCCTGCATATTACATAAAACAAGGCTTGAAAAACTCTTGGTTTGCAGTGCTATTTGCGCTGTGTTTATTTTTTGGCTACGGATTTGTATTTAGTGCAGTACAAGCCAATACCATCACTGATGCATTCAACAATAGCTACGATATTCCTACCCAATACACTGGCATGGTGATTGTTGTGGTTGCTGGCATGATAGTGCTAGGCGGCTTACGTGCAATCGCAAAGTTTTCTGAATGGGTTGTACCGTTTATGGGGATTGCCTATGTGTTAGTTGCGCTGGGCATTACTTTGGTCAATATCCAGCTATTACCCGGTGTGCTTTGGGACATAATTACATCAGCTTTCGGACTGCAAGAAGCGGGCGCAGGCGCATTTGCCGCTGCTGTTAAAAATGGTATTCAGCGTGGATTGTATTCAAACGAAGCAGGCTCTGGCAGCGTGCCACAAGCTGCTGCGAGTGCCAGCCCCCACCCTAATCACCCCGCGTCGCAGGGCTATATTCAGATGCTCGGTGTGTTTTTAGACACCATGATTTTGTGTACCGCGACGGCTTTTATAATCTTATTAGGCACCGATACCTCCATTGGAGAAATGGAAGGCATTCGTTTAACACAAAGCGCGATGGAAAATCACTTAGGCGGCGTGGGAGCGGATTTTGTGGCTGCAGCCATCGGCTTTTTTGCATTTAGCTCGGTGGTAGCTAATTATGCTTATGGCGAAGCGAACCTGCATATGTTCAAACTCGACAACAAGCTGGGTAGAACCATATTTACCACAGGCTACTTAGCCATGATCTTCTGGGGCTCTATGGCCGCCCTTCCCACCGTTTGGGCAATGGCCGATATGGCACTTGGCTTGATGACGGTAGTAAACGTCATTGCTATTGTTCTGCTCACCCCCACCATCGTTTCGATAACCAAAGACTACCGCAGTAAACTGAAAGCTCAGCAAGAAATTACCTTTGATGCTAAGGACTGCGATATGCAAGGCGATTTAGAGGAAAAAACTATTTGGACGGGTAAAAAAGAGGCATAAACCATTGTCATTCCCGCGCAGGCGGGAACCTCCATCAAATTACTGAAGAACCATCAAACAAGAGTGCCTTTAACATCGCATTCACAAGATTCCCATCCTCGTGCAATGCTGTTGGCTTAAGTATGTTTCCGTTATTGGCGCGGAGGCGGTAATCCTCAAAATACAACAAAAAAACCTAAAAGCCTGTAAATTTAATCATTTAAGCAATATTTGGGAGGTTCCCGCCTGCGCGGGAATGACATTAGGGTGTGGCAATAAACTTTAATTTTTAAAAAATATACATCAACAACTGAATCAAAATCGCAATCGCAACCAAAGGCAAAATAATGCGAGCTAGCTTTGACGAGGTTTCGTTTGATACCCGCAGCCCTGACTTTTCAACCAGAGGCACAATAATTATCAAGGCCAGAAACAACACTCCCAATATAATTAATACATTCATCTTCTTTAAACCTTAAATCCTTATTTTAATTGCTTGTAAGATATTAATTTCTAAATTCCCATCGCGTACTTTAAGGCCATATTTTTGAGTGGACCAGCGCGTTCAGCGGCACCTAATGCAAGATTTCGCAAGAGTTTCAGTGGTCCAATATCGTTGCTAAATGTTGCATAGAGTGCATCCATGCTCGACATCATAAGCAGGTTCTGAGCGCGCCTTTTATGTTCATACGTGGTTAATGCATGCCGAAGGTCATCGATACTGGCTTTTTTTAAGGACTCACTTAATGCGGCCACATCTTTAAACCCTAAATTAACGCCTTGTCCTGCTAAAGGGTTAATAGTGTGTGCGGCGTCGCCCACTAATACAGCTTTGTCTTTCCAGTAGTGATTCGCATGCATACGCGTCAAAGGAAACCCTGCTTTTTCGACCACATCAAATTCTTCTAGCTGCGAGGGAAAGGTGTCTACAATTGCAACTTTCAACTCTTCAAAGCTCATGCTTTGGATTGATTCAGATTGCTCACTCGAGGCATACCAAACTAAACATGCATAGTTATCATGCATTGGCAGCAAAGCAAGTGGGCCGTTAGGTGTAAACTGCTGCCATGTGGTATCTGCAATTTTATTGTGCATGTTAATTAGAATGAGATTAGCTCGCTGAGCATAATCCCAACCCGTTTGGCCAATATTGGCCGCCTCGCGCACTTGCGAATTTGCACCATCAGCCCCAACAATAAGTTTAGCTTGAATAAGCTCATTCGATTCTAGGGCAAGTTCTGCCGATTGCGTTTGTATCCGCTCGGCTTTTGCGTTAAACATAGTAATGTTACCCGCAAAGTTATCTTCAATGCTCTGCAGTAAAGCCAATTGTATAATGCGATTTTCAGCAAAGATGCCCAGCTGCGATTCACCGATATCTTGCGCGCTAAAGCTTGTTCTTGCCAGTTCGTTTTCCCATACTTGAAGAGAGTCGTAGCGACGAAAACGCATTTTTTCAATATTCTCTAGTGCGTGTAAATCACTTAATAAATCAAGGCTATGTTTATTGAGTGCCGATACTCGTAAATCTGGAGCCTGCTGAGTTTCAAAAGGCTCTGGCATGTATGGCTCTATAACAGCAACTTTATAACCATTTTTGGCAAATGCACAGGCACTAGCTGCACCGACCATACCAGCCCCTACCACGCAAATATCAAAGTGATTACCACCTGTTGCCATAAGCTTAATCCTTTATTTTGTTTACCAACAATTTCTGCGTTCTTTTCAATCATTATGACATATATATTCAAAACGGTGACATTAGACTTTGTCAGCTAAAGCTATTGCACTGAACCCAATTATTATCGAAGTATACAACATCCGTGTGCGGCTAGCTTATTGCTGCGAAAAGCGTTAAAATTGCGGACTATTTTAAAATTTCACAAGCATCGCGCGCTTGCCATATAGCCGCTTGTCCTTGTCATTAAAACATGTAGCTATTATTGATATGACCAAAAAGCTGTTTATTAAAACCTGGGGTTGCCAAATGAACGAGTATGACTCGGACAAGATGGCCGATTTACTTGATTCTACGCACGGCTATACTCAGGCCTTAGAGGCAGAAGATGCCGATGTGATTTTGCTTAACACTTGTTCTATTCGCGAAAAAGCGCAAGAGAAGGTGTTTCATCAGCTTGGGCGCTGGAAAAATTTGAAAAAAGATAAGCCAGAATTGATCATTGGTGTAGGCGGATGTGTTGCTTCCCAAGAAGGCGCTGAAATACGCAAACGTGCACCTTATGTTGATATTGTATTTGGTCCACAAACCCTTCACCGTTTGCCGGAAATGATTGCGCAAATTAAAGCAGGCGATAAGTCGGTAGTAGACGTGAGCTTTCCAGAAATTGAAAAGTTTGACCGTTTGCCTGAGCCAAGGGCCGATGGCCCCACGGCATTCGTCTCAATTATGGAAGGTTGCTCTAAATACTGCAGCTTCTGTGTTGTGCCCTACACCCGCGGTGAAGAAGTCAGCCGACCAGTAGACGACGTATTACTAGAAGTAGCTCAGCTTGCTGCTCAAGGTGTACGTGAAGTGAACTTGTTAGGCCAAAACGTAAATGCGTTTAGGGGTGAACAGCACGATGGCGGCATTTGCCGTTTTGCAGAACTGCTTGAATTAGTCGCATCTATCGACGGTATTGACCGTATTCGCTATACCACGTCACATCCGGTTGAGTTTACAGACGACATTATTGAAGCTTATAACAACATTCCTGAGCTGGTAGACCATTTGCATTTGCCTGTTCAAAGCGGCTCAGACCGAATCCTCAATATGATGAAGCGCGGACATACTGCTATTGAGTATAAGAGCATCATCCGTAGGCTTAAAAAAGTGCGTCCAAACTTATGCATGAGCTCAGACTTCATTATTGGCTTTCCCGGAGAAACTCAGGAAGATTTTGAGGCGACCATGGATTTGATTGGCCATGTGGGTTACGACATGAGCTTTAGCTTTATTTACAGCGCCCGCCCTGGCACACCAGCGGCTGATATTGTGGATGATGTCACAGAAGATACCAAAAAAGAGCGCCTACAAATTCTGCAGCAAAGAATTAACCAAAATGCCCAACAAATTGCGCGCAACATGCTTGGCACAGTGCAGCGTATATTGGTTGAAGGAAGCTCTAAAAAAGACCCTGACGAACTGACCGGGCGCACCGAAAATAACCGCGTGGTTAACTTCAAAGGCAGCCCTGATATGATTGGGGAGTTTGTAGATATTGAAGTGACGAATGTATTTAGTAATTCATTACGCGGCGACGTGATTGCCAGAGAATCTGACATGGGCTTGAGAGTGGCAATTTCGCCCCAATCTATATTGACTAAGCAGGCTCAAGTTGATGCCGCAGATAGCCGCGGTGCGCATGGCGTGATTCAATTTACTCCAGTGTAACCAGAGCAAGTAAATAATTTAAAGTAAGCAATAGGAAACAATATTGAGTAATCTTGTTAGCAACAAAATTGTATTAGTACCAGACGATAGCAAGCGCCTAGTGAGCTTGTGTGGTCCATTTGATGACAACATCAAACAGATAGAACGCCGTTTAGGGGTCGAAATTACCTATCGCAACAATAACTTTAGCGTGATAGGTGACCCTCAACAAGCTAATGGTGCTAGTGAGTTACTCAAGCTCTTATATATCGAAACACAGCCTGTAAAAGGCAGTGTACCAATTTTAGAACCTAAGCAAGTGCATTTAGCCATTCAAGAAGCGAAATGTTTAGAGCGCGCTGAAGCGGGTGACTATGGTAAAGAAGTACACATCAAAACCAAACGCGGCGTGATTAAGCCTCGTAACCCCAACCAATCAAAGTATGTAGCTAACGTAATTAATCACGACATTACTTTTGGTATAGGGCCTGCCGGCACGGGTAAAACCTATTTAGCGGTTGCTTGCGCGGTTGATGCACTTGAACGACAAGAAATTCGCCGTATTTTGCTCACGCGCCCAGCTGTTGAAGCAGGTGAAAAACTTGGGTTTTTACCCGGTGATTTATCCCAAAAAGTAGACCCCTACTTGCGTCCACTTTATGATGCACTGTTTGAAATGCTGGGCTTTGAAACGGTAGAAAAACTGATTGAGCGCAACGTAATTGAAGTGGCTCCGCTTGCCTATATGCGCGGCAGAACTTTAAACGATGCCTTCATTATTCTCGATGAATCACAAAATACCACTACCGAACAAATGAAAATGTTCCTTACCCGTATTGGCTTTAACTCCAGAGCGGTAATTACCGGTGATATTACTCAAGTGGATTTACCTAGAGGCGTACGCTCGGGTCTGCGCCATGCCATAGATGTGCTTGGTGACGTCAACGACATATCATTTAACTTCTTTACCGCAAGCGATGTTGTTAGGCATCCAGTGGTTGCACGCATTGTGCAAGCATATGAAGACTACGATGCCCAGCAAGAAAGTATTAAGCAAGCGGAAAAAGAAGCGCGTTTAAAGCAGCAAGAGCAATCACCACCGTCTCAAGTTAACGATAACGACAGCAAATAAGTGGCAGCATCATCTATAGACCTCTATATTGATATTGCTGAAGACTTGCCAGAGGCTTTAAGTTCTGGCACTCCGAAAGAAGAAAGTATTCGTCAGTATTTACAGGCAGCATTAACGCTTATTAATTTTGTGGATGATATTGAATTAAGCATTCGAGTAGTTTCTGCGAGCGAATCTCAGCAATTAAATAAGGACTACCGCGGCAAAGACAAAGCCACGAATGTATTGTCGTTTAGTTCAGATATTCCAGAATACGTGGACTCAAATCATATCGGCGACTTAGCAATATGTGCAGAGGTTTTATGCGATGAAGCAAAAGCGCAAAATAAAAAATTAGCAGAGCACTGGGCACATATGTGTGTGCATGGGCTGTTGCATTTGCTAGGCTATGACCATATAAACGAAAAAGAAGCTGTCGAAATGGAAGCAATTGAAGTTGCTTCCTTGGCTGCATTAGGTATTGACGACCCTTATGCTATTCGATAAAGATATCCATTAACGAAAAGAATATTGATACAAAAATGAGCGAAGATAATCCCCCATCTACCAGCGGTTCATCGAACAAAGGTTGGTTAGCAAACTTACTCCATCCTTTTAAAGGTGAGCCGAAAAACAAAGAAGAACTCTCAGAAGTCATTTCTGATGCGCAGCAGCGAGAGCTGATTGACCCGCAAACCAAAGAAATGATTGAGGGGGTGATGGGCGTTAGCGAAATGCGGGTGCGCGATATAATGATCCCGCGCGCACAGATGATTACCATAGACATTCAGCAAAGCGTGGATGAGTTTTTACCGCTGATGCTTGAATCTGCACACAGCCGCTTTCCTGTAATAAGCGAAGACAAAGACCATATTGAAGGCGTTCTGCTAGCAAAAGACTTACTGGCCTATGCCTTTAACGATGAAAAAACATTTTCCTTAAGAGAAAACCTTCGAGAAGCCATCATTGTTCCTGAGAGTAAGCGCGTTGACGTATTACTAAAAGAGTTTAGGCAACAGCGATATCACATGGCAATTGTGGTAGATGAATATGGCGGCGTATCGGGCCTCGTTACCATCGAAGATATTCTCGAACTTATCGTAGGCGAGATTGAAGATGAATTTGATGATGACATAAGTGAAAATGACGATATACGTCCGCTAAATAAGTGCACGTATTCGGTAAAAGCGCTTACATCCGTTGAAGATTTCAATAAGTTCTTTGAAACTAGCTTTAACGAAGATGAGTCTGACACCATTGGTGGCGTGGTACTACGAGCATTTGGACACATGCCCAACACCGGTGAAAAGGTTGAAGTCGACGATATTCATTTTGAAGTGACCAACTCAGACAAACGTAAATTAGTTCAACTAAAAGTATTCTTGCCTAATTTGGAGAATTGAGCCTGAAGCCGCTACCGCTTTATTTTTGTAGCCTGTTTTTAGGCGCGATCCTCACCTTCGCCTTTGCACCGTTTAATATGTGGTGGCTACCCTCGTTGGCATTGCCAGCGTGGTTGTTTATTACAGCCCAGTATACTAGCCCAAATAATAAATCAGCTTTTATTAACGGCTGGTGCTTTGGCTTAGGTTTTTTCGGTGCGGGTATCTCTTGGGTACATGTGAGCATTGCTACATTTGGTGGCGTGCCGCTCATCGTTTCCATATTTTTGATGTTGCTTTTATGCAGCTACCTTGCCCTGTTCCCCGCTCTTTTTAGTTATTTGCTTAAGCGCTATTTTAAAGTTCTGCTTTGGCCGCTTGCCGCCCCTGCTGTTTGGTTAGCGACTGAATGGTTGCGCGCCCATTTTTTAACAGGGTTTCCATGGCTTTCAATCGGCTATAGTCAAAGCGATAGTGTACTAAGCGCACTTTATCCTGTGGTGGGTGAGATTGGCACATCTGTGATTATGATATTACTCGCATCGGTAATTGTGTCGGCACTGGTTTTAAAAAACACTTCATCCTTAGTTAGCATGGTGACCGTGCATGTAGTGGTCATAGTCTCAGTCTTTTTGATGGGACAACAACAATGGGTAACGCCGAATGGAGAAACACGCAGCGCCGCATTAGTTCAAGGTAATATAGCGCAGTCTATTCGCTGGGAGCCTGAACAAGACAGGCCTACCATGAACAAATATTTGGCATTGACTGAAGACGTGTGGGGAAAAGACCTCATTGTTTGGCCAGAAGCAGCAATACCTCGTCTTGAAGTATTCGCCATCGACTTTCTCACCGACTTAGACAATGTCGCCACCAGCAATGAGTCTGCGCTGATCACTGGCATTGTTGATGTAAATTTAGACAACGACCAAGCATTTAATAAACTGATTGCTGTTGGGCTCAATACCGCAACCGAAAACACGCAAATATACAACTATCCTAGTCGAAACACCTTTGCCAAGCATCACTTGCTGCCTATAGGGGAATTTGTTCCTCTTGAGAGCTTATTGCGCCCTCTGGCACCCATTTTCGATTTACCTATGTCATCTTTTACTAGAGGCGACTATGTGCAAAGTAATTTAGAGGCGAAAGGCCTGCACGTGCTACCGGCAATATGTTTTGAAATCGCTTTTCCGCGCCAAATAGCTGCCAATATTAATTCTCAAACCGACCTTATTGTCACCGTGAGCAACGACGCTTGGTTTGGTAATTCGCATGGCCCACATCAGCACCTGCAAATTGCAAAAGTACGTGCGATGGAGTTTGGCCTGCCAGTTTTACGGGCAACCAACAATGGCCTAACCGCCGCCTTTGATCACCGCGGGAACTTGCTTGGTGAACTCGAACAATTTACCGATGCTGTGTTAGAAATTGATTTTCCACTAGTAGATGGCACAACGCCTTACGCGCGCTTTGGCAACATTCCGATGATACTGCTTGCAGTCATTGCGTTGATAATAGCGATACGTCTTAGAAAACAACAAGCTGGTACGACTAGTAACAATATTGGCTAAACATGCTTAACCTACGCGTTTTTTTACGTAAACTAGAGCCCTGTTTAGCGCATCTATAACAATAAAAAACGAGACAACAATTTTGCAAATTTTTAATGTCATCAACCGCTCTAATCTCAAGGGCGATATCTTAGGCGGAGTTACCGCTGCCATTGTCTCTCTTCCCTTAGCGCTCGCTTTTGGTGTCGCCTCGGGCGCAGGTGCTGAAGCAGGCTTGTATGGTGCCATTATTATCGGATTCTTTGCTGCTATGTTTGGTGGCACACCCACCTTAATCTCGGAGCCCACCGGTCCGATGACCGTTATTATGGCGGCGGTTGTCACAACAATGGTGGCAAAATACCCGGAAAATGGTCTGGCTATGGCTTTTACTGTGGTAATGATTGCTGGAGTCACGCAAATTATTTTTGGTCTGCTTAGGTTAGGCAAATATATTACCTTGATGCCCTACTCCGTGATCAGCGGCTTTATGTCGGGGATTGGGTGTATTCTTATCATTATGCAGCTTGCTCCTGCATTGGGCTCTGCAGCACCCTCAGGCGGCGTTACTGGTGCATTGAGTGCACTACCAGAAACCCTTTCAAATATTAGCTGGTTGGAAGCTGGTATGGCACTAGCGACCCTACTGCTTATCTTTTTCACGCCCCGCAGAATCAAGCATTGGGTACCACCGCAACTCATTGCCTTACTGGCGATTTCTGTCATTAGCGTATTGGTGTTTTCCAACGCCGATATTAGCCGTATTGGTGAGATAAACGTAACCTTGCCTAGCATGGTAATGCCTGTTTTTACCGCTGACCAACTGCAAACTATGGTGCTCGACGGCATTGTGCTTGGCATGCTCGGCTGTATTGATTCAATGTTAACCTCCGTAATCGCCGACAACCTTACGCGCTCTGAACACAAGTCTGACAAAGAACTCATAGGCCAAGGCATGGGTAACTTGTTCTCGGGCTTATTTGGCGGCTTGCCGGGTGCCGGTGCAACAATGGGAACGGTAGTCAATATTCAAACTGGCGCTAAAACTGCGCTCTCAGGCTTAGTCAGAGTCGGCGTTTTAATTGTGGCAATTTTTGGCGCGTCATCACTTATATCGGTAATTCCTATAGCGGTACTTGCTGGTATCGCAATTAAAGTGGGCATAGATATCTTAGACTGGAGCTTTATAAAACGCGCCCACAAGGTATCTAAGCAAACTAGCTTAATCATGTATGCGGTATTATTACTTACGGTGTTTGTAGATTTAGTGGTAGCCGTGGGAATCGGCGTTTTTATTGCAAATATTATCACCATCGAAAAGCTTTCGGCTTCTCAAGCTAAGAACATCAAAGCAATAAGTGACGTAGATGGACGCCTACCCTTAAATGCACAACAGCGAAAACTGTTGAACCAAGCTAATGGTGAAATCCTCTACTTTTATTTGAGCGGCACCATGATTTTCGGTGTATCTAAAGCCCTTTCCAGAGAGTTAAGCACGCTTGGCGAGCATGCTGTTGTGATCATCGACTTAAGTGATGTTTCGTTTTTAGACGACACCATAGCATTGACCATCGAAAACCTCGTTAAAGACGCAAAATCCCTCGATAAACACATCTTAATGTTGGTAAATAAAGAAGCTTCAAAAAATAAGTTAATGCGTATGGGTTTGCAAGACTTGTTGAACGACGCTGATTTTATGCAAAACCGCACGCAGGCTTTGGAATTAGCTAATCAGCGGCTTAAAGCTGACCAAGCTTTTGCGGCGGGTATATAAA
>CAYQMI010000109.1:0-11777 GCA_964418575.1 uncultured Glaciecola sp.
ACATTTCAGTTAATTTTTGTTCTAACTGAGACAAATATTTTCTCCGAATAAATCTCTATTCTGCTTAAGGTGCGAACAGGCAATTGCCTAAAAACGCATATAAAAAAAGGGCATATCGCCCAATTCGCTTTTCATAAGTTTATTCACTATCGAACCTAATAAACAAACTTACGAAAATAAAAAAGCCCCGGACAAGCGGAGCCTTATAAGAATTCTTTACACCAAAAGCTTGGTGGACACACTCTTTACAAAATTTATCTAACATTTTGCTACCGTGCCGCTCGTCAGACAACTGCGCTTTCGTTTTAATTACCTAAACGAATGGCTTGCTATCAATCGACGCGTATTATAACGACTTGCCATAGCTTTCGCAAACCTATTTTAGCATTAACTAGCTTTTGCTAAATGCGTGGCCTCTTTTGGCTCTTGGGCCTCGAAGAAGTCCATCAATTCACTCATACCATTTGCCTGACTGCCGAGCTCCTCGCTGGCGGCAGATGCCTCTTCAACCATCGCGGTATTCTGCTGCGTAAGCATTTGCAGCGATTCAATAGCCAAGTGAATTTCACCTATACCCGAGCTTTGTTGTTCAGTCGCAGTAGATATTTCGCTGACTATGCTACTGACATTTTCAACCTGCTTGATAATATCTTCTAAGGTTTTGCCCGACTTATTTACTAAGGCTTCGCCCGCCTCTACCTTACTCACACTATCATCAATCAGACGCTTTATTTCTTTTGCAGCGTTCGCGCTTCTGCCTGCCAAATTTCTAACCTCTCCAGCGACTACCGCAAAGCCCTTACCCTGCTCACCTGCTCTTGCAGCCTCAACCGCAGCATTTAGAGCTAACAGATTAGTCTGGAAAGCAATGGAATCTATCACGCTTATGATATCTGCAATTCTGCCGCTCGCTTGATTAATATCTCCCATTGCTGTCACAGCCTGTTTTACAACACTTCCGCCCATTTGCGCTTGCTCCTTCGCTTGAGTGGCAATAGTATTTGCATGATTAGCATTTTGCGCAGTGTGTTTTACCGTCGAAGTAATTTGGTCCATGCTAGCAGCGGTCTCTTCTAAATTACTTGCCTGCTGTTCAGTTCTCGCGCTCAGGCTACTATTGCCCGTTGCGATATCTTGCGCACCTGCGTTTACAGTAACTGCTGCTAGTTTAATTTCACGCACAACTTCGTTAAGCTTTTCAACCGTCGCATTTGTATTTGATTTGAGCATGTCGAAACGGCCTGGGAATTGTGCATGGATTTTTCTGTAAAGTTTGCCCTCAGACAGCGATTTTAGGACCGTCTCTGTTTCACTGAATACCGCTTCAATTGCATCAATAGAAAGATTGAGTTTTCCTTTAATATCATTAAGTTGCCCGGGTAGCTCAGCATTCACGCGAGCGTCTAACTCTCCCCTTGCTACAGCGGCCATCACCATATCAATTTCGCCTAAGGCAATATCAATCGATGTCATAGCGTAATCGGCTTGTTCAGCTAAACTCGCGTACTCGCCAACTAAACCACTGTCGACTCGATATTTAAAGTCACCTTTGCTCATCGCATTCATCATCGAGCGAATGCTTGAAATGGCGGCTGCAATTGCATCAGCAGAGTTATTCACTCCTTGTTTTAATGCAAAGAAATCACCTTGCATATCGGAACTGATTTTTTCGTTAAAGTTGCCTTTGGCAAGCGCATTAACCACGCGATTGACCTCTTTTATCGAATCTTCCATCGCTGTAGCAGACTCATTCACGCCTTGTTTCAAAGCGAGCAAATCACCTTTAAAGTCTGCGTGAACTCGTTGACTGAAATCGCCCTTCGACATAGCAGTAACTACCTCATTAGCTTCATTGACTGAGGCTTCGACCTTCTCTAAAAGGGTATTGAGACTCTTTGCCGACTGACCAATTTCGTCGTCACGTTCAATCCTGACTCGCTCACTGAAATCCGTATGTTGGGCGATGTTTGCCATGGCATCTTTCATGGCTTCGACTGGGCGTATTATTTTTTGACTGGTGCGCATAGCGGTATAAATTATGCTGCCGATGACCAGCAAACAAATGCCGGTAACAATCCACCGCAGGTTACTTACCGCAGCGTACGCTTCGCTTGTTTCAATTTCAGCAATCATAACCCATTCTAAGGAACCAAATTTTACAGGGATATAACCAGACAATACCGATTCGCCTTTGTAGTTTTCGGTTTCAATGACACCAGACTCACCTTGCAAACCCAAAGCTACTGATTCGGAATCAACGCCTTTGTTGCTTCTAAATGAAGCGTCAACACTGTATTGCTCTGGAAATTTGTGTGAGTCAGAGCGCATGAGTTTATCTTGACCAACCAAATATGACTCACCCGTTTCGCCTAGCCCTCTTCGTTCTGACATTACGGCTGATATCGCATCTAAGGGCATCTGAAATACTAAAGAGCCTAAACGAGTTGTACCATCAAATATAGGAGATGCAATAAAGCTAGCGGGGGCTTCGTAAGACGGCATGTATTGTGCGTAATCTAATAGTACATATTCGTTTTTAGACGCTAAGCCCAAAGAGGCTTGAAAAGCTTGACCTAGGCCACTATTCGCGTATGACCCGTTTAATAGATTTGTTGCATAATCGAGTTCTTTGTATACCGAATACACTACGCGCCCTCTGGTATCTACTAAAAAGATGTCGTAGTAGCCAAACATTTCTAAGTAATCTTTAAAGGTGTTATGAATAAGCTCGTGCGACTCATCGTAAGACAAATTCATGGCAGACTTAAACATTTCATGCTTATTGCCTAAAGGCGCAGGGTTTTTCTCAATATAAGCGTGTTGCAATACAACTGCTTCATTGCTCAAAGCATTTAGTAGAGCAGAGGTATTCACACTCTCACCGTCATTTACTGACTGGTATTGCGGCAGGAATTCATTGTTGTAATAGCGAGCGAGATCATTGCGCTTGCTTTCAATTTGCGCCTGCACTGATAGGTCATCCTGTTGAATACTCTCAGAAACAGTGTTGTCGAAGGCGATGATAATATTTTGTAAGTTGCGGGCTAGGTTAGGGTCGCTCGAGGCGGTGAGCACTTGATTTACAATGGTATTACCGTATTTTTCAATAGCGACTACTTTGTTATATTTCAAGGCATCGAGGTTTTGCCCTACCATTATGCTGGCCATATTATTTGTTAACCATAACGATAACAGGCTGATTAACAAAAGAGGCAGCAAACCTACAATTAGGAAGTTTTGCATCAATTGTTGTTTTAGCGTGTTTTTCTTGCCAAATATTTCGCTAATGTTAATCGCTTCTAAGCGTGCAAACATGGTTAACATACCTTCATTATTGAGTTTATTGGGTTTCAACGTCTTATGTTTTGTTGAAATTTATACACGTAATGAAATCGGTATCGGCAGAAAGCCCGAGAAATTAAGAATTTGCCAGAAACAAAAAAGCCTCAGCTAATGCTGAGGCTTTTGATGTGGTTGCGGGAGCAGGATTTGAACCTACGACCTTCGGGTTATGAGCCCGACGAGCTACCAGACTGCTCCATCCCGCGCCTGAACTGGTTATCAGCGTCTTGCTGAAGAGGTGCGTATTATACATACGCGAAGTAACGTTGCAAGTATCATTTCAGCTTAATTTTAAAAAAATGCTTGTTTGCTTATTTTTCAATCCGCACCTGCGCTTTATTTGAACGTTTCCATCTTTTTCGCTAATTCAAAGTCTAATTCGCTGATACCATCTACGTCGTGGGTGACTAAGTTTACTTCAACTTTGTTATACACATTAAACCATTCTGGATGATGTTTAAGCTTCTCTGCCCAAATGGCAATTTGTGTCATCCAACCAAATGCTCTGATGAAGTTTTTGAATTTGAAGGTTTTGCTTAATTTCCCGTTTTCAACAATCCAAGGGATGTCGCCGCTAAGCTCATTTAAATCGTCTAGCGCCTTTGCAATTTCTGTTTGTTCTAATCTAGTCGCCATTATTCATTCTCCCAATTGCTAATATCACTATACAAAAAAGCCCCGCTAAGGGGCTTTTTAACTTGTAGTAAAGATATTGTAGCGATTAATTAAAATTCAACCGCTAGGCGCACGTACAATTGACGTCCTCTTGGGTCATGCACCTTGGAGTCAAAGCCGGCGTTGGTAAATACCGTGGGTGGCTCTTCATCCGTTAGATTAATACCACCTAAAGTAAGCACATAGCTGGTTTGCGTATCCATTAGTGTGCCTACATCAACTGTAAATTGGGCATCTACCGTTACATGGCTATCAATTTCGCGGAAGCCATTGCCATCTTCAGCAACATTTTGGTCGTCGTCGTAGCTGCTGATGTAGCGCACAAATACATTCGCTCCATAAGCTTGGTGACGCCAGCCTAAACCGAGGTTTGCACGTAATTCAGGAGACGACACACCAATGTTGGTGAAGTTTCTGCGACCAGCACCGTCTATTTCGCCGGCTTGCGGGTCAACCAGATCGTAAGACGTGATATACGTTGCATTTAAGTTAGGTACAAAGCTACCAAATTCAGTGTCAATTTTATAACTTGTCACAAAATCAAAACCGTTAGTGCTTAACTCACTTGCATTAACAAATGTATTGTTTACCTGCACTAAAGGACCTGTAAGCGGGTCTCCCGCGCGAATGATTCGCGTTGGGTCACTTGGATTCTCATTCAAAATAGCCTGTGCGCTTTCTTGAATAATCAGGTCTTCAAAATCAAAGTTCCAGTAATCAACTTCAATTGACCAGTCGTCGACAGGTTCAAAAGACAAGCCAATGTTATAGGCTTGCGATTCTTCAGGCGTTAGCTGGTCGTTACCGGCTGTTCTGACTGCCGCAAAGGCGTTTGCGCCACCAAGCAATGGATCGCTTAGCTGCTGTAGTGAGGTTGCCCCACCATTTCGCATAAATACAGAAGGCGCTCTAAATGAGGTTGAAATAGAGCCACGTAACGACAAGCTATCTGTTGCGCGGTAGTTAAAAGCAAGCTTCGGGTCTAAAGTATCACCAATTGTACCGCCGTAGTCTTCATAACGAAGCGCTATTTGAACATCTAAATCGTCAGTAAATGGTAGAGCAATTTCAGCAAATGCTGCCCATACATCTAGGCTATCTGCGAAGTCTGGGTTACCAATAACAAAGGTAAATGAATCTTGGTTAGATAGTGCGTCGTAATCTTGCTCAAGAGATTCATCTCGATATTGCATACCCACAGCTAAACCAGCAACGCCGCCGCCCATGTCAAATACGTCAAACGATGCAAAGCCTTCGAAAACTTCCAAAGTAGATTTGGAGTCGATGACTTGTTCGCCAGAGAAAGAATCAATGACGTTTTGGCTATTTGGTAATGTCGTGAAACTTGAGGCGAATGGGTTAAAGTATTCGCAGTTTCCTTGCCCTGGCGTGCCAGTAATTGGGTCACAACCTTGGCCACCTAAGCCATTTAAGGCTAAAGAAAACTCAGTACGAATAACGTCTTCAACTGAAAACAAGAAATCATTTGTTGCGTTGGTGTAACTCACTTCCCAGAAACCATCGTCTAGCTCACCTTGAAGTGAAGTATTAAAACGGAAAGTATCTGATTCAGTATTTGCAGGATCTGCTTCGAATCCATTACCTTCAGCACGCCCGAAAAAGACAACAGCTTGACCGAATGGATTACTTGGGTGCGTTGCAGGTACCAATGGGCCGGTTAATATTGGAAAGCTCGGTGCTCCACCACGTTCAGCTCGGTTTCTTGCGTAACTTATCTCCGACGACCACATTAGTGAGTCTGAAATTTCGTAATTTGCTTTCACATAAGCATTCACTCGGGTTTCATCAGGAACGTACGAGTAACCTGGGCCAAAATCAAATCCGCACAAGCCAATATCGAGTCCTGGAACAGTGCCAGGCGGCGCTAGAAGTTGAGGAAAACCACCAAATTCAGCACATCCGAAGGGGTCAATAACCGGCGTTCCTGCTAAAGGTCCTTGTGTGAAGAAGTAAGCACCTGGGTTACCCAATGCACTTGTATCATCTTGCGGGCGCGACAATCTGCGGTCTGATAAAAATAATGGCGAGCGGTTGGTATAGCTTACCGCGGCAACCACATTGCCCTTATCGGATGTTGCCCCCCACAAACCTTGAATAACATATTCTTTGTTATCGCCATGCGCACCGTCTTGATAATCAACCGTTACTTTCGCGCCGTCGTAGTTTCGTTTGGTAATAAAGTTAACAACACCTGCTACGGCATCAGAGCCATATAAAGCAGAGGCTCCGTCTTTAACGATTTCGACTCGGTCGATGGCAATCATTGGAACTAAAGAGCTGGTATCTACAAAGTTGAGACCTTCATTAGTTTGCTGAGCATTAACCACTTGGCGTTTGTTGTTTAATAGTACTAGCGTGGATGCTACGCCCAGCCCACGTAGATTGATATTTGAAGTACCGGCAGTGGCGTTTTGTGTAAACGCATCAGGCGTATTCTCTGAGCCTGTGTTAATCGTGAGTGTTTGCGTTATGTCAGCAATATTTTTAGCGCCAATGGCATCGATAGCAACGCTGTCAACTATTGCCAAAGGCGAAGGTGATTCAAAGTTTTCACTTCGTCTCACAAAACTACCAGTAACCATGATAAGTTCAACTTCGTTACTTTGGGCCGTTTCTTCTTCATCAGCCTGTGCGATCGCGAGAGATGGAACCACCATTAATTGCGCCGCAACAAAGGCTGCAAGCGCGGTTTTCTTGCCAGTAAACTTCATAAATCATCCCCTAATGTGGAAGTGCGTTACTTTATGAGTAACGTTATTATTGTGTCGATGTAATACATCTACGCCTAATACTAGGAAATGATCATGGCTTTGTAAATTTTTTGTTACTTATGTGTGAGTATTTTTATTTTGCATGGTCTGACCAGATGCGTTTTTTGAATGTGCCTCAGCCTCAATAGCTGTTACTGCTTGGCAATTAGCAGCATTAAAAAAATACCAATCAAAGCAGGCTTATCCCTACCCTCGATTTTTACGCTTGTGTTAAATTTGTGTAAAGCGCCGGTCTTCTTATCTTCAATCTCGATAAGTGAGAACTCAAACTTAATCTTATCATCTACGCGCACTGGCTCTAAATAACGAAGTGAGTCAATACCATAATTAAGCATGGTATATTTTGTGTCATCTATTGCTAGACATTCAGCGAACATTTTGGGCATCAAGGCTGCGGTTAAAAACCCATGCGCAATAGGCACCTGAAAAGGGCTCTCCTTAGCACACCTAGTTTGGTCTAAATGTATCCATTGAAAATCTTCTGTTGCATGGGCAAATTCGGATATTTTTTGTTGCGTAATCTGGAACCATTCGGGTGACGACAAACAATCGCCTACATTCAAATCAGAAATATTCATATTATTCCTATTTTATTACTGTTTTTAATTAAAAACACCTTATACTATTAACCATAGTTATAATTCAATTGATTATAATGAATAAATCAATATTGAATGCATGAATGACAACTCGCGGAGATATTTATGAATCTACATCGCATTGACCTAAACCTGTTTGCCGTATTTGATGCGATTTATACCGCCGGCAGTTTGACCAAAGCAGCCGATGTTTTATGTATAACGCAACCCGCTGTGAGTAATTCTCTAGCAAGGTTGAGAGATATGCTCAATGACCCTTTGTTTGTGAGAACTGGACACTCTATGACACCCACTCCAGTCGCACAAAATATTATTGTTCCAGCACGAGAGGCATTAGGACTTCTGCGCAAAAGTGTGCAGCAAAGCCACGTATTTGAGCCTGAAAGCTCAACCAAAGTATTTCACTTCTCTAGCCGCGACTTGCTAGAAGTAAGTATCATGCCTCGCTTGATGGCCAGACTGCAGAATTTATCTCCCAATATTACGATTACCAACTATGAAGTGGCGCGCAATAGCGTGGTATCTGGAATGGCAAGTGGTAGCCTAGACTTTTTTGCAGATGCCTCAACATTCACCGACCCGCATTTGAAAAAACAAAGAATAGCAAAAGACCGCTTTGTGGTGTTGGCAAGAAAGAATCACCCGCTGCTTCAGCAAGGTTTGAGTTTAGATACTTTTCTGAAACTTGGACACATAAACGTTTCACATCGTAGAAGTGGCGCAGGACCTGTTGATATTGCTTTAGATAAAATTGGTGAAAAAAGAAAAGTTGTGATGCGCTCGCAACACTTTTTGACTGTCCCTAGTGCGATTGTAAAAACCGACATGATTGCTTGTATTCCTTATCATCTAGCAAAGCACTACGATTTAGCGATGTATGAAATACCCTTCGATATTCCAGCAATAGAATATTATTTATATTGGCATTTAAGTGCCGATCACGACAGCGCTCATCAATGGATGCGCGAGCAGATTGCCGAGGTGGCGAAGGCCTACAACCCAGACTAGAGATAAGCTCAGATAGTAAGATCAAAACCATAAGGTATTTTTTTTCAGACCTTATTATGAGTATGAGCATTGCGCAAATCGGTCGATTTGATAAAAATCCACGCGTTGATAACTACTCACAATTAAGGTCTATACCATGATGAATTTGAAAAATCTTTTAGTTGTATCTGCGTGTGCATTGAGTGTTGCAAGTTTTAACGCAAATGCCAGCATTGAAACCGCACTAGCGAACATCTGTAACATCGTTCAAAGCGACGACAAGTCTGAGCTTAGAAAGAAAATGCGTGATGTTCAGTCGAACTACTCAATGAAGCTTGGCGATTATTACAGCGGCATCAGCTGTAATGGCAATAGTCTTATACGTACTGCACTCTTAAGCAATGCGACAGAAGCAGGTACTTTGCTCGTGAAAAAAATGCCGCGCTCTAAGTTAAGTGAACCTGAAAACGACGGTATCGCGCTAAGCGACTGGATTGCAAGTAATGGTCTTGACGGCAGCGAGATTGCTGCCGTGGTCAAAGAGCGTATGTAAGCTTACTAAGCTAAATGGAAGTGTTTAATATGCTTAAGCACTTCCGCTATTTCTTGATGGTGTAGCCAGTGGTTTGCATCGTCAAATTTTATTAGTGACAAATCCTCTACCCACTCCTGCATACCTATAAGCACTTCTGGAACAAAAGCCGTATCCTTTATCCCCCAAAGTACTTGGGTTGGAATTTTTATATCAATTTTTGGCAGTTTTACATCGCTGTTTGCGCGTATTCTTTGTGTTACTAATTGCGGCATATTTTTATAGTAAGCAAAAGATTGCTCCATGGAGAATCTGTCTGCCCATTGTCGCTCAAATGCGCTCTGCTGTGTGTTTGACAAAGAGTAAAAGACTCGTCCATATAAACCTTTGAGCATGGCATGTTGCTTAGCGCTGATAAGAGAAAATGCGTCTTCACTCACTAAGTCTGTAATGTAATCACTATTGGCCTGCTGCTTTGGATTATTTGCCATTTCGCGCGTAAAGCCTGTGGGATGAGCTGCGTTTAAAATCGTCAGTTTTACGAATTGCTCTGCATGAAATGCCGCTAGTGGCCAAGCAATAACGCCGCCCCAATCATGAGCAATTAAATGAACTTTATCCCCCTGACTTATTTCACCGATAAATTCTGAGATTACCTGCACCAGATGCGGTATCGAATAATCTTGTTCGCTGTCAAAACCCAAAGAGCCATTGTAACCTGGCAAATCTGGCGCAATGACGCAAAAATCATCACTTAGAGGCTCAAAGTATGCTTCCCATGTCCAACTATTTTCAGGGAAGCCATGTAGCATGATCAAAAGAGGCTTATTTAGTTCATCAACCAAAGGGTCGCTTCGGTCAAGACAAAGATACTGCATGGTTGTATCTTGCAGCTTAAGCGTTCGCATCCCAATCATGTGTTTCCCCTACTAAGACTTTAAAATGATTTTCCATAAAAAAGCCAGATTAACAGAAATCTGGCTTAATTTTATTGCTTACAATGTTTTGCTACGGACTTTCTTTTTACAGAATACGCTCTACTTTCCTACCGAAAACAAAGCCTCTTCCATTTGCATTAAGTTCTCACTACCCGAGTGTATCGCTGATACCAAAGAGCGTGTGCGCGTTAGCATCCGGTCAAAATAGAACTTAGCAGTCATTAATTTCGCACGATAAAAATCTTCTTCGCTCGTGCCTGCATCTAGTTTTTGCTGGGCGGTTACTGCCATCTGCAACCAAAAATAACCAACGGTTACGTAACCAGAATACATTAGGTAATCTACTGAAGCCGCTCCAAGCTCGTCGGGATTAGATTGAGCAGCTTGCGCAATATCATTACTAATTTGCAACCACTCATCTACATGCGAATCGATAGCATTGGCCCAAGCGTTGAATTGCGATTGACCGCGTAAGCTTGCACAATATGTTTTCATTTCCGTGGCAAACACTTTCAATAGCTCGCCTTTTGAGCCGATTACTTTGCGCGCTAATAAGTCGATAGCCTGAATTCCGGTGGTACCTTCGTACATTGTACAAATACGGGTATCTCTGGCTAATTGCTCCATGCCCCACTCTTTAATGTAACCATGACCGCCATAAATCTGCATGCCGTAGCTTGTAGCCTCTTGTGCAGTTTCGGTTAAAAACGCTTTCACAATGGGTGTTAACAAGGCAAGTTTTGCCTCTGCTAACTGTTTAGCCGCATCATCGTTAGAGTACAAGGTGGTGTCGACCATCTTCATGCAGTAAGCGGCCATTGCGCGCTTGCCTTCAGCAAGAGATTTTTGAGTTAACAACATGCGTCTTACGTCAGGATGCACAATGATTGGATCAGCTGGCCCGTCGCTGTTTTTCTTTCCTGTTAATGAGCGAAACTGCAAACGATCTTTTGCGTAAGCTAAGGCACCTTGATACGAAGCTTCAGTTGCAGATAAGCCTTCCATTCCTGTGCCAATTCGAGCGATGTTCATAAAGGTAAACATGCATTGTAATCCGCGGTTTGCTTCGCCGACTAAATAGCCTTTGGCCCCGTCAAAGTTCATGACGCAAGTCGCACTGCCCTTAATACCCATCTTATGCTCAATAGAGCCGCACTTAACGGTATTTCGGTCAAGTATATTACCTTGCTCATCTACATTGAATTTAGGTACGAGGAACAAGGAAATACCCTTGGTGCCGGCGGGTGCATCGGGCAATCTTGCTAACACCAAATGAATGATGTTGTCAGACATATCGTGTTCACCGGCCGAAATAAATATCTTAGTACCCGTTAGGCTATAGCTACCATCGCCATTATCGACTGCCTTACACTTAAGCATGCCTAAATCAGAACCACAGTGGGATTCTGTTAAGCACATAGTACCGGTCCAAGAACCTTCAATTAAGCGCGTTAAATATAATTCTTGTTGTTGCGGTGTGCCGTTTGCTTTTAAGGTTTCCATGCAGCCTTGACTTAAGCCGGGGTACATAGCCCAAGAATGATTCGCGCCTGAAAACCACTCAGCCATAGTGGTTGCTAATGAATACGGCAGCCCCTGACCACCAAACTCTTCAGGATGCGCCATTGACGGCCAGCCACCCTCTACATACTGTTTATAAGCTTCTTTAAAACCGCTTGGTGTAGTCACAACGCCGTCGTCAAACGTACAGCCCTCGTCGTCACCCACTTGATTGAGTGGCGCAAGAACGTTTTCTGCAAACTTCGCCGCTTCGCCATAAATCGCGCGAATTAAATCATCGGTCGCGTCTTCAAATCCAAGCTGTTGATAATGCGCTTCCATGTCAAGAAGCTCTTTAGTGACAAACAATGTGTCACGTTGTGTCGCTTTATAATTTTGCATTAATGCTACT
>CAYQMI010000110.1:0-8600 GCA_964418575.1 uncultured Glaciecola sp.
GGTAACGCAATTGCGACAGTGCAAAGCTCCGACAGTGTAAAAGTAGTTACGGTGAGAGCATCTGCTTTTGATGCAGTCGCAAATGACGGTGACGCCAGCGTAGAAAACGTTGATATTGTGAAAACGTCTGAAAAATCAGCGTATTTGAGTGCAGAGCTGACCGAATCTGAGCGCCCAGAGCTTACCGCTGCTAACGTCATTATCTCAGGCGGCCGAGGCATGCAAAATGGTGAGAACTTTGCGCTACTAAACGGCATTGCCGATAAACTCGGCGCGGCCATAGGCGCATCTCGTGCAGCAGTAGACGCGGGTTTTGTGCCTAACGATATGCAGGTTGGTCAAACGGGTAAAATCGTTGCACCAGATCTGTATATTGCAGTGGGTATCTCAGGTGCAATTCAGCACTTGGCAGGTATGAAGGACTCGAAAGTCATTGTGGCTATTAACAAAGACGAAGAAGCACCTATTTTCCAAGTTGCTGATTATGGATTGGTAGGAGATTTGTTTGAAGTTCTACCTCAGTTAGAATCTACATTATAATCAAAAGCTTAGCTTAAGATTAAAAGTATTAAAATACCAGCTATGACGCTGGTATTTTTTTGCCTAAAAACTTTAGAAAAATAGTTTCAAAAATTGATAAAAAATCCCTTGCGTATTTGAAAAAAATGTCTATATTTCGCGCACTTTTTATTGCGTAGCACACTTTAGAAAACGCAATTCATTCACAAGGGTAAAAACATGATCCACACTATTGTTGTGGTAGATTCTGCAGCGAACTTTGCTGATGCGATTCCTGATCTAGGCGTTCCGGTCATTGATTTTAATCAGTACCTGTCGGACTATCCAAAAAAAGGCGAACCAAAAACCCGCGTTATTAATTTATGCGCGACCGACCTTTATTTAAGCCGTGGCTATTACTGCTCCTTGTTAGCAGAAGCTCGTCAGCACAGAGTATTGCCCAGCGTAAATGCGATTAATGACCTAATTATTCGCAGCGACAATGCACAATTAGATAGTCATCAACTTACTTTACCTCAACACCTTTGTGCAGGTCTTGCCGACAAAGCTGACTTAGGCAATGGTGGGAATGTGTTGGCATACTTTGGGCATACCGAAAACACCGCATATCAGCGTATTGCAAAATATGCATTTGAGCGTTTTCCTGTGCCTATTTTGTCGCTTAGCGTCACGGTAGCGCATAATGTTACGTCGGTGACCGTACAGTTAGTCAGCATAGATAGCCTAGACGAGCTTCAACAATCGCTTTTGTTTAAACGATTAACGCAGTTTATTGCTACCAATTGGCGTAAAACCTCGCCTAAAAAGCGTGCACGTTGGGATATGGCTATTTTGCACAACCCAGAGGAGAAAACCCCACCAAGCGACGCAAAAGCGCTTAAAAACTTTTTAAAAGCCGCCCAGCAGGTAGGGATCCATGCCGAATTAATCACGCCGAAGCAACTCGGTTTAATTACCCAGTACGATGCTTTGTTTATTCGCGAAACAACCGCGATAGACCACCATACCTATCATGCTGCGCGTAAAGCAGAGCAAGAAGGCTTAGTTGTAATCGACGACGCAACTTCTATTTTAAGATGCTGTAACAAAGTGTTTTTACAAGATGCTTTCACGTACAACAAGGTACCGGCTCCAAAGAGTGCTTTTGTATCGGTAAACGATGAAGCATCTCGTACTCGCTTAATTGAGCAATTTGGTTTTCCGATGGTATTAAAATTACCAGAGAGTTCGTTTTCAATTGGTGTGTTTAAAGTAGATGATGAAGCGCAGCTAAGCGATAAATTAGATCATATGCTATCGCAATCAGCCTTAGTATTAATCCAAGAGTTTATTTTTACCGAATACGACTGGCGCATTGGTGTGCTAAACGGCAGAGCAGTGTACGCATGCAGATACTACATGGCACGCAACCATTGGCAGATTTATAACCATAGTTCTAAAAAGAACTTCTCTGGTACTTTTGAAACCTTGCCTACCTTTGAAGTACCTAAGCCAGTGTTAGATGCTGCGGTGAAAGCTAGCGCAATTGTTGGTCGTGGTTTATATGGCGTAGATGTAAAGCAAAACAACAATCAAGTTTATGTGATTGAAGTGAATGACAACCCCAGCCTAGAATCTAAAGTTGAAGATTTATACTTAGGAAAAGAGTTGTACATGATCATCATGCAAGAGTTTGCTAACCGTTTGGAAGCGCGTGGTCGTTAAGCGTATATGAACAGGCAGTTTGAAATAAGAGCAGCGCAAAACGAAGATGTTGATGCGCTGTACGCACTTGAGAATGCAAGTTTTCAGTTTGACCGACTCAGCAAACGTCGAATTAAATACTGGGTAGGTGCTAGTAACTCGATATTTTTAGTGGCGTGTGAGGCACAGCAGGTAGTGGCTTACGCTTTGGTGATCACTCGAAAAGGCTCACGCAGTGCACGTTTGTACTCCATCGCCACAGATATTAAGGCGAGGGGCTTTAAGCTTGGAGAGAAGCTACTGCTAGCGGCTGAAAACGAAGCGGTGAATCGCGGCGCATTGTTTATGCGCCTTGAGGTTGCCATTGATAATGCCCATGCAATTGCTCTGTATGAAGCGCAAGGCTACAAGCAGTTTGGCATTTATAAGGCTTACTATGAGAATAAAGTCGATGCTTACCGGATGCATAAGTCTATTAAGCAGCTTTATTCGAAAATGTTTTTACCCGAATATCCGTGGTATCAGCAAACAACTGAATTTACCTGCGGTGCTGCATCATTAATGATGGCCGCCGCTGCCTTGAAATCTCCATTAGAGATGAATCAATGCACAGAGCTCGATATTTGGCGTCAAGCTACCAGCATTTATATGACTTCCGGACACGGCGGCAGTCATCCTATTGGACTTGCGCTTGCAGCACTAGACTTCGGTTTACATAGCGAGGTTTATTTAAATATTGAGCAAACACCCTTTATAGACGGAGTGCGCAGCGCTCATAAAAAGAGCTTATTAAACGTTGTTCATGAGCAGTTTTGTGAAAAGGCAAACAGAGCAGGCATATCAGTGCGCTATGAAGAGCCTTACATAGCCGATTTACGCTCTGCGATAGAGGCGGGTAGGGCAGTAATATGTTTAATTAGCACGTATCAGTTCGATGATAAAAAGATACCTCACTGGGTAGCTATTACGCATATCGACGATACTTGCTTATACATACACGACCCCGATATTGAAGAACAAGACAATCCGATGGATTACCAGTATATTCCAATTGCGATTGAAGACTTTACGAGCATGGCGACTTACGGAAAACAAAAGCTTAGAACTTGTTTGGTGTTAAGCAGGTAGCTTAGGCTTCTGCGGGCATTGTCATTCCCACAACCCTCTTGTCATTCCCACGAAAGTGGGAACCTCGCAACCACTGCTGCATTGCTTAATTTTCAGCTTTTAAGGGCTTCTGCCGTTGTATTGGGCGGTTACCGCCTCCGCGGCAATGACGGATGCTTTGATAATTATTATTTGCTTACTCATTTATTAAGCTATTAGATAGCAACTAAATTAGTTTGCTATTTAATAAAGCAATCTAAAAATTTTGCTTTTATCATACTCACAGCCTCACTTACCTTGCTTCAACGCATCAATTAATACATCAATATCATCACTACTGTTGACCGCACTAAAAGATAGTCTAATCTGCCCATTTCGCTGATCAAACTTTACCGTACGCTTAATCATCTCCTCGCAGAGCGCAGAAGCATGTCGCTCAGGCAATGCCAAGCAAAGCGTGGCAGAAAATGGTGTTGCTTCATCAGCATGAAGGGTTGAGTCGTGCAGTTTTATGTAGTGCTCGGGAATCGCGTAAGGATAAGCTCGCAAAAACTGCTGCATCAATCTTAAGTTGTTCTCCCTAAAAATAGCAGTGCCAAACTGATTATGCTCGTGGATTGCAGTCCCAGCCATCGCATATGGCGCAATACTCGGCGTACCACCCCAAAACCGCATTGTCCCTGTTGCTGGAACAAAGTTTCGGATATCAAATTCAAAAGGATTTTCATGAGAGAACCATGCGAGATGTTCAGGCTCAAGTGCGTTCGCAAGGTCTTCAGGTAAATATAAAAAACCTGCACCTGGGCCACCGCTTAGCCATTTAACGCATGAGCCCACCACACAATCAACTTGCCATTGCTTTAAATCGATGGGGATAATGCCAACAGATTGTGCAATATCAACCGCCACCATTACTTGCTGTTGCTTTGCGATGCGCGAAATCGAGTAAACATCGCTTAACTCACCGGTATTAGAGTGTGCATGTGTAATTAAACAGGCAAATACATCGGCTTGGCTCAGCGCGTGTTCCCATGCATCTAAATCATTCGCTTGCGGGCATATTAGTTTTAGTTCTAAATCGTAGGTCTGACATAAGCCTTGCACTGCAAAACCTAAGGATGCGAAGGCGTCTTGGTGCATTAAAACGATGCGTCTGGTTTTTGAATTTCGTTGTTTACTCTGTGCACATAACCATTGGGAAAATGCCATAGATACCGATGGCTGAGGGCAAAAATCTTTCGCTTCACCATTTAAAAGGCGTGCCAAAGCTTGATTAAAAGCGTCGATTTGTTCTAACCACTGCGGCCAAGCGTCTCCCCCAGAGTGCTGCCATGTATCTAAAAAGTTAGCATTTAGAGAAGCGCGTGCGGCTTTGCACATCGGGCCTACTGAATGGGCGAGGGCGTAGATGCCGTTAGGAGCATGGTACAAGTCAGCAATCGTCTGCTGGTTTGTTTTGTTATTGACCAATTCTTTACCCTGGTGCATCAAGATTTACCACTTATTGAGGGCCTGACTTTCCCATATTCACTGCCCCAACGGTTGGTCATAGCGCTGCGAATATCCCAAAGTTGAGGGAAGAAGCGTTTACTAGCACCTTGTTGCAATAAGTCCACTGGGCGTCCTTTTAACGAATCTGAACCTAAACCAATTGAACGGTGAATGAGAAACAAATGCCGCCATCTAAAACGCTGAAATAGTTCATCGTATTCAATTAAGGCCTCGGCAATCGCATATTTTTCATCATGACAATATTCTTCGTCGTAGATGCTATCGATACTAATTATACCACCCTCTAAATAATGAGTTTCAAAGGCTTGCCATAGGTCTTTTGGCAGTTTGAGAAGCATTCTAAAGCCTGGCGACTCTTGTCCGCTGCCGTTACCTAACTGCAGGCGAATTAGTTGGTACTCCTTCGGCGACATGGTTTCTAGCACGCCAAGTTGTTCAATCATCATACGCTGTAGGTTATGCACACGATTAAAAAGCGTAATTACTCTGTGACTCTGACCTTGCTCCATATACTCTATTATTTCTACAAGAGTGAAAGTCATGAGTTTCATCCACAGTTCTTCTACCTGATGAACGATTTGGAACTGAAGCTCGTCAGCAGTAGCTAGCTGTTTTAATGGCTTTTGACAGCTCAGCAACTGGTCGCACTTTAAATATACACCGTAGTCGAGCATATCTGGGTTTTCAATCATTTCGTAGTAGGCGCTGCGCTTGCTGCCTTTGTCATTTTTACTGGCTTTAACAGAGTCTTGTGCATGGCGATGCTCGTCTGACATATATTCCTCGATACAGTTATGTTTGCTTCAAGCACTAGTATCGAACAAAAAGTCTAAAACATTGTTGCGCTTATTCCTCTTTTTACCCTTCAATAGAAAATTATGTTTTCTAAACTGAATTCAAATAAGAACGTTGTTCATATATAGTGTCTGTTAACATTTTTACGTCTTTTTTAAACGAGTGAGTAATGAAATTAAGCATACAAGATAAACAAATACTAAGGGCTTTGGAGCAGGCGGGCAGGTTGTCCTTTGCTGCCCTTGCGCAAATGGTTGGGCTGTCAAAAACCCCTTGCTGGAACCGCGTGAAATCTTTTCAGCGCAGCGGGATTATTAAAGGCTACACCGCACAGCTAGATGCACACAGCCTAGGATTAGAGATTAGAGCCTTTGTGCATGTTGTGGTGAACTTCGATAGATCTGAACAATTTGAAGTGGGCGTAAATGCACATCAAAATATTCTACGTTGCGAGGCCGTAACGGGCGATTTTGATTATTTACTTGAAGTAGTGGCAGAAAATATGCAGCGTTTAGATGTTCTCTTGCGTCAAGAGCTTAGTAAACTGCCCGGTGTGGCGCGTTTTAGTACTTCTATTTCTACGCGCGAGGTCAAGCATTCGAGCGCCTATATGCCTTTAATTGAGTAGAACCTGCTTAAATTGAAACATTTAGACACACTTTAATCGCTTTTATGACTTAGATTTAATCATCTATGTTGAGCTAACTTTGCCTGAGCCTTGTATACTTTATTGTTATAGATAATAAAAATGCTGGCAATCAGCAACACATTGAAAAAGGCAACAACATGCTAAGTGCGTTAAAAAAGGTAGGGATCCCCATTTTCATCATTATCGGCGCCATCATCTTCACGGTTGTGTTAGTAATGAGCAAAGAAAAGCCAGAAAAGAAAGAAGTGGAAACCCCTGAATTTTTAGTGGACGCATCACCTATTGAGTTTAATAACATTGAGTTTTTAGTGTTTGCACAAGGGCCTGTGCAACCTAAAAACCGCACAATGTTGAGCTCTCAAGTGAGCGGCAAAATTGTGCGGATTGCCGATAACTTTATTGAAGGAGGCTTTTTCAAAAAAGGTGACGTGCTGGTTGAAATTGAAAAAGTAGATTACAAAACTGATTTGTTATTAGCCGAGGCTGAACTTGCCAGAGCGCAAGCGGCATTGGATGAAGAAATTGCCAGAGGGCGGGTTGCAGAAAGAGAATGGAGTTCATTTAATTCAGGCACGCCGCCGGAGCTTGGTTTACGTAAACCGCAACTTGCCAGTGAACAGGCTAACTTGAAAGCAGCTCAAGCAAACTTTGAAAGAGCCAAGCGCAATTTAGAAAGAACCGATATACGTGCTCCATACGATGGTTTGGTTAAAAGCCGTTCGGTTGATCTTGGGCAGTTTTTGCCACTAGGCGGCCAGATTGGCGAAGTGTTTTCTACTGATATTGCACAAGTAAGATTGCCTCTTACCGACGATGACGTCGCATTTATTGGTGAATTGGGCGATAACAAGCCACTTGTGACTTTAAGCGCAGACGTTGCCGGGCAAAAGCAATTTTGGCGCGGCCGCTTGGTAAGAGACGAAGCCGTATTAGATGATGCCCGGCGCGTTATTTACGGTGTGGTTGAAGTCCAAGACCCATACCAACTCAATAACGAAAACAATCAAGAAATGCCGCTTAAATTTGGTCGCTTTGTAAGTGCTGAAATTACTGGCGTGCAAGCAAATAACATTGTGAAGCTTCCACGTTTTGTATTGCGTTTAGACGGCACAGTTTTAACGGTTGATGAAGATTCAAAATTACGTGTAAATGATGTGAACGTAATTCGAACAGATGAAGACTTTGTCTATATTGGTGATGGCTTATTGCCTTCTCATCAAGTGGTAATGAGTGCTGTTTCGACTCCTTACAACGGCATGCCAGTGCGCACGCTTGATAACAAACCAAAAACGCAAAGCGAAACAAGCGGAGACATTAGCTTATGAGTGACCCCATTGATGTAAATAAAGGCATAATCGCTTGGTTTGCACGAAATTCAGTTGCGGCTAACCTGCTGATGATAGGCATTATTGTGGGCGGTATATTTGGTATTTTCCAAGTGCAAAAACAAGTATTCCCGCAGTTCATTATTAACAACGTGATTGTTCAGGTACCGTATTTAGGCGCAGCTCCTCAAGAAGTAGAAGAGGGCGTTATTATTAAGATTGAGGAAGCAGTAAAAAACCTCGAGGGCATTAAGCAAATCACTTCAACCGCGCGTGAAGGGGTGGGTACGGTAAGCATTGAAGTAGAAGACGGTTACGATGTGCAAACCATGCTCGATGAAGTAAAAGTGCAGGTAGATGCTATTCCGACTTTCCCTGCAAATACTGAAAAGCCGGTGGTGTATCGGGTCAAGGTTCCACAAGACGTGATGTGGGTATCTGTTTACGGTGATGCTAGTGAGCGGGTATTAAAAGAAACCGCTAATTCAATTCGTGATGAAATTGCGAATTTACCCGGTGTTTCTGACGTCACTGTACTCGGCGCTCGTGATTACGAGGTATCGGTAGAAATATCAGAAAACGACTTACAGGCCTATAACTTAACATTTGATGAGGTTGTAGGTGCAATTAGAGCAACCAGTATCGATATCCCCGGTGGTTCCATTAAAGGTGAAAATGGCGACATATTGCTTCGTGCGAAAGGTCAAGCATACACTGCTTGGGAGTTTGCAAGCATCCCTCTGGTCAATCGACAAGATGGTACTCGTTTATTGTTAGGTGATATCGCCAGTATTAACGATGGCTTTATTGAAGATAGGCAATACGCACTATTTGACGGGAAGCCCACAACGAGTATTAGAGTAAGAGCGGTGGGCGATCAAAACGCGCTGCAGATATCGAAAGATGTGAATGCCTACCTAGATAAAAAACGCGCAGAACTACCACCAAATATCACTGCTGACAGTTGGGGAGACAGTTCATTTTACTTATCAGAACGCTTGAGCATGATG
>CAYQMI010000110.1:8700-11767 GCA_964418575.1 uncultured Glaciecola sp.
ATGGTGTCGGGCACCTTCGGTGTCATCTGGAAAACTATCGGACTTGTGGTTATTCTTTGTTTGGTGTTTTCACTGATTGAGTCAAAGTTAATTTTGCCAGCGCATTTGGCAAATATGAAAGTTAAACCTTACGATCCCAAAACAGCAAATTGGTTTCAAAATAAACGAGAAGGCTTTAATACAGCAGTAAAACGCTTTATAGAATTCAAGTATGCACCGTTTTTAATCAAAGCCCTTCGCTATAGATACACTACTTTAGCAAGCTTCATTGCAATGCTCATTATCACTATTGGTTTGTTCGCAGGTGGTGTCGTGCGTTTTGTGTTCTTCCCAGACATTCCCTCTGACTTTGTTGCCGCCACTGTTGAGATGGAAGCGGGTAGTTCACTTACTCAGCGCGATCAAACCATTACAAATCTAATGAATGCAGCGATAGAAATGGACAATGCGGTGGCTGAGGAAACCGGCAGCGGTGTTATCCAGCATTATCTTGCTTTTGATAGAGGTGCACTAGGTGGCCAGCTATTGATGGAATTAACGAAAGCAGAGGACCGAGAGCTTACCGATAAGCAAATTGAAGAGCGCTGGCGTAGTTTTATTCCAGAAATGGCAGGTATACGTACCTTGAGCATTGGCGGCATGGGCGGACCTGGTGGCGGATCTGATTTGGATTTTGAATTTAGCTCAAGCAACATCAATGACCTCAGCCAAGTTACCGCAGAGCTCAGAAGCTACCTCGAAGCTTACGAAGGCGTGAGTGAAATAAACGACACCTTCAGCGGCGGCAGTGATGAAATAAGACTAGAAGTAAAACCTCAAGCAGAAGCACTCGGAATTTCGCTTGCACAGCTTGCACAACAGGTTAGATATGGATTTTTTGGGGCTGAAGCGCAGCGCATACAGCGCAAAGACGAAGAAGTTAAAGTAATGGTGCGTTACCCACAAGATCAAAGAAATTCGGTGGGTAATTTAGAAAATATGCGCGTTAGAGCCCCAAATGGCGATGATATTCCCTTTAGCCAAGTTGCAGAAATTGAGCTTGCCAAAGGTTACTCGAGCATTGTCAGAGTAGATGGCTCTCGTTCAATCACGGTGACGGGCAAGGTCAACAAGGAAATAATTGAACCGGGTGAAGTTGTTAAAGAAATTACAAGCGACGTGATCCCTGAGATTCTTGAACGCTACCCCAACGTCACGTTTAAGCTACAAGGAAACTCCAGAGAGCAGGGCGAGTCAATGGTGTCATTGGCCCAAGGCTTTTTGTTTGCACTGTTGATGATTTTTGCATTGATGGCAATCCCGCTTAAATCATACTCTCAGCCAATTATTATTATGTCGGTGATTCCTTTTGGTATTGTTGGCGCAATTTTAGGCCATGTAATACTGGGAGTTTCAGTGAGTGTGCTGTCAATTCTGGGTATTATTGCATTGGCTGGTGTAGTGGTGAATGATTCCTTGATTATGGTTGATTTTGTAAATAGAGCGAGACGCGAGGGGCATTCAATTGTTGATGCAGCGGTTAATGCAGGCACACAGCGTTTTAGAGCTATTATTCTTACATCTTTGACCACATTTATGGGCTTGTTGCCCATTGTGTTTGAGAAGAGCCTACAGGCGCAATTTATTATCCCAATGGCTATCTCTCTTGCCTTCGGTATTTTGTTTGCGACGGTGATTACTTTACTGTTAGTGCCAGCTTTATACCTAATATTAGATGACTTTAAGCGTGCGTTTAGAGGTAAAAAGAACGTACAAACACAAGGCTTAGAAAGCTCGAAAGAAGTCAAGCTAGCATCAGAAAGCTAGTAAGTGCTTGTTGCTATTTAGCGTTAGAGCATTAATCAATAAGGGTAAAGCGAGTTAAAAACCGATTCGCTTTACCCATTGCTATGGCATTGCCTATGAGCACCAAAACCACGCCGAACACCGAATATACCGTCCATGTATAACCTTCAAAGAAAGTAGAAATGCCTAAGGCTACAATTGGATAGACTAAAACGACATAGGCAGCCCTGTCGGAGCCTATTTGTTTGAGTAGCTTCATGTAAGAGCCGAAAGCTAGCACTGAACCAAATACCGCTAAATATATTAAGGCATAGTAGTAGGAGGGGGTGCTTGGCAATGAGAAGTCAGCGCCGCTTAAAAAGGCAACGCTTGTAGTACAAATTACGCCGTAGGTCATACACCAAAAGTTCATCGGAATAACTTCGGTTTTTCTATCCAAAATACGCTCAGACGTTATATTGCCAAGTGCAGCCGATAAAAACGATGCAGTCGCAAAAACCAAGCCCAGTGCAATACCTGCATCTAATGAGAGCTTCTCAAGTTCAGGTGCAAAAATTAAAGCAATGCCGACTAAGCCAAAAGTTGCTCCAATAACTACTTCAGGGCGAATAGCTTTGCCCAATATTATGCGGCGCAACACAACATTAAAGTATATAACACTGCTGCTAAGCACCGCCAACAAAGCACTGATCATGTGCTGTTCAGCAGCATATAAAAATGAGTAATCTAAACAGTAAAATAGCAATCCAGCGGCTACTAAATATTTATGTTGTGATGCCTCAATTTTCAAAGAAATAGAACGGATAATGCACCATATTCCCAAAAGCGATGCCGCGATAGCAAAGCGCAGAGCGACCGATACCATTACGTTCACCTCACCGGTCTGAAAGGTGATGGCTATCCAAGTTGAGCCCCAAATAAGTACGCAGGCAGAAAATAAAAAAATATTTGAGTTGAGCATCGTGTCTACTGTTGATTGATGTATGACTTATTCAAGCACTAGCGTAAATAATCAGTTTGTATGCACATTAAAATAATAGTAAATAAAAAAGGCCAGTCATACAGACCGGCCTCTGTTTTCTTTAGAGCATTACTTAATAAAAAGTAAACTTAGCTTCAATACCAACTACGCGAGGTTCATTAACGATACCCGTAAGATTGTTAAAGTCGATAGCACCTTTAACATTATCTTCGTTGGTAATGTTACGTCCAAACAAGGCAACGGTGTAGCCGTCTGCAAAGTTCTCGTAACCTACGCGTAAACCGCCTTCAAAGTTGTCAT
>CAYQMI010000111.1:0-3135 GCA_964418575.1 uncultured Glaciecola sp.
GAGGAAAATACGTCTGATTCCCAGGGTAAAATTATAGATGCAACAAAAAGCCTAAGCGATTTAGAACTTGAACTTAAATACCCGTCTCCGTTTGACATGATTTAAGCTCAATGTTGGTATTACCCCTTATAATCCATCATTGCGTAAGCACCTACTGTTATTACTGCAACAACCACAGTCATTGCCGCGGCGGCGCAATGCTGCTCGCCTAAGCAAGTTAGTGTCATTGCCGCGGACGCTGTAATCCCCTGATACAACAAATAACACCCTTACAGGATGAAGATTTGCGCAGTACAGGAATATTTGGGACCTTCCTGCCTGCGCAGGAATGACGTTTACTTTAAGCGAACAGTATTGCGCCGAGACGGTAACTCCTCAATACAATAACAAAAGCTCTAATAGACTGAAGATTTATTCATTGCAGCAATATTGGCAAGGTTCCCACTTTCGTGGGAATGACGTTTTTTCTTAAACGAAGGTCACTAATTAACCAATCAAGGCCACGCCAAAATACTTCAATGCTACAGTATTCACGAAAATAACCAAAAGTATTACCGGAATAAACGTACCTAGCGATAAATTCACATAACGCTCTAATATACTCCCTTTAAACTTAGGTGCGCCTTGGTCCATCTCTTCGTTAAATTTAATTTTTTTCCAACGGTAAATTACGAAGATACATATCAACAAACCATTAAGCGGGAGTATAGTGTCGTAAAAAACATCGTAAACAATATCAAAGAACGACTTGTTAACGCCCGCGTAAGACGCAAACTCAGTAAAGAAGCTCGCAAAGCCAAACGACAATGCACAAAATACCGAGAATATAATAAGCAATAATCCACAAAGCATTAACGACGCTTTTCGTTTTAAGCCTTTCTCACTCATCAAGGCCGCTACTGGTACTTCAAAAATTGAAACTAAAGAAGTAATAGCCGCAAAAAATACAAGCAAAAAGAATAGACTCGCGATGGCACTAGCACCAAAGTAACCGAGGGTGTTTTGCATTTCCAAGAATATCTGAGGAAGGTAAGAGAAAATCATTGAAATAGAAGATTCACTTAACTCTTCAGGATTAACCTCAGGATTGAAAGAGAAAATAGCAGGCAAAATCATCAAGCCGGCGGTAAATGCAACGGCAGTATCAGTAAGAGCGACTAGCTTGGCAGAATCAGGTAAATCTGCTCGTTTATCGATATAACTACCGTAGGTAATCATAATTCCCATGCCCAAAGACAATGAGAAAAAGGCTTGCGACAAAGCGCCATTGACGACTGCTGCATCTATTTTGTCAAAGTCAGGTACAAGGTAGTATTCTACGCCAGCCATTGCATTGTCGCGGGTTAATACAAAAATAACCAAAGCAAGCAGCATGAAGAATAATGCCGGCATCAGGATTTTGGCTGCTTTTTCTATCCCTTCCTTAACACCGCCCTGCAGTATTAGGTACACAATAGCAATCACACCGCCCATGTAGATGAACAGGTCGTAGCTTGTAATAAAGCTGCCAAAGGTCTCTGGCTGGGCAAGTAAATCGAGGTTGCCAATGACCGACTCGAACAAGTATCCAAAAATCCAAACCGTTATTACTAAGTAGAATACCGCAATCATAAACGGCGTAATAATCGATAGCCAACCAGCTAAACGCCAGCCTCTATTATTATCAGAGAGTTTGGTAAGAGCGCCTAGAGGATCTTTTTGTGAGGCTCGCCCTACGGTCATTTCGGCAATCATAACAGGCAAACAAATGAAAAACACAAACAAGGCGTACATTATTAAAAATGCACCGCCCCCATTTTTAGCCGCTCCCACC
Organism: uncultured Glaciecola sp.; assembly: GCA_964418575.1. Taxonomy (GTDB): domain Bacteria; phylum Pseudomonadota; class Gammaproteobacteria; order Enterobacterales; family Alteromonadaceae; genus Glaciecola. The sequence goes on from CAYQMI010000111.1 coordinate 1,814, forward strand.
GGGAAACCAACCAGATTGCCAATGCCAACTGCAGAACCCGCAGCCGCTAATATAAACCCAAGCTTTGAGCCAAATTGCTCCCTTGAATCTGCCATTACCTGTCCTTTTATTGTTATTCTGCTTAAATGTTAACAGCCATTAACATAAAAGTCTTCAGGCGCTTGAAGATAATTTTCGTCTGTAGTTTTAATGAAAACGTATAAGCATTTACCAGTTTATTTGTTTGCCGTCCCAATCCAAATAATAAGGTGAATTTTCAGCCGACAAGGCAAGCGTGTACTTAATCAATTGCTGAGCTGTAAACGCTGGCGTAAATAACTTGTTTGGTTTTACATTGCCCTGAAATGGTTTTGAAAGCTCCGTATCTACCGTACCAGGGTGATAACAAACTAACACGGTATTTGGTGAACGGCGTTTATACTCAACGGCAGCTGTTTTTACAATCATATTTAAGGCTGCTTTAGATGCTCGATACCCATACCAACCACCGAGTTCGTTTTCACTGATGCTCCCTACCCGCGCACTAAAAACAGTAATTGTCGCCCCAGCCTTTTCAACGACATTAACGGCATGTTTTATCCACATGGCAGGTACTACAGTGTTCACCCTAAAGTACTCGGCAAATTGCTCGGGTTGCATGTCCTCTAGTCGTTTTTCAGGTTTGAGCTTTTTATCCCCTGATGTGTGTAAAACGCCAGTACAACAAACAATATGCGTGAACAAAAAGGCATCTTTTTGTTTCTCAACAAATGATTTAATTTCTGACTCTACAGTGGAATCTAGTTGATAATGCTGATGCTTCTGCGAGCGGATAGAAATTTCCTGCCGCGATACCGTGACTAGGTTTGCAACATTGTCGTCTTCGTTCAATTGCTCAATTAACGCTTGCGCAATGCCTCCGCTCGCGCCAATCACTAGCACATTAGCCTGCATGAAAAACCCTCATAAGTAAGTAATGAATTAAGTGTATTAGTATTTAACGCGGCAATTTGTTTCACATCGCTTTTTGCCAGTTAAATAATAAGAAATTGTGTTGCGATGCTTTGCAAATAATAAATAGGCACGGTCTGCTACTATCCGAATAATCGGCCAACGTAACACCGCATACAGCCATTTGTAGCCCACCAGACTCCAGGCTTTGTGCGTAACATCGAGCCCTATCAACATGGTGCCGTCTTCTTGCATTCCGTGTATACGCTCGTTCAGTGCATTCCAATCAAGGTTAGGAAAGCGCTCTGCAAAATCATCTGATGTTATATCAACAAATGCTAACTGCCCGTTGTGGTTGCGTTTTTTCAAATGACGCATTTCGATTTCACATA
>CAYQMI010000111.1:3235-10076 GCA_964418575.1 uncultured Glaciecola sp.
TTAGCTTTGTTTGCTCGCGATTATCGTGAGTTAGCATTTGTTTACGCAAATATTAATTTAAAAGATGACTTGAAAAACACTTAATGCGTATACACTTCCCTAACACTGTAAAAGGAGCGTAACAATGGCAAATGAAACAATTACATTAGCGGGTGGGTGCTTTTGGTGCATCGAGTCTGCATTTAATTCAGTCGAAGGCGTAGTAAACGCATATTCTGGCTATGCAAATGGCGATACATCAGAGCCAACATATGAAGCTGTATGCTCAGGTAACACAGGATACACCGAGGCAGTACAAGTAACGTTTGATGACAGTGTTATTTCTCGCAGAGAAATTCTAGAAATATTCTTTGCTCTGCACGACCCTACGCAACTTAATCGCCAAGGCAACGATATTGGAAGCCAGTATCGAGGAGGCATCTACTATACCTCTGAAGAGCAGCACCAAGATGCACTCAAAATAGTGGATGAAATTAAAGAAGCCAAGATTTGGCCTAACGAAGTAGTGACTGAAATAGAGCCCTTAGAAAAGTACTTCCAAGCCGAAGACTATCACCAAGATTACTTTAGCAATAACCCTCAGAATACATATTGCAATATGGTGGTTGCACCAAAGCTGGCAAAGTTTAAAAAGACCTTTGCATCACGTTTAAAATCGTAAGTAGCTTAGTTTGCCGAGACCCAACTCTTTTCAATTGGCGTAGTAAAAATTAGGGGTGACATCCTTTCATATAAAGCGATGTCGCCCTCGCATTTTGCATTCTTGAGGTAGTTCTTACGCCAAGGGTCGTTTATCAGCACTAAGGTATCGCCATCTACCGCCACACCTTCTAAAGACGCGTTATCCATAATGTGCACAGAGGGACAGCTTTCGGTCATGCTTGGCGCAAAAAAGCTAAGAGGAATAACGCGAGTAGGGAGTGATTTTTCAATGTCAATCACCCATAACTCGTTGTCGTTGCGCGCTGCGGCAATTAAAAACCCTTTAGAATCTTCGTCTGGAAAATATATATCCATACCGTTTATCGGATGATTACCTTGCTCAAATTTGGGCAAATTAAGTTCGGCGTCTTTCGCCTGAATAAAGCTCTTGGCGCTATTAAAGGTCTCGGGATCTAAATCCACATAGAATATTCTCGGATGGCCATTAGCATCTTTTTCGAGGGCCATGTAGAGCTTTTGGTCTCTGCCAACTGCCATTCCCTCAATGCCGTCGTTCGGGAAGTCACCTACCTTATCTTGCTCAGCGAACTTAACGGCGCGAGCTCCACTCACAATAAGTTGCCCGTCTCGCAGCAAGACCTCAACTAAAACAGTTGGGTAAACAGTAGAGCCAGTATCTGAAAACGTTTCCTGACACCGTGCCGACAACGGTTTGCCTCTACTAGCATCTTCAGTTACCAATATCCATGCGTCGTACTTAAAAGGATGGAAAACAATTGCCTCAAAGTCTGGCTCAGTCGATAGGTAATCAGCAAAGCAACTGTCAGAAACCTTTTTTGACAATACATAGGGGCCATACTTCTTTACAACTTGTTTCGTGCTTTTGTCTATTAAATGCAATCGTTGGGTTTGACTTTCATGCGCACTTGCATCTGAGATAGTCCACCACACTTTATCATCCGCTATTAAACCCGAGGTTTGTGGGTCTAGCATGGTGCTGCCGTTTAGTTCAGTTATCCATGTGCCTTGTAATGACAGACCGGAATGCATTTGGATTGCATCGCTCTGTGCAAGGCTTTTTGCAGGCAATAAGGCACATACCAGTATAATAATACTCAGCTTTGCCACGCTAAAATATTGATTAACTACCCTATATTTCAATGTATCGAAGCTCCAAACAAATGGTTTTTTTGACATTGTTTTTAACACCCGACTTCTATCTCTGTTTTCTCATGATATGCTTAATATATTATACTGATATCTTTAGCAATTGAATGACAAAAAAGCTTTCTTCAAAGATCCCTGCGATTATTGCCGGTCCAATGCTTCGACACGTAGATGAAAATGTCGTCACACTCTGGATGGTGACATCAAGTGCAAAACACCTCAGAGCACAACTTGTAGATGCCAACGAAGACGCCGTATCGATTGATAAGGAGCAAACAGAACATGTGCAGTTGTGTCTTGGTAAGCATTGTTATATTCACCTGATACGCGTAGTTCCAGAAAAAGCCATAGAGCCCAATGCTCAATATGCCTATACCCTCGAAGTGAACGATGGCGAAGATAAAAAAGGCAAAAGCGCTACATTATCTGAGCTGCTCCCTGAGCTATTTAAAGCAAACGCCAAATACATCCCATTCTATTTTGCTACTAAGTTGAAAAATGTTGCTCATGGCAGCTGTCGCAAGGCCCACTTTAATGGTTCAGACGCTCTTCCTGGAATTAGCAAGCTACTGTCAGAACCGATGCAAAGCGATTCCAGCGACCACAATACAGGTGAAACTCAATATCCAGACATGCTCCTGTTAACCGGCGACCAAGTCTATATCGATGATGTTGCAGGCCCGATGCTGCACGCCATCCATCAAGTGGTCGAAATACTCGGTCTGCACGGCGAGTCTTTTGAAGGTAGCATTGTTGACAGCACCGAAGCCCTATTCAAGCATGAACATTCCTACTACGAGCGTGAACAGTTATTTCCTGAAATAGACGAGAACGAGGCCCTCACCAAAGTCTTCTTCAAAGGTAAACGCAAACCTGTCTTTACTTCAGCTAACGCACAAAATCACCTGATTTCACTGAACGAAATGCTGGCGATTTATTTGCTGTCTTGGTCGGGCAGACTCTGGCCACTGATTGATTTGAACAAAGATGATTTAAAGCCCGAGTTTAGCGAGCAATACGAGAAAGAAAAACCGCACATTGAACAGTTTGTAAAGGGGCTCACAAAAGTAGAAGAAGTATTCGCCCGCGTACCAAGCTATATGATTTTTGACGACCATGATGTAACCGATGACTGGAACTTAACGCGGGGCTGGGAAGAGCAAGTTTATTCCAACGCTTTTTCAAAACGCATTATTGGAAATGCACTGTGCTCCTACTTTTTATGCCAAGGCATTGGCAATCCGCTTACCAATATTCGTCCACTGCTGGATCATGCTGAACAGATTTTCAGTAAGGATGTGCAGGACCACTCAGAGTTTATTGAAAAGCTTTTCGATTTTAATCATTGGCACTACCAATTAAATACCACTCCGCCAATTCATGTACTCGACACGCGCACTCAGCGCTGGCGCAGTGAATCGAATAAAAACAAACCCTCTGGTCTGATGGATTGGGAAAGCCTGTGCGAACTGCAAACTAAGATTATTGACCATAAGTCGGTGATTATGGTGTCGGCAGCGCCGGTTTATGGCATCAAATCCATAGAAGCGATACAGAGAGTCTTTACCTTTTTTGGTGGTGCGCTTGTGGTAGACGCTGAAAACTGGATGGCGCATAGAGGCACCGCAAGCGTTATGCTGAATATGTTCAGGCACATTAAAACCCCGCCAAACTTTATTATTTTGTCAGGGGATGTGCATTATTCTTTTGTGTATGATGTAAGTCTGAGATTCAGACGAAACAGCCCGAAAATACTGCAGTTTACTTGCTCAGGTCTACATAATGAGTTCCCAGACAAGCTTTTAATTTGGTTTGAAAGACTCAATCGTTGGTTTTATGGTCACCGCTCTCCACTTAACTGGTTAACTAAAAGACGAAACATGTCTGTAAAACAACGACACCCCGAAGGCACTGAGCGCGATGTAGTTAACGCATGCAGTTTTGGCCTATTGCAGTTAGATGAAAATGGCAAAGAAACTGCCTGTAAGGTGATCTGCGCCGATGGTAGACAAGTAACGTTTAAGCCTAGCCTTTAATATTTATAATTTGATAAGAGATTTATGAGCTCACTAAAACGCATTGGTATCTTTTTTGGTTCCACTACTTGTTATACCGAAATGGCTGGTGAAAAGCTGCAGGCGGCACTGCAGAATAAGCTCAATCAAGCGGTGGACTTGTTTGATATAAAAGATACTCCCTTAGCAAAATCGCAGGAGTATGATTTTATTATTTACGGGATCTCTACCTGGGATTTTGGTGAATTACAAGAAGACTGGGAGTCCACCTGGGATGACATAGCGCAGTTATCTCTTGAAGGTAAAACCGTTGCATTATTCGGACTAGGCGACCAGATGGGTTATGCCGATTGGTTTCAAGATGCATTAGGTATGCTGCACGATGAACTGATTGTTTTAGGTTGCGACGTGGTTGGCTATTGGCCGGTAGGTGGCTATGAGTTTATTGCCTCTAAAGGGCTAACCGAAGATGGCGAGTATTTTGTGGGTTTGAGTCTTGATGACGAAAACCAATTTGAACTCACTGAGGAGCGAATTGAGCAATGGAGTCAGCAAATTATTCAAGAGTGGAAGCAAGGACAGTAAGCGTTCGAAAATCACTCAATTAATAAATGAGAACCTTAGTTTGGACAGATTTTTTGAAAAATGTGAATGAATTTTACTTCTCCCCCTATTCATTTTAATACGAATAGATATACTATAGCGTCAAGAAAGGTAAAGAGAGCTGTCAAAAAATGAAAAGAAAAAAGCATACATCGGCCGATGATGACGCGCAAATCGACATGACACCAATGCTCGACATTGTATTCATCATGTTGATATTTTTTATCGTAACCACTACCTTTTCGTCAGAAAAAGGCTTAATGGCGAACCGTCCAAAAGACAATACGCCTACCAACCAGCCTAGTAAGGCATTGTCTATTCGGATTGACGATACTGGTCAAATAATGATGGGTGGTCGAATTGTCGATATCCGCCGTGTGGTTGCAAACACCCAAACCTACCTTGCTGAAAATGCGACAGATACTGCTGCTATTCAAGCTCACGAGAATACCGAGCACGGTATTGTTGTTGAGGTTATGGACCAAGTGAAGATGGCGGGAATCGTGAACGTATCGGTACTGGTTAAAAAAGATTAAGTCGTAAAGCGATTAATAAAAACGCCAGCAGCATGCTGGCGTTTTTTTTGAGAAAATGACAGCTACACAAACATCTTCTTATTCTATGCTCTCTTCGGTTTTGCTGTTATTAAGCGCTCTGCGGTCTTTAAACAATACATAAAAAATACTGCACAAATTACTGATATTAAAAATAGTACCAAAAATACTGCCCACTAATATCGCATACACCAAACCAAGCCCTTCTGCGAATATAAACCAACGACGTATTTGAGCAGCGTTACTAAGCACAATAGAGCCTACGGTAAATATCATAGATGAAGAATAAGCAATAATGATGATCCAAGGACTGTCTAAAACGCCCCATTCATAACTGAAAAATGCAATGTTTAGCACCACAAATAAAGCCAACACGCCATTTCCACGATAGTGCATTGCAATTAAGTTTCTGACACATGCCATTGCCGTTCCTATGCCAGCAGCAAGGGCGTCGAGCATGAAAAAGTGAGTGCTAACGGCGGCGAGTGCAAAAGCGGAAATCAAGCGGTAGCGATTAATGTCTTGCTGGCGATAACCAATAAAGTTAAATACCACGGCAATTGCACCAAAGGCCTCAGCAATAATAATGTGTTTATCCAATATTTCCTCGAAGGCAATAATTAGGGGGTGCGTATTATGCGCAGTTATAGATAAATTACCAGTGACAATTCTTACTACTTGGCGTTTAGATACACCTGGAGAGGAACTAGCTTATTTTTTGACGCGCAAACCATTCATCATAAGAAATGCTGTATGACTCATCCATACAATCAGCAGGATAAGCATACAAGCCAAATTTATCACCCTCTTGATGAGTCAGCACGACAGCGAACTTTGGCATTGTTTTCAATTCTTTATGCATGGGATCCCACACCGGCACTTGGTAAGCGCCCAATTTGAGTATGGGCACTTTTAAACCATTTATTTGCGTGTAATGGTCGGCGACTGGATTCGGGATAACAGCATAAACACAGTGAAAAGGAATATTAACTTGCACACCATCCCACCAAAATTTTTCCACGGTTACATGGTCAAATAATGCTTTAATTGATGCGGGAAGGATATTTTCCATCAATATTGCCTATGTGTATTGTTTAATCTGATTCTTTATATATCCACCAATTGCGCTATTTACTTTAGCACTAAAGCACAATTGTTTAAAAAACTTGCAAAGTAATCATCTGATTTGCAACCTGCTGCGGTCTTACAGGCCGATATTTTGCTAGTGGACCACGCATAACTGGACCTAAAAAGTTGAGTAGCTTAATTGCAAATGATTCCCCTGGCCTGTCTTGTTTGCGCTTACCGTCGAGCAACGGTGGACGCACAGCAGCCGCATTGTTTAACTGCGGCATGGTTAGTATTGCATTTTCAAGCTCCCCTTTTACCTTAAGATAAAAGTTCTTACTCTTAGCATCTGCATTGATGGAAGAAATCCACACAAAACTCGTAGCCCGCTGAGCGCGGGCCAACTGCGCCGCAACATGCACAAATTCGAAATCTACTCTGCGAAACGCCTTTTTACTACCAGCTTGCTTCATAGTGGTACCCAAACAGCAATAAACATGCTCTACGGTAAAATAACCTTGATAATCTTGTAATTCGTCAAAATCGATGACTAAGGCCTGTATCTTTCCCATAGGATCAAAGTACTCTGACTGCGCCAGAGGCGCCCTTACTAAACAGGTAACTTTTTCATATCGCTCATCTTGGCAAAGCTGATTTACCAATGCTTTACCTACCAAGCCCGTTGCTCCGAGCACCGTTGCGGTGTATTTTTTACTCATTCAGCCTTCATTTATGGTAGCCTTATAACTTGGTTAACATAACAATAAACAA
>CAYQMI010000111.1:10176-11731 GCA_964418575.1 uncultured Glaciecola sp.
ATTATGCAATCTCCTGCGCTTGCAGGCACCACACCAACAAACATTCAAGTATCTCCTGATGGAAAACGCGTTACGTTCACTAAAGGTAAAGAAGACGACTACGAGCGCTACGACCTGTGGGAATACAATATCGCCGAAGACAAAACCCAGTTGCTGTTTGACTCTGACGACCTTCACGACGGTGAAGAGGTGCTTTCAGATGAAGAAAAGGCAAGGCGTGAACGCATGCGGGTATATGGCTCTGGCATCATGAACTATTCATGGTCAAACGACGGCACGGCCCTACTCTTTCCGCTTGCGGGCGATGTCTTCTACTACAAACTTGGCACACCCGCGGCAAAAAAATTAGTGAATACGCCTGAGTTTGAAACCGACGTAAAGTTCTCACCAAAAGGCAATTACATTTCTTATATTCGTGAGCAAAACTTATATGTCATGGATATTGAACAAGGTAAAGAAATCGCTATTACCACCGAAGGCGGTGGCAATATAAAAATGGGTATGGCGGAATTTGTTGCCCAAGAAGAAATGTCGCGCATGACCGGGTATTGGTGGTCTCCAGATGAAAAGCACATTGCTTTTACCAAAGTTGATAATACCGATGTGCTGGTGATCACGCGTTCTGAAATTTATGCAGAATCCATTAAAACGATTGAGCAAAAATACCCTAAAGCCGGCACAGACAACGCAGTAGTCGAGCTAGCGGTAAAAGCGGTCGGTTCAGAGCAGGCCAGCAAATGGATTGAATTAAGCGATACTAAAGACATTTATTTGGCTCGAGTGAATTGGATGGATGCGAATACGCTTACCTATCAGGTGCAGTCGCGAGACCAAAAAACATTAGACCTTATGGCATATTCCCTTAGCAGTGATAGCAACAAGCAACTGCTGCAAGAAACCAGCAAAACCTGGATTAACCTGCACGACGACCTACTATTTCTTGATGATGAAAACTTTGTTTGGGCCTCAGAACGAGATGGCTTTCATCACCTATACCTTTATAAAAATGACGGGAGCTTAGTGAAGCAGCTAACCGAAGGTACATGGGTGGTAGATAGCATTGCTGGCGTAAATGATGATGCCACGCTTTTATATTTTGAAGGGCGAAAAGATACACCTCTTGAGCGCCATATTTATGCGCTTTCATTAACTGACAGCAAAATTACACGATTAAGCGATGCAGGTTATTACAATCAAGCTACCTTTAGTCACGATGGTAGCGTTTTTGTAAACAAACGTTCTAATGTGAATACGCCGCCGCAAGTTGGACTTTACAAAGCAAGCGGTGAGCGCCTGACATGGTTGGCTGAAAACAAAGTTGAACAAGGCCACCCTCTGCATCCCTATATGCAAAAGTGGATTGAGCCCAGCTTTGGTAGCATTGCAGCGAATGACGATACCGAATTGTTATATCGTTTATACACTCCAAAAAACACCAGCGAAAAGCGTCCGGCAATTGTATATTTATATTCTGGCCCTGGCGTGCAGGTAGTAGCGAATCGTTGGGCAGGAAATCGAGGTCTGTTGATGCAACACTGGGCAAATAAAGGCTATG
>CAYQMI010000112.1:0-9680 GCA_964418575.1 uncultured Glaciecola sp.
TTGGGGGTTCCCGCCTTCGCGGGAATGACCGTAACTTGCTTAACCGAACAGCATTCCATCTTCGTGGGAATTACAATTTTTTAGGCGAGCGTCATTAAACCTAGGTATTAAACACGTTTACCCAAAAAACAATGCACTAGGTTGAAACAGCTTTTCCACATCCCAAATAAATTTCTTGTCGACTAAGAATAGAATTACATGATCGTTTGCTTGGATTATCGTGTCGCTGTGCGCGATGATCACTTCGTCTTTTCTTACAACGGCGCCAATGGTTGTGCCGGGTGGAAGTTTTATGTCTTGAATTTGTTTGCCTATTACTTTTGAGGTGGACTCGTCCCCATGAGCTATTGCTTCAATAGCTTCGGCTGCACCGCGACGTAGTGAGTGAACGTTTACTATGTCTCCACGCCTTACATGCGTTAGCAGCGCGGAAATAGTGGCTTGTTGTGGAGAGAAGGCAATATCAATATCGCCGCCTTGTACTAAGTCAACATATGCGCTGCGCTGAATCAGTACCATGGCTTTTTGTGCGCCCATTCGCTTTGCCAACATGGCCGACATAATATTTGCTTCATCGTCGTTGGTTACGGCAATGAAGGCATCGACTTGTTCTACGTTTTCTTCCGATAGTAAAGATGCGTCAGACGCATCACCCTGGAACACGATGGCTTTGTCTAGCACTGTGGATAGGTATTGCGCGCGCTCGGCGTCGTATTCAATAAGCTTAACGTTGTGTTTTTCTTCTAAACGTTTCGCTAAGCCTGCGCCAATCAAGCCACCGCCTGCAATCATAATGCGCTTATAGCTAGATTCTAATTTTTGTAGTTCGCTCATAACCGCACGAATATGCTTCGTATCGGCAATAAAAAACACTTCGTCGTCGGCTTCAATCACTGTAGAGCCGAGTGGGCGAATAGGGCGTCCGCGGCGATATATAGCGGCTACTCGCGTGTCTACATTGGGCATGTGTTCTTTTAACGCTGATAGCGCATGCCCTACAAGTAAACCGCCATAATAGGCTTTTACCGCTACTAAGCTAGCTTTGCCGTCGGCAAACTCAACCACTTGTAGTGCGCCGGGGTAGTCAATCAAGCGTTTTATTGCGGTCGTTACGAGCTGCTCTGGTGCAATCAAGTGGTCTACCGGAATGTCTTGGTGCTTATAGAGCTGGTCTTGATAAATAATATATTGTTCGGAGCGTACGCGAGCGATTTTGGTAGGGGTTTTGAATAGGCTGTACGCAACCTGGCAAGCCATCATATTGCTCTCATCGCTACTGGTTACCGCGATGAGCATGTCGGCATCTTCTGCGCCAGCTTTTTTAAGTATGTCGGGATGAGAGCCAATACCGCACACAACTTGCAAATCAAGACGATTTTGCAAGGATTCCAATATGCCAATATCAGAATCAATCAAGGTGATTTCGTTATTTTCACCTACTAAGTTCTCAGCAAGCGTGCCGCCTACCTGACCTGCGCCAATGATGATGATCTTCATCGCTCACTTCTCATCAATTAACTTCTCATCAATTACTGTGCTCATGTTTCCCGCTATGCCGACTTTAGCAGTCTAGCGTAAAAGAAACCATCCATGTTTTGTTCACCTGGCAGTATTTGCCAACCTAAAGCATCTTCTTTCTGTTCAAACTCAATAGGAAGGTGAACTGCATCTTCGTGAGCCTCCAGAAACCGCGCGATTTGTTCGCCATTTTCTTGTGGAAGTATCGAGCAAGTGGCATAAAGTAGAATACCGCCAGGCGCTAGACGCTCCCATACCGTCTCTAAAATACGATATTGCAAATCAATTAATACGTCGATGTCGTTTGCTTTACGATGCCACTTTATATCGGGGTGGCGCCTTATCACCCCAGTTGCAGAGCAAGGAGCGTCGAGTAGTATTTTATTAAAAATCGGCAAAGAAGAATAGGTAGCGGGCTTGCTGGCATCTGCATTAACTATTTGAAGCCTTTGTTCTAGTTGTTCTACATGCCCAAGACGGGTTAAATTCTCGATGGTGCGCGTATTACGCTCTTGCACGTTATCAATAGCATAAATTGCTCCGAGCTCTGGGCACCCTTCAATAATTGCCGAAGTTTTTCCGCCAGGAGCGGCGCAAGCATCAAGCACTATATCACCTGCTTGCACATTTAATAGTTGAGCGGACTGTTGTGCCGCTAAATCTTGTACAGAAAATCCGCCACTTTCAAACAAGGGTAAGCCGGTAACGTCTGCATATTTTTCGAGGCGGATAGCACTCGGCTCAATTATTTCATGGGCGAGTTCGCGCTCGGTGAGAAGCTGGCTGTATTCGTCGACGCTAGTGTGTAAAGTGTTCACTCGCAAATACAAAGGAGGCTTTTGCTGCATTGCCTCGCTAATATTTGCAATCTCATCAGGATAGGTTGCTAGTAACTTTTTATAGAGCCACTTTGGCAAGTTGGCAATCACGTGAGGTTCATGCTGCGTTTGCTGCGCCATATTCTGACGCTCAAAATTCCGTAAAATAGCGTTTACCACACCGCTAAGCTGTGGCTGCTTTAATACCTTGCTAGCATTTACCGTTTCAGAGACGGCAGCATGAGAAGAAGTGCGCATAAAGGCCTGTTGGAATAGGCCAAGCATAATCAAATGCTCAATGATTTTTTGCTGCTTTTTGAGAGGGGAGGATAATAACTGTCGTAACCAGCTTTGCAGGGTTGGCAAAACACGTAATACCCCAAACACTGTTTCCTGAAGCCATGCTCGGTCTTGTGCTTTTTGATGACGGGCAAAAACGGCGGGCATTACTTCTCGGGACGACGCACCATACTCTAAAATTTGTAGTAGCGCCCAAGCAGCATCTGCTCTCAAGTGAATAGAATGCCGTGGTGCAGTCTCACGTCCTTGTTGCTGGCCATGCCCTTTGCGAGCCATCTTAAAGCACGCTGCCTATGGTAAACATTTCAGCGTTTCCATTTACTAACTGGCTAAGATCTTGTGCTTTTTTGCCAGGAACTTGTAGTTTTGTGATGCGCAATACTCCTTTTGCACAAGCGATGTCTAGACCGTGTTTATTAAAGTTAAGCACCGTGCCCGGTGCCTTCTCACTGTCTTGTTTAACACAATGAGCATGATGAATTTTGACATTTTGCTCAGCGAAATCAAACCAAGCCATCGGCCATGGATTGAAGGCTCTTACATTCCGTTCAAGCTGTTCAGAGTCTAGGGACCAATCGCATTTTGCTTCTTCTTTACTCAATTTTTTTGCATAGCTTGCTAGCGCATCATCTTGTTTAACGGGGCTTAAAGAAGGTAGCTTTTCAAGGCATTCAACGAGTGCAAGCGGGCCGAGTTCTGCCAACTTTGCGTACATACTGGCACTGGTATCGTCGCTTTCTACTGCAATCGATTTTTGCAGCAAGACATCTCCAGTATCTAAACCTTCGTCCATTTGCATAATAGCGACGCCTGTATTGGTATCCCCCGCCCATATTGCGCGCTGAATAGGCGCAGCTCCTCGCCATTTAGGTAAAAGAGAACCGTGTACGTTTAAGCATCCAAGAGGCGGTGTATCAAGTACACTTTTAGGCAATATCAGGCCGTAGGCAACCACAATCATGATGTCTGCTTGATACTTTTTAAGCGTTTCAACTGTATCTTCTGATTTGAAATTAAGCGGTTGCTCAAGCGCTAAGTCATGCTCTAAAGCAAGCTGCTTAACTGCGCTAGGGCTAAGCTTTTTGCCTCTACCTGCTGGTCTATCTGGTTGGGTATAAACCGCTTTTATATTGTATTTCGCGTCAATTAGAGCCTTGAGGTGAGCTGCCGCAAAATCAGGCGTGCCTGCAAAAACAATATTCATAGCAAGGCCTCACCAATCTTAAGTTTAGTTTTCACGAGCAGCTAGCTTAGCTTCTTTTTCTAGCTTCTTTTTTATGCGTTCACGCTTAAGTGATGAAAGATAATCAACAAACAGTTTACCTTCTAAATGGTCGAGTTCATGTTGAATACAAATTGCTAACAAGCCATCTGCCTCTAGTTCAAATTCTTTTCCATTTTTATCAAGCGCTTTTACCGTAATAGACTCTGCTCGGTCTATCTTCGCGTAATTGTTTGGTACAGACAGGCATCCTTCCTCGCTCACCGTGGTGCCATTTTTGTGGGTGATCACAGGGTTAATAAACACGCGTGGCTCATTGTGCTCATCACTTACATCCATGACAACAACGCGTTTATGCACGTTCACTTGGGTTGCCGCCAAGCCAATGCCACGTTCGTCGCGCATTGTCTCAAACATGTCGTCGACTAATTGTCGTATATTGTCATTCACTTCTTCCACAGGCTTTGCAATAATGCGCAGTCGTTCGTCTGGGAAGGTTAATACTTCTAGTACAGCCATAAAACACTCTTTAGGTCAGTATACAAATCCATACGAATAAGGGAGAATTTGTATTTATTGTCAACGAATTTGTCATAACATGGTACATTGCGAACAAATATTGCTGATTTATATATAGATTTAAGGTTAAATTTATTAAATTCAAACCGATAACGAATTATACAACAGTCATGTTATTAATAAACTGATATTCGTACAGGAACTCAATCATGCCGTTAAAAAGTCTCATTACACGTCTTATTGCCATTTTTGCAGTAGGTGTTTGCCTAGTTCAATCAGTGCATGCAGATGTGGTGAATATCAGAACAGATGCACCGCAAACTTATGTTGTTGAGAAGGGTGATACCCTTTGGGACATATCTAGCCTCTTTTTAGATCAGCCGTGGAGATGGCCTGAGCTATGGAGAAGCAATACTCAAATTGAAAACCCGCATTTGATTTATCCTGGCGACATGCTTCGTCTACGTTGGCAAAATGGCGTACCAATTTTAGAAGTGGTCAGAGATAAACCTTTAGTTACATTAACTCCTGACGCGCGACGCATTGAAAAGAAAACGCCAATTAATGTCTTGCCATGGGATGCAATCAAAATGTTTATTAACAGCGATAGCATCATGACCGTTGAAGACTTCGAAGCGCTTCCAGCAGTTTTGACCGATCGTGAGGGAACCGCGCGCTTTGTAGATGAAGATTATGTTCTGACCAAAGCCTTAGCTACCGCAGAAGAAGCCCAGGTAACCGAATTTGATATTGTTCGTAAAGAACGAGAGGTTTACGACAGCCTAGGAGCACTTTTAGGTGTACAGGTTATACAACTTAGTGGCGCAGAGTTTTCAACCGACGTAAACAGCGATAAATATGTGGTTAAAGTTGCCAACAGTATTCGCGAAGTTAAAAAAGGCGACAAACTTCGCCCTGCTATGGACTTTGCTGACAATGACTTAACTTTGCAACCGGCAACTCGCCAAAAGGGTGAGCTAGTGTCTAATATCAACGGTTACAACATCATTTCTAAACACGATGTTGTGATTATCAACATTGGCGAGCGGAAAGTAGAGCCGGGTACTGTATTTGGTATCTATAAACAAGGTCCAGATGTAGATTTTAAAGAAGAGACCTCTCATTCAGCTGAAGGCGGCACAATAAAGTCACTTTTCAGCCTAGGTGAAACCATTGAGCAACCTGCTTATAAAGTCGGTGAGTTGGTAGTTATCCGCGGTTTTGAACATGCCAGCTATGCATGGGTAACAAAAGCTTCAACACATTTAGTTGGCGGTGAGATAATCGCTAGCCCAACCCCACCAAAAGATTAATATTATGTAAAAAGGATATTCACATGACCACGGATTCGGTCAGTCAGCGCTCAGTAGAGTGCCAGATGCATACTTACCTAACGCTTGATGCGATCCCCAAGATGGGGATAGCATCGCTCAATAAAACCGCCGATTTTTGCCAATGCAATCTGCTAGATATTCCACAGCAAAGCGACAAGCAACTAAGTGCTTGTGGTTGGCAGCCTGCGCAGATAAATGCGATTCGTGTACCTAGTCGCAGCGTTACAAACACAATAGCAAAGGCGCAGAAGTGGCTAGACAGCAGCGATAAACATCATTTTATTGGGATCAGTGATACTCACTACCCTGAGCATCTAAAGCAGCTAAGCCGGCCACCCTTGTTTCTTTTCATTGCTGGCAATGTAGCTTGTTTAAACCGCCCGCAGCTAGCCATGATTGGTACTCGCTCACCAAGCCAGTATGCGCACGTCGTAGTTGACGACTTGGTGAGCAGCATCGCTAGCTCTATGGATATATGTATTACTAGCGGCATGGCGCTTGGTGTTGATGGTTTAAGTCACCGCGCAAGCCTGCATCACTCAATACCCACGCTAGCGGTCCTAGGTTGCGGGCCTGACATTGCTTATCCAAAGCGTCATCAGCAGCTCTATTATGAGATTCAGCAAGAAGGGGCGATTGTCAGTGAATTTGTGCCCGGCACCGCACCTCACGCAAGCCTCTTTCCACGACGCAACCGCATCATCAGTGGCTTGTCTTTAGGGGTCATTGTGATAGAAGCTAAAATCAAAAGTGGCACTTTAGTCACAGCACGATATGCTCTGGAACAGAATAAAGAGGTGTTTGCCGTACCAAACGCTATATACAATCCAAATGCTGAGGGTTGCCACTACCTTATTAAATCAGGCGCAAAACTAGTAGAAAACGCTCAAGATATACTCGATGAACTGCCATTTTTAAGTAAACCTATAGAAATTGTGGATAATCTTAAAAAAAGTAGCAATCAACCCTTGGCATCTGATCCATTGTTAGATAGTGTTAGTTACAGCGCTATATCAGTTGATCTGATCGCTAAACGCACCGGCATGCCAGTTTCTGACGTGCTAACACAATTATTACAATATGAGTTGCGTGGCATTGTAGCTTCAACACCTGAAGGCTACGTTAAATTGAGGGGCTAAATATGTTCGATATCCTCATGTATCTATTTGAGAACTTAGTACATGATCAATCTGACATTATGGTTGATCAAGACGAGCTAACCGATGAGTTAATTCGTGCGGGCTTCCATCACGATGAAATATTCAAAGCCTTAGCTTGGCTCGAAAAGCTTTGTGAACTGCAAAGCTCAGATGCAAATCCTTACCTACAGTACAGCAGCAAACCGAGTAACACCCGTTTATATACCTTTGAGGAGCAGCAAAGATTAGATACTGAATCTCGAGGCTTCTTATTGTTTCTAGAGCAAATCAATGTGCTAGATGCAAGCACTCGTGAAATGGTTCTCGACAGAGTCATGGAAATCGAAACTAATGAATTTTGCTTGGTAGATTTAAAGTGGGTAGTGTTGATGGTGTTGTTTAATGTACCGGGTAAAGAGCTAGCATACGAGCAAATGGAAGAGCTGTTGTTTGAAGCTCCACAAGGCCTGCTGCACTAAGCTATTATGGCAAAAATCAATAATGAGCTGTTTGCGTCAGCCCATGGCGCAAACGAATTAGCCTATGGAAATTGTCCTAAATGTGACGCGCATTTAACGGTAAAGCACGTAGGCAAAACTACTTTTTTAGGCTGCAGTGCTTATCCAAAGTGTGACTTTACCCAGTCTCTTGGCTCAAATGACGTTACACTCATAAAAGAAATGCCCGAGAGTCATTGTCCTCAGTGCGATTCTCCTCTTGCCGTTAAAAAAGGTCGCTATGGGATGTTTATTGGTTGTACAAACTTTCCAAGTTGTCATTTTATTTCGAATAATCATTCTGCTAAAAAAACGGCACAATACACGCCTGTCGATTGCCCCTCATGCAAAAAGGGGCAAATTGAAAAGAAACAAAACCGCTTTGGAAAGTTTTTTTATGCGTGTAATAACTACCCTTCATGTAAGTATGTGCTCAATGCAATGCCAATTGCTCAAACTTGCGAAGTATGTCACTCGCCTATAATGCTTGTTCAAGCTAAAGATAAACAAGGGTTGATATGCGCCAAGCCAGAGTGCGGACATCATCAACAAACCGATTTGTAGAGAAGCCCTAACACATGCGATTTGATGCAGAACAATTTAGACAAGATTACGCACAAGGCAAAGTATTCGCCTACCCAACAGAGGCGGTATATGGCTTAGGTTGCGACCCGCTTAACGAAAGTGCGGTATATGAAATATTGCGATTAAAACAACGACCTGTAGAAAAAGGCATGATTTTAATCGCACAAACCATTGAACAAATACTGCCGTTTGTAGAGTTTGAGTCGCTCGACATTCACACCCAAAGCAAAATTATCGATAGCTGGCCAGGCCCTGTCACATGGTTGTTGCCAAAATCTTCACACACTCCTGCATTTATAAGCGGTGACTCAGATATGGTTGCCGTGAGGGTAACGAGCCATCCTCTTGTGCAACAGATGTGCTGGGCCGTGAATAGCCCCTTAGTCTCGACTAGCGCAAACCCGGCAAGTGAGGAGCCAGCCAGAAGTCCCGAGCAGGTCGATGGTTACTTTGCAGACGAAGTCGTATTAATAGACGGTAGTTTGGGTGAGCAAACAACGCCGAGTAAAATTATAAACAGTTTAACAATGGAAATTTTGCGTTCATGAGTGATTCAAACCCAAAGCACAACCTTGTAAGTGAATCCCAAATAGAAGCGGTTAAATCGTTTTTGTTAAAGCTACAAGATGATATTTGCGAATCATTGGCAAAGGCTGACGGCGAAGGGCAGTTTATTGAAGACACTTGGTTAAGAGAAGAGGGCGGTGGTGGGCGCTCCAGAGTGCTCAGTAAAGGCGCCGTTATAGAACAAGGCGGCGTGAATTTTTCCCATGTATTTGGCACTCAGATGCCTCCCTCTGCAACCGCTGCTCGACCTGAATTAGCGGGCAGAAACTTTCAAGCGATGGGAGTCTCGCTTGTTATTCACCCGCATTCCCCGTATATACCCACATCTCATGCAAACGTTCGCTTTTTTATTGCGGAAAAAGAAGGTGAAGCGCCTATTTGGTGGTTTGGTGGTGGTTTTGATTTAACGCCAAGCTATGTATTTGAAGAAGACGCTACGCATTGGCATCAGGTGGCGTTTGATTTATGCGAGCCCTTTGGTGAGGGCGTGTATAAAAAGTATAAGGAGTGGTGCGACAAATACTTTTATTTAAAACATCGAAATGAGACTCGCGGGGTAGGAGGTTTATTCTTTGATGATTTAAATGAATGGGGCTTTGATCATTCTTTTGCATTTATGCGAGCGGTTGGTGAAGGCTTCACTGATGCCTATCTTCCAATAGTTGAAAAGCGTAAACACAAAGAATACAGCGACAATGAGCGTCAATTTCAATTATATCGCCGCGGCCGCTACGTTGAATTTAACCTCGTTTATGACCGGGGTACCTTGTTTGGATTACAAACTGGCGGGCGTACTGAATCGATATTAATGTCGATGCCGCCACTGGCTCGTTGGGAATACAATATGACGCCAGAAGAAGGTAGCCCAGAAGCCCTTTTACACCAATATTTAAAACCTGTGGACTGGCTTTGTTTGAATAGTTCCAATTAATCATCGGAAAAAGTTGATTTGGATCAACAGATCAAACGTTGCTAAATAGCTGTTTTCAAAACATTAATCTAGATCAATGTTATTGCTTTGCTCGTAAGTAAGATGATTGCCAAATAATCAGGAGCAAAACAAAAATGAAGAAAACACTTATATCACTTACTGTACTTTCTGCTTTAGCTGCAACCACTAGCACTGCGCTAGCCTATGAGAAAGGAGACTGGTTGGTAAGAGCTGGCTTAACTATGGTTGC
>CAYQMI010000112.1:9780-11672 GCA_964418575.1 uncultured Glaciecola sp.
GATCCTTGGGTATACACCGTATCAGTAGGTTATAAGTTCTAATAGTAGTAAGTACTTGATGATAAAGCTCGCTGGCAACACCAGCGAGCTTTTTTTATGCCTTTATTTTGTGTAGTGTTACGCGATACTTAATTCGTTAACAGATACAATCCACTATGACAGCAATCGCTGGGGTCTTTGGTAACCCAATTGAGCAAAGCAAATCCCCCATTATTCATCAGCAATTTGCCCAGCAATTTGGCATCGCTTTAGAATACTCAAAGCAATATTCAGAACTAGCTATATTCAAAGATGACCTAGATATTTTTTTTCAACAAACAAATGCGATTGGCGCAAATGTTACCATGCCCTTTAAAGAGCTTGCTTTTGAATGGGTAGATGAGCTGAGTACTCAAGCCTCTCTTTCTGGCGCAGTGAACACTATTATCAAGAAACCGAGCGATGATAAATATATAGGTGCCAACACTGACGGCTTGGGCTTAGTGGCCGACTTTGCTTTTCATGGTGTTGATTTACACAACAAAACTGTTTTATTAATCGGGGCAGGTGGCGCCGCAAAAGGGGCCCTACCGGCAATACTCAATGCCGGCGTTAGCGCTGCCACTATATACAATAGAAGTGTAGAAAAAGCTGAGGCTTTAATTGAACAAGCGAAGGCTTACTCTACATGTGAGTTACAGTTATTGACGCGGCAAAGTCATGCATTCGATGTGATAATTAATGCAACATCTTTAAGTTTGAATAACGAATTGCCGAATGTAAGCTCTTCGGTGTTTGGGCCGCAATCTATTGTGTATGACATGGTTTATCGTGATACGCCCACATCATTTTTGCAGTGGGCGCAACAGGAGGGTTGTGCACAAGCCATCGACGGTCTTGGAATGCTTGTTGAACAAGCTGCGGTAAGTTTTAATTACTGGTTTGATAAACAACCGGATACCAAGAGTATCCGGCAGCTTTTAAGAAAAGGCTAGATACTCATCTTTAAGTTTGACGTAGTTATCAGCCGATTGTTTGAGAAATTGAAGTTCGGGATCCTTAAGTTTTCTAACCTGACGCGCTGGATTGCCTACATAAAGATAACCGCTTTCTAATGTTTTGTTGGGAGGTATTAAAGCACCAGCACCGATAAACACGTCGTCTTTTACAACAACGCCATCCATAATGATGGCGCCCATGCCAACCAAAATCCTATTACCAAGCGTGCATCCATGAAGCATACATTTATGACCAACAGTAACATCATCTCCTATAATAAGCGGAAAGCCCGTCGGGTTTGACTTAGAAACTCTTGTGACATGCAGCACCGTGCCATCCTGTACATTACTGCGCTCGCCTATTTTGATAAAGTTCACGTCACCACGTGCTGCAACTAAAGGCCAGATGCTAGCGTCTTTTCCCAACTCAACTTTACCTACAATAACTGCGCTATTATCTATATAGACCGTTTCATCAAACTTTGGATACTCTTCTTTGTAATGCCTTATTGTCACGAAAACCTCGGTAAATGTTAAAACGATTAACTTATTAGTTTATCAAGTGAGCGGATTGTACTATTAAGCCGCAAAAAAACAAAAATATGCAATTATTTTAGAAATGCCCTTGACCTCATATCCTATGTCTGTAGAATGCGCGCTCGCTTCAACGAGAACTCATTAAGAAGACAGTCGGTTGCAAAACCAACACCTTCCCAAAAGCCTTTGTTGATGCGGGTTTCAAGTGAAAATAAATTCGAAATATTTGAATAAAAAACTTGACTCTCAGATGCGATTCTATATTATACGCATCCCGCTTGAGGAGCTAAGCTTCCAAGCCGCAACGCAGCAATGCCTTGCACCGCTCTTTAACAATTTATAACAAGACAATCTGTGTGGGCACTCGTTAAGAGTGTC
>CAYQMI010000113.1:0-3243 GCA_964418575.1 uncultured Glaciecola sp.
CAATTGTTAACTTTAATCCTCCCCCAACAGTGATAAGCGACTGTTTGTATTTTATTAAGCGAAAGTTGCTAGCAAAGAAGCGGCAATCTTTCTAACCGCGAGTTCTATTTTTATACATGCGCCTAATTTAAGCGCCAGCACAATTATTTAGGGAAACGCTTTTACTAATTGCTTAATTAAAAAATTAGGCGCGATACGACTAATCAATCGCATTTGCTTAGACGCACCCGCTGCAATTTCATAGCGCTCATTTTTGAGACCACGAATAAACTCCTCAACCATTTTATCAACCGGCATAAGCTTGACTTTTGGTGATGCAAAATTGTCTGCCATAGTGGTTTGCGTTGCTGGTGGCAATAATTCGAATACTTTAATATTTTGTGCTTTAAATTGATGACGAAGGGTTTGCGCACAGTGATGAATTAAAGATTTAGTGCCCGTGTATACAGGCGTTGACGGAAATGGCACATAGGCCAACCCTGAACTAACAAACACCACTGAGGCATCGTCGCTTTGCTTCAACAAAGGCAAGCACCTAAACGTTGTAGTGAGCGGCGACATGGCGTTAATAGTGATTTCTTGCTCAATGTTCGCCAAAGTACTTGTGTCATTAATAAACGCATACTTTTTCATAATACCTGCGTTATTAATTAACATATCTAGCATGCCGTATTTTTCTTCAATAAGGTTGACCAATCTCATTTGATCATTAGCGTTGGTTACATCACATTGCATAAAGTCAACATTGTACTGCTCAGCCACTTGTTTTAATGAAGCTTCATTTCGTCCACAAATAATAATGGTCGCACCAAGTGCAGACAACTGCTTAGTCATTTCCTCGCCTATCCCTGCATTGCCGCCAGTAATTAGAATAATCTTATTTTCTAGAAACATATCAAAAGTGTCCTCTTCGCTGACTTTTTACTGCCGCTAAAACCGCAAAATATGCAGTAGCAAATCCCAGTAAGACCCGAGGCCAATGATAGATTAACCATTGTTCAACCACCTGACTTATCTGCGAAACGTCGTAGTTGCCATCTATTGCCTTAAGTACAATAGGAAAGTGGTAAACCGAGGTGATGGTGCAGTTTGCTAACCAGAGCCCTAGCGCTAGCAACCAAAACAATCGAGCCGCTTTGTTTTGCCACGATAAATACAGTGCGATAGGGAATAAAAAAGTTTGCAAAAGCGCAAAGGGAATAATCGTTGTGGCTATATGCTTCCAGTCATTTGGAAAAGCAAATAATAGCTCTTCTGGCAGCAAGTCTTGCCATTTAAAACCGAAGGTAAGCTCGACCATTAGTGTACCGCCGGCAAATACGCCCGCGCTGACGCAGGTTAGAGTATTCAAATGATTTATTTTTTCCATAAAGTTACTCTCCCATGCCAAGAAAAATTCCATACATTATCATCGGAATTGAAATAAAGCCGACAGTCCAAACAAGGGTTCTTATTTTTTCGATGCCCAAAATATAAATTGGCGTGTATAAAACTCGCGAAATTATCGTCAGTATTGCTGCATATAGGGTGTAAACATTAGAAATATCTAAGTGAATGGCAATCAGCGCAAACGGCAAATACATAAGCGCGCCCTCGATAGTGTTAGATAAGGTGCGGTCTATTCTAAAACCTAGTGGCCCTTTATTGGGCTGCTCGCCTTCTCGATTACTCAACCCATACCTTAGCGCCCCGGTTATCACATTGTATATAGATTGGAAAACCACGGTGAAAAGTATGAGGAGCCCATATACAAGGACGCTCCACGATTCAACTGTCATATAAATACCCTTTTTCTTATTGCATTATTCGTATTCAAAAAGACAAGGGCTTAGCGCATCCCCTCTTACTTTTCATTAATGAGAATATGCGGAATATGATTTTTATAACAGTGACAAATAGGGTCATAGAGTGATTAATTCGGTCACAGTATTTTCCAGTCCAAGCTTTTATATATGCGGACAATTGCATTGAGAGCTTGATTAACCAGTTCGACTGCGTGACTTAATTAATCACCCAATGACCTCTTTTGTAAATTGATTTGTTAGTTTGATAACTTAGCTCATGCAATACTAAAAACTAAGGAGCTTTCGCAATGCCTGCCGTCTAGCTAAACAGAACAAGTAAAAACGCCAGCGCTATTCTAATCATTCTGTTGTGCTCTATATTCTTCGGGCGTCTTTTTCATCCATGTTTTAAATGCACGATGAAAAGACTTGGGGTCGCTGAAACCCACTAAGCTAGAAATTTTGCTTGGCTGAAGGTTGCTCTTGCTTAAATACCTGATTGCCAAGTCCAAACGAACTTTATCTAGAATCTCCTGATAGGAGGTATTTTCTTGTTTTAATACTCTTTGGAATGTGGAGCGACTCATGCCCATTTCATGACATATCATTTCCACTCTTGGGAGGCTATTGATCAATAAGCAACGAATCTCAATTTCAACACGCTCAGTAAATGACTGAAGTTTACTTCTATCTTGTAGCTGTTTCTCTAAATCCACTTCAATGGCTTTGTATAGGGCATCATTTTCTGAAATAAATGGCGCAACCACATCTTTTTCGGCAAAAACAACCGAAAAGTACTCATCTTTGGTAGCTGTGACTCCCAAATAAGTATCTAAACCTTGTTTGTCTGGAACGTCATCCGCAATAGTCACTGACTTTGGCACAACGTGGGTTCCGGTGTGCAAACGGGACTTTTCAATAATAGATATGCCAATTGAAAACCCAAGTGAGGCCGGAAGCGGAACATGATCATACTCACTGATAATCTTTAGACTCAGGCCCGAAGAAAGGCGGGTGACATGCAGTTTAACCGGCCCAAAAAGCGTTTTATATTTGGCAACACGTGACAGTCCAATACATAAGTTTGGTGCCGCCGCACAGGCAAGCAATATCGGGTTTAAAGCGCCACTGCCCATAATACGACCCAAGGTAACAAAGTCGACATCCGGCCCAGCCAACTGTGTAATCGTATTCCAAAAAAGCATATGCTCATCTGCACTTACGCCAATGTGCGATTTCTTTCTGGTTTCTTCTGACCACGGCACCTGAGCAAGAGCCAATGCAGGGTCAACCTTCAAGATTTGGCAAACAGCCGTTTTAAGTATTTCGATTGAATATTCGCGCAAGTGGATGTGCCTTATCTTATTAACGCTGGCTTAGACTGTCCATAAAGCTTGAATAAGTAAAGCTTTTGACCGAATTTATCACCCAATGACCTATGTTCTGGTCAAGTCCAAAC
>CAYQMI010000113.1:3343-11348 GCA_964418575.1 uncultured Glaciecola sp.
TTAGCTGCATACGCTCAATACCCCCCTCACCTTCTTATTTACAGACGTGTGGAACGATCAAAGGCATTTCATATATGCTTTTGCTCTTCGAGGGGCTACTCCCTACTAAGCTGCAAATAGGGGTTCGAGTCCCTTAGGGCCGGCCTTATTTTAATAAGACGCTATTATACAGTGAAGCGAAATTAACCCACTAAGTGATTTAAAGAATACAAATCTCGCGTCTGACTGGTTTTCTTGCGCACTTCTTCAAGCGCTTCAGCTTCACTCATAGCAAACAAGGCATTAATGAGTCGGTTGAAGTGAGCGTGCATGGCAGCGCGAGCACCTTGAATATTGCCTTGTTTCAGACTTTCATAAATGGCTTTATGTTCCAGTAAGCGGTCTTTATCAGATTGACTACATACACTTGAATAAGCACTTTTTACCTGTGGTAGTGAATCTCTTAACTCCCAGAATTTCTGTACTGCAAGCAAAATGGCGTGGTTTTTTGTTGCTTTAGAAATGATCAGGTGGAACTCTCTATCAGCAGCTTCGGCACCTACTCCAGACTCCATAATATCAAGAGTCGATTTTAACGCTTCGAGCTCTTCTTGAGTGATAGATTGTGCTGCAAGCGCTGCTGCTTCGCCCTCTACTAGCGCCCTTGCTTGAGTAAGTTCAAATGCACTGACTTTAGCTAAGGTTTCTTTCTCTTTGTCTTTTGGACTTTCAAGAACATATACGCCTGAACTGGTTTTCACTTCAACTCGTTGCATAACCTCGAGGGCAATGACAGCCTCTCTTATGGTAGGCCTGCTTACATCAAAGTTTTCCGCTAGTTCTCTTTCAGGGGGTAAACGACTGCCTGGCGGATAAAGACCCGAATCGATAAGGTTTTCAATTTTTTCAGCTATTTGCCAGAACATTCGACGCGTTTTCATGTTGTTACCTTTTTAATAGATCATTCCGTTTAGATAATGCCACTTATTGATCGCCATATTAAACGTTTAAGTGAAGACAATACCTGTATGTAAAGGATACTCTTTTTTTACTTTATTACCAATCTAAAATTAATTGGTAACAACATCGCCCTTGGTTCAAGCAAGCTTTCAGCCTGACAATAAAAGGCATGTTAAACACCTTAGTTAAGCATTTTATGAAAACAACAAACCACCATTTATATCAATGTTAGTTCCATACATATACGACGAATCTGGCCCAATCAAGAAAGCCACAAGCTTAGCAACTTCTTCTGGTGTACCTTCTCTTTTCGCGTTAGTTGCAGCTGCCACCTTTTCACGCACGTCACTTTGCGTAAATTTGTCGTGGAATTGTGTAGCAATCATACCGGGGCATACCGCGTTAACGCGAATTTTAGGGCCCAACTCTTTTGCTAATGCTCTTGTAAAAGTGGTAATAGCGCCCTTCGCTGTGGCATAAGCCACCGCGCCTGCACCACCGCCATCTCTGGCCGCTTGGGATGAGAAGGTAACAATTGTGCCGCCCTCAGGTAAATGAGGGATAATGGTATGAGTCATCAAATATAATGACGTCAGATTAACATCCATCACGTTTTGCCAATGCTTCAAGTCCATCTCTTCAATTGTTTTTCTGGCCAAAAGACCGCCTGAAACATGAACTAAACCGTCTACCTTGCCAAAATGTTCTATGGTTTTAGCAACCGCTTGTTGTGCATCTTCTGCTCGGGTTAAGTCGGCTTGTATAGCAATTGCTTGCGCGCCAGCGGACGTGATCTGCGATACAACACTGTTTGCCCCATCGGCGCTCGAATGGTAGGTAATGGCAACGTTTGCACCTTGACTTGCCAGTTCAATCGCGCACGAAGCACCAATGTCTCTGCCACCGCCTGCAACTAGAATAACCTTATTGTTTAAGCTCATATTGTTTCCTTTACCGACCATACTCAGGCGCCCTGCGCGCTTTTGTTCTTTACCAAGATTCTAAGCACTCCATCATAAAACAAGCGCCTAGTTCATAAGGTTTCACTAAAAAATTTTTAGTGCCTTAAAAAGGTCTCTGACACCCACTGCATATTAGGGTGCCAAGAGACTAGGGAGAAAGGTGCTAATGGGTGCATACATGGTGACTAAAAATAGTACCACTAGCATGCTTACATATAGAGGTAGCATCGGTTTAACCATTTTTTCGATTTTGGTTTTTGAAACCGCACAGCTAACAAACAAAATAGCGCCAACCGGAGGCGTACATAAGCCTATGCATAAATTTAGAATCATCATAATGCCAAATTGCAGTGGTTCTATCCCTAAAGAAACTGCAATAGGCAAAAAGATTGGAGTAAATATCAACACAGCTGGCGTCATATCCATAAATGCACCAATGAGCAATAGTATTAAGTTGATAATTAGCAAAATAATAAGAGGGTTTTCACTGATCACTAATAGCGCATCAGTCAAACCTTGAGGAATGTTCTCGTAAGATAAGACCCAAGATAGAGCCGAAGACGTCGCAATAAGGAATAATACTATTGCGGTGGTCTCAACGGTTTTGGTGAGTATTTCCCCAAACTTCGCCATGTCTACTTCTCGATAGAAACCTGCTGAAAGTAAAAGCGCATAAATAACAGCGATTGCACCCGCTTCTGTTGGAGTGAACACACCGGATATAATACCGCCCATCACGATAAAGATAAGTGCTAGGCTCGGTAATGCCTGCCATACACTAGTGAGGACAACCTTTATAGGAAGTCTATCAGCAGTTGCAAAGCCTTTGCGCTTTGCGTAAATAACGCAGAAGATCATTAACGAAAGTGCCACTAAGAGTCCGGGGATATAACCGGCTAAGAACAGCGCAGAAATTGAAACGCCGCCACTGGCAATAGCATAAATAATCAAAATATTACTAGGCGGGATCAACAAGCCTGTAGTAGATGCAGCAGCGGTTACTGATGCTGAAAATTCGGGGCTATAACCCGCTTTTTTCATTTGCGGTACCATAAAACTACCAATTGCAGATGTTGCCGCAACCGCTGAACCAGATATAGCGCCAAATAGCGTACACGACAGCACATTTACCAGTGCTAGCCCACCAGGAAATGCTCCGAGAAGAGCCATGGCACAGTTAATTAAACGTTTCGCAATGCCACCTTGCGCCATAATTTGTCCCGATAGTATAAAAAACGGAATAGCCATAAGGGCAAAACTGTTCACGCCATTTGTCATTCGCTGAGCAACCGTGGTCGCTGCTGGCGTAAAGTCAATGGCGGTGACCATGAATAAAAAAGTCGATAAACCAATCGCGAATGAAATAGGCACATTCATAAACAACAAAAGGAAGAACAAACATAGTAAAAACACAACGGTCATGATTATTTATCCTCTTTTGATTTGTTGTTTGATGCGGATGATTCAGATTCGTCGGCGTCAGGCATGGCAGCGTGCGCGAATTCGTCGTGCGACACGATATCGTAATCAGGGTCAACGAGGGCTTGAATGGAATAAAGTAAAATTAAAAAGCCACTGATAGGCACCACGGAATAGACCAAGCTGATGTCGATTCCCATCACAGGTGATGATTGTCCGAGTTGCTCAGTCATATTCATCAATGAAAAGCCACCAATCATCATGACGCAAACGGCAAATGCACCAACACTGATATGTATGAATCGATACATCCACTTTCGATAGCTCAAACTGGCCTGAGAATAGACCATATCAAGACCCAAGTGGCTGTTATGCCTGTAGGCATATACACAACCAAGCAAAGTAATCCAAATCAGCAAGAATCTGGCTAATTCTTCAGTGAATGAACTGGGCGCGTTTAATACGTAGCGAGAAAAGACTTGCCATGTAACCACAACCGTCACGATGACCAAAAGGCTTTGCAGCAGTCGATTTAACAATACATCAACTGTATTCAAGGCAGTTTTAAATATATTCATCTTTTTGCCTCAATTTTTTCTAGTATGTCGCCAACAGGCGTGCCTGTGAAACTCTGCTTAAATGATTCAACACGCTCTTGGAATGGTGCTTTGTCTGGGTAAATAATGGTTACACCCGCTTTTTTAAGTGCATTTAACGCCACTTCGGTGTCGGCCTTCCATAAGGCTTTTTGATAGGTGACCGTCACTTCCATTGCCTGCTCAATCCACGCATGTTGCTGAGGGTTAAGCTCCTCCCAGCGTTTTTGGCTAAACATAACGATGCCAGGTATGGTGTTATGTTCATCGAGAGTGAAGTTTTTACAAATCTCGTAATGTCTGGCTTTATAGTAGGTAATCGCACTATTTTCAGCGCCATCGACTACCCCTTGCTGAAGCGCAGTATAAAGCTCACCGAAGGAAATAGGCGTTGCGGAGGAGCCTAATTCACGCATCAAAGCAACTGCCGACTGACTCTTCATTGTTCTAATTTTCATGCCGGCAAGGTCATCGGGCGTATGAATCGGTTTAGGACAGGTATAAAAGCTACGGCTGCCTGCATCGAAAAATGCAACGCCACGTAAATCAACAGCCAATGGCGAAAGCAAGAGTTCATTGCCCAGGTCACTATTTACAACTCGCCAAAAGTGGTCCTCATTGTCAAACACATAGGGCAAGCTGAAAATTTGCATTTCAGGCACAAAGGATTCTAATGGACCAACAGATACTTGCGCCATGTCTAAACTACCAATCTGCATTAGCTCAATCAGGTCGCGCTCTGCGCCTAGCTGACCACTTGCGTATATCTGTACGTCCATTTCACCACCCGAAATGTCGTAAAGTTGTTTTCTGAAATAATCGAGCGACTTGTGCATAGCATGTTCTAGGTCAACAACATGACCTAACCGCAACACCGTCGTATTTTGAGTCTGCACGTTTGCAAATAACGCTACCCCGGAAATCAGGGCACCGATAAGAAGAAGCGACAATAGTATTTTGTAACGAATTGCCATACACATATTCCTAAATTAATTTGGAAGTGGCTCTAACTTAAAATCTTTCCAATAATCATTTTTAGTTATTACCAATAAATTAACCAAAAGATTACCAATTTAAACTTTGGTTTACAATAAACTTTGTAAATTAGGTGTTAAATATTTTTGTAAACCTAAGCGCTCTTTTGCATTGTGCTGGAATTTGCTTCAAGGCATGCTGAGGTAATGGCTTGCCAATCTTGATTTTCTACCCAAGCTTTTTGAGCAACCCAAGTGCCGCCTACTGCAATCACGTTTTCAAGGGCTAAATACTCCAATCTATTTTCAGCATTAACGCCACCGGTTGGGCAAAACTTAACTTCTTGAAATACCGATGAAACCGCTTTTAGAAACTTAACGCCGCCCGCGAGCGCAGCAGGAAAGAGCTTTAACTCTCTAAACCCGGCCTCATAAGCCATTAAGATTTCACCCGTTGTTGATACACCGGGCGCGGCAGGTAATCCGCAGCCTTTAAGCTCCTGCAATAACGAAGGAGATACTGCGGGAGTAATAATAAAATCAGCACCGGCATCAATTGCGCCAGTTAAATGCTGCTTGTTTAAAATCGTGCCTGCGCCCACTTTAAGACTGGGCACTTCTTTTTTAATAGCACTTAGGGCCTCTAATGAAACAGGCGTTCTTAGCACTACCTCTACTGCTGTAAGATTCGCTTTGGCCATGGCTTTTGCAATTGAGACCCCATCTTCTACAGTGTCGGTTTGAATAATGGGTAGCAAAGTTTGACCTGACATCAGTTCAGAAAAGCGTTTCATGTAATGTATCTCTCAAGTTTAGTGTTTGGATGGAAGGTGAGTATTTATCAGGCCTGACATGGCATTAGTAAACGCTTCTTCAGGGGCAATTGCACCAGGATGCTGGATTACGATACTCGCCGCTTTTGCAGCGAGTTCAACAGATCCCTCTACTGACAACTTGCTCATTCGCGCCCCTAAATAAACACCGTTAAAAGCATCGCCTGCGGAGGTTGTGTCTACTACATGTTTATTAGGAATTATATTATGCTGCAAGTGCACAGAATCAACGAGCGTATGCACTGAACTTGGGCCATCCTTAACAATCACTTCATTGATATCAAATGATTTACAAAACTCAATAACACCTTCAGCGTTAGATATACCGTATAGGGAAGTTAAATCCTCTACGCCGGGTAGTGCAATGTCGGCAAACGTAAATGCTTGCTCAAATTCGCGTTTGGCGTCGTCGGTGCTTGACCACATGCGAGCTCGATAGTTTGGATCGAATACTACTTTTACACCTGCGTCTTTTATATCTTTAAGTTTTTGCCAGAACAAAGGACGAGACTCAGGCTCAATGACGGCTAGTGAAATGCCTGAAAAAAACAAGAGGTCACCTTTTTCAAATTTTGTGATGACTTGCGGGTTTAAAAAGTCAACGATTGTTCTGGCAGCCGCTTCACTTCGCCAATAAGTAAAACTTCTTTCACCTGTTGAATCAGTCTCAATTGCGTAAAGACCCGCATTTCTTTGCGGGTGTCTGAACACCATCTCGGTATCCAAACTTGCTTGCACAAAGGTCTCTAGCATCGCCGAGCTCAAACTGTCGTTACCAATAGCAGTTACCATGGCGCACGATACATTCTCAAAACACCGCTTTAAATAAACCGCGGAGTTAAACACATCTCCGGCAAATGACTGATTCATCAGCGATTCGTCAACGCGGCGAAGTTCAATCATGCACTCGCCTAAAAAGTGTATTTTATTCACTTACAAAGTCTTCTCGTGCAGGGCTAAAGGTATCAATTAAGATTCCGCCAGTAGGGCAAACCGCGCCATGTTCTACGTTCGGTGGAATAAGGCAACTATCACCGGGCTTCAGTACTCGAATTACACCGCCAATGTTAAAGTGAAATTCGCCCTCTTCAACATACGTTACTTGTGAATGACGGTGTTTATGAACGTAACCCTCAGCACCTTTATCAAACCAAACTTTTACTGCCATTAGCTCGTGATTAAAACCTAGCATCTGACGCTTTAGGCCGTTACCTAAATCTTCTATTTCCGTTTTATCAGCAAATAAAAAGTGTTCGCTTTGCTTTTGCATAAAGTTGCTCCTAATCTTCTTTAGTGTTGTTGCTAATTACTGCTGTGTGAGGTCCAGAAACCCTTAACTCAGTAACCTTCACAGATTCTTTTTGTTTAAAGACATTGCTATCGATAACAGTTTTGGGTTCGCCCACGGTATGCTCAATAATGATTGGAGCGGAAGAAACAAATTCATTTTGAGAAATATCGCTGCGCTGCACACCATGCAAGTAAAAGCTGGCCGATGATTTATTTCGAGAGCCTAAGCCCACATCTGAAATTGAATTACCGCTTACTGTGAGTAATGGACCAAAGGTACTTTCGTCGGTACCTCCTCGATAAAGCTTCACGATGCTGCCATCGATGTTTTCAAAGGTATTGTCATTTAGGGTAAGAAATTCAGCATTATAAATACCCAAGTCTTCAATTTCAGCATCAAGTTGTAGTGCATCACCCGTGATATTTTTGAAAGTATTATTAACCAGGACTATGTAGTCTGCGAATGCACCTTTACCTGTTTTGAAAAAGTGGAATGAGTGGTTAATGTCTAAGTTTTCAACCATTGAATCGCGCATTTCAAAGCGATAATTTTCGACCATTCCCCATTTTTTTGTTCGCACGGCCGTATTCCCATGGGAGTCAGGGCTGTTTTCACCGGTAATATGTAAGCCTTCGATTTTTAAACTGCCACCGTCTCTTATTTCAAATAAAGCAGAACGCTCAAAACCTATTTTCGTTTGGCCCGTCTGAGATGCTTTAATCGTCAAGGTTTTATCAATTATTGCCAACTTAGGCATAATAAATTCGCCTGATTCAATCTCAATGATATCGCCATTGTCAGCCTTGGCTATTGCATTTAAAAGGGCCTCAGAGCTTGCTTTAATCTTATGTAGCTCGCCGCTGTCAAATGCAATGACTGCAGGCGTTTTTGCGTACCAGCTTACGCCAGTGTCGTTTTTGTTTAGCACTTTTAAATCACGACTCACACCTTCGTTCAACTGTGTGTTTTCAGGATACAATAAGCCGTTTGA
>CAYQMI010000114.1:0-11245 GCA_964418575.1 uncultured Glaciecola sp.
ACGTCCAGGTTAGTTTGCATTTGGATCATTAGTTAGTGCTCCGCTGTTAAATTATATGACTCATATGAGTCGCTAAGCTGCTATAAAATCTCGAAAAAACGAGAAAAATAGACCATACCCCTACAAAAAGGGCGCGAAACTATAACAGAAAACACAGGGGACGTGTAGTTTAATTTGCACAAAATTAGATATATTTTGCGATTATGCTTTTATTGGCGCTGCCTAACTATTTCGAACAGACAAATACCGCTAGCAACAGACACATTCAGACTAGAAACCTCTCCCGCCATCGGCAGTTTTACAAGTTCGTCGCAGGTCTCGCGTGTGAGTCTGCGCATGCCTTTATCTTCTGAGCCCATCACAAGTGCGATTGGTCCGTGCAGCTTAGTGTCGTAAATTAACTGCTCAGCTTCACCGGCGGTGCCGATTACCCATATGCCCGCTTGCTGCAGATGTTTAAGAGTGCGAGCGAGATTGGTAATTTGAATTAGAGGAACGGTTTCTGCTGCACCCACTGCTACTTTTCGAACCACCGGAGTAATGGAGGCTGAATTGTCTTTAGGTACAATTATCGCATGTACACCGGCGGCATCTGCATTGCGTAAACACGCGCCTAAATTATGCGGGTCGGTAACACCGTCTAAGACCAACAAAAACGGCACGTTTTGCTTGGCGATGATCACATCTAAATCACCTTCATCTAGTACCCTTGCCGGCTTAGCCCTGGCTAATATGCCTTGGTGCTGCTCACCCTTTGTTTTGTCATCAAGGGTTTTGCGCTGAACAAACTGCACTGCAATTCCTTGCTTGCGCGCAAGCTTTACTAAGTCATTCATGCGGGCGTCATCACGGCCTTTTGCCACCATGATATCGAGTATACGCTCCGGTTCATTATTTAGAACCGCAGTAATTGAATGTACGCCGTATAACCATTCTTGTTGTGCCAAGTCTATCTCCTAACGTTTTGGCTTATTGCGAGAGCTTTTGTTTCTCTTAGACGCAGGGCCCGATTTGCGTTTGCTACTAGGACCTTTTTTCTTTTGTGAGCTTTTATCAGGCTTACCTTTAGCATCTGGTGCAGCTGGTTTTCCTGCCTTTGCTGATCTGGGCTTTTCTTTGCCTTTTCCCTTACCTTTGCCGGCTTTCATTTTCCGCGTGATGGCGGGAAGCCCATCTAAGATTAGGTCTATTTTGCGCTCATCTAAATTAACCGCTGCAACTTTAACTTTCAACGGATCTCCAAGCCTGTAGCTAAGACCATAACTTTCGCCGACTAAGCATTGTTTAAGTTCATCGTAGTGATAAAAATCAGAAGCCAAAGAGGTGATATGAACAAGACCGTCTATATGATAATCATTTAAGCGGACAAATAGGCCAAAGTTGGTGACTGATGCCACAACGCCCTCAAACACATCGCCCACATGGTCTTGCATAAATTCGCATTTAAGCCAGTCAGCGACGTCGCGAGTTGCGTCATCGGCGCGGCGCTCAGTCATAGAGCACTGCTCGCCTAACTGTCCAATCTCTTCTTCGGTATAAAATTTCGCGCCCCTACAGGCTTTATTGCCATTTTCTTTATTAATTATGGCTTTAATGACTCGATGCACTATTAAATCTGGGTAGCGCCTAATTGGCGACGTAAAGTGAGCATACGCCTCTAATGCAAGCCCGAAATGCCCTACATTCGCGCCATCATAAACAGCCTGCTTCATTGAGCGAAGTAGCATGGTTTGAATGAGCTCTTTATCAATACGATTGGCTGTTTTGTTTATCACTTTGGTAAATTCATGGGGACTTGGCTCTGCACCTGCTGTAAATTCGATACCAATTTCTCGTAGATAATTCCGAAATGTGAGCAATCGGTCTTCATCAGGTTTGTCGTGCACGCGAAACAGCGCTTCGGCTTGATGCTTTTCAATATATTGCGCAGCACAAACGTTTGCCATGATCATGCATTCTTCAATGATTTTATGGGCGTCATTCCTTACCAAGGGAACAATGTGCTCAATCTTTCTTGCCGCATTAAACACAAACTTGGTTTCGTTTGTCTCAAACTCAATTGCACCACGACCGGTGCGCGCGAGTTTTAATGCACCGAATAAATCATTTAGATGATGGAGGTCTGCTACGCGCTCTTTGTAGCGCTCAATAAGGGATTCATCGCCTTGCAATATGTGCCAAACTTTGGTGTAGGTAAAACGCGCATGAGAGCGCATTACCGCCTCATAGAACTGATATTCTTGCAGCTTTCCACGAGCGTCGATGGTCATTTCACACACCATGCACAAACGGTCTACTTCAGGGTTTAAAGAACACAGTCCGTTGGACAGCTGCTCTGGTAGCATGGGAATAACTTTTTCAGGGAAGTAGACAGAATTGCCCCTTGTTTGCGCTTCTGCGTCTAATGCTGTGCCTGGACGAACATAGCTGCTCACATCTGCAATCGCTACCCAAAGCTGCCAACCGCCGCCATCGAGGGCTTGGCAATATACGGCATCATCGAAATCTCGTGCATCTTCACCGTCAATCGTAACAAGCGGTAACTGGCGAAGATCAATTCGTCCTTCTTTGGCCTCTTCTGGCACTTGTTCGTCAAGGTTCTCAACCGATTTTAAAACGCCGCTCGGCCAGTTGTGCGGAATGTCGAAGTTACGCAGGGCTGTTTCAATTTCCATACCCGGCGCCATGTGCTCGCCTAATACTTCGGTTATTTTACCAATTGCACTGACGCGTCTGCGCGGACGCTGAGTGATTTCTACAACCACTACATTGCCTTGTCGAGCATCCATAGTGTGCTCTTTGTTAATCATTATTTCATGGCAAATACGGTTATCGTCAGGTATCACCATTCCTACACCGCCTTCGGTGTAATAACGTCCAACAATCGGGTCTTGGCGTGCTTCTGTTACTCGGTTTACTCTGAACTCGGTGCGGCCACGGCGATCTTGGCCATCGATAGTGCCCTCAACCATATCACCGTGCATGATAGTGGCCATTTGATGTACCGGTATAAAGTAGTCTTTTTCAGTGAGTGAGTGTTTTAAAAAGCCAAAGCCATCTCTGTGACCAATTACTCTGCCGCGAATTAACTCGGCTTGCTTTTGTACTTCGTATTTTTTTTCTCGTGTAAAAGCTATTTGCCCCTCGCGCTCCATCGCGCGAAGGCGACGCTGAATACCTATTCTGCTGTCTTCATCTTTCGCTCTTACTGCTTGGCAAATGTCTAAAAACGACATCGCTTTGCCTTGCGACTTTAATATCGTCAGCAAGTACTCACGGCTGGCTACCGGATTTTCGTATTTTTCTTTTTCACGCGCAAAATTTGGGTCTTTGCTCATTCAACTCTTTCAATTTGATTATTAATTTCAGCGCACAGTATAACAGGACTTTGTGTTTATAAAACGACAGTATTTTTTGAGGAAAATTAAGCACTTTATGAAGCGTGAGTTCAGGCGCTTGTTTTGTTTTGTTACTCAAGAAAGGTTAAAAAATATGCCCTACGTGAAATTACATAATCGACACGCAATTAAGTGCATAGCAATCTTTGGCTATCCAAGTTCAATTCAGTATGTTGGGTGACTATGAAGTGAGAGTGCCTCGTTCCGATGACGAAAACGATGAAGTGATTAAAGCTCGCCTCGATGAGCATGTAGAGCAAAGCAAAGGTAAACCATGGTACGAATATTTAAAGAGTCAGGCGCTTAACTACATGACCAATAAAAACAACAAAGCGCGCTATAGGGAGCAGGCTTCTGAGTTTAATAAGCAAATATATATGTCGAATAAACCCGAGCCGTTTACTCTCGTTGTTAAAAGACTCGATGAATAGTGAAGCCTAAAGCTTAGTTAACCACCCATGTTTATCTTCAGCTTGGCCCCATTGAATCTGATTTAGCGCTTGGCGAAGCTTATTGGTAGTAGGCCCAACATCACCGCTACCTACCAAGATTTCTTT
The DNA here is from genome assembly GCA_964418575.1 of uncultured Glaciecola sp. Classification (GTDB taxonomy): domain Bacteria; phylum Pseudomonadota; class Gammaproteobacteria; order Enterobacterales; family Alteromonadaceae; genus Glaciecola. The sequence continues at coordinate 3,956 of CAYQMI010000114.1, forward strand.
GCCTTTATAGATGAGCGTACCAACTGGCGTCAAAACAGCAGCTGTGCCACTCAGTGCAGCCTCGGTACCAGGCTTTGATGCCCGCTCAATTAGCTCATCTACAGAGAGCTCCCGTTCACTTACCGTCATACCCATATCAGACGCTAGCGTAAGAATTGACGCACGAGTGACACCATGTAAAAAGCTACTATCCAGCGCTTTGGTGATAATTTCATTGCCATCAATCAAAACGAAGTTGGCTGCGCCCGTCTCTTGTACATCGCCACCTGGGCAAAATAGTATTTGGTCAGCATTTGCTGATTCTCTTGCTTCTAGTATCGGGCCAAGCGCACTGGCATAGTTTCCGCCGCTTTTTATCATTCCCATATGCGGCGCACAGCGCATTCCATCTTCTGCAAGTAATAAGCGCAAAGGTTTGGCACCGCCAGCAAAATAATCGCCAACAGGAGAGAGTAAAACGTACAGTAACGAAGTAGCCGATGGCGCTGCTGCTTTGCCAATAGCAGGGTCGATACCAATATGAGTAGGCCTAATGTACATAGACCCCGGTGGCTCGGGTACTTCACTCGCGTATTTTTTTACAATGTCGATGATCATCTGCGACAGTTGTTCTGCTTGTACTGCTGGTAGATTCAACAAACGGCTGCTTTGCATCATGCGCTTGATATTTTGATCCATCCTGAAGATGTTAATACTGCCATCTTCATGCTTGAAAGCTTTTAAACCCTCAAAACAAGTACTCGAATAGTGCAATACGTGGGCACCAGGGTGCATTTGAATGCTGTCAGCGCTAACGAAGGAAGCATCGCTCCACTTTCCATTATCAAATTTTGCCAGCGCCATTTCCGGCATAAAAACGGTTCCAAAAGCAGCCATAGTATTTCGTATCTCCATTGAACAACCAAGCGCGCGTGCTTGAATGATTTAAGTCGTGAAATTCTATGCTATTGAAGGACATGAACGCTAGCGATTCATGAAAATAAATTCACTTAAGTTGAGTTTGCGCAACTAAGCTAGTTTTTCCACTGCCTTTTTGATGAGAAGTGAGAGCTTAAAAACGCCATTTGGTCGCTTAGAATTTTTCGATTCATTAGAAAAAACCGCTCATAAATATTGGGTACAAAGGGCACCGCCAGTAGTTTCATATTGGCTTCTTCGGGTGTTTTCGCCCCTTTAGCATGATTACACCTTTTGCAGGCGGTCGCGGAATTTGTCCACGTGTTTTTGCCACCGCGTGAGCGCGGGATAATGTGGTCACGGGTAAGTTTTTGAAATGGAAAAGTGTCCCCGCAATATAGGCATACATTGGCGTCACGCCTAAAAAGATAACGATTACATAAGGCTATTTTTCCTGAGTCTTGGGTAATTTTGCCATCGCAGCCAATGATGGTATTTATGGATAGAGTACTTTGCTCCCCTTGGCGATTCCAGCCGCCCTTGAGCACCCTAGAGTCAGTTCCTAACTCAAATAGGACTTTATCCTGCACATAGCATTTAGCGGCTTCTTCTTTCGATATCCAAGTCTGCGGCATGCCCGATTTATTCAAGCGCAAAATTAACATGGTTAGCACCGTCACTCGATAATTTGTATGATTACTAATCAATATGACAGTGTATAGAGGGTTTAAGCAACTCTTATTGGCGGTAAATTACTTTTCGAAAGCTATAAATGGTGTGCATTATTTTTTACAAGTTTACAAAAAACATGAGTTTTTCTATGACCGACTGGATTGAGCAGGCTTAAGTTAAGGCTATTCTGCCAATGGTCGGCGGGCAGAGCGAACTGCTTTTGGATGCATTAAATATTCTAGCTCGCGCATGTAAACTGAAATTTTTTGATGCATTTCGCTGTCATTCGTTACTGCGTTGTATAACCAGTGATAAAGGTCTGCGAAATCATAGGGGCTGCCATAACCGTCTATAAACAACTCTGCCAGTTGTAACTGTGCCTTCAAATTGCCCAATGCTGATGCTTCACGCAGGTAAATCACAGCACGTTTTTTATCTTCTTGCACAAGTCTACCGTTTGCATGATAACGCCCAAGTTGCTCAAGAGCTGCGGTTAGGCCTTGATTAGCCGCTTCGCGCATGAAAAAGATACCTTGCACAGGATTCGCTTCTACGCAGACTCCCCACGCCAACATATCACCCCATAAAAATTGATATGCGGGGATCATCATAATGTCGGCGCGAGCCTCTATATCTTGCACTAGCTGGCATCTGTCGGCTACGACTCTTTCTAGATGTTCATTTTTGTTTATTAGTTTTATCAACTCGTCTTGAGAATACAGTTGCACAGCTTCTAGCTGATCTGCTTTGACTGCGCTTGAAAATGCCATGGCTACAGAGAAAACTAAGATAGCCAAAGATGCAATGGGTAATTTCACGGTGTAAACCTCTTAAACAAAAACCTTTAAATGGATATCGGCATCCTCACAAATTCATTAAGTCACAAATCAAACAGCACAAAAGAAAGTAGTTTCGGTTAATCGTGAATGGCAAAATAACGTAGTATGTTACAAGTAATAATTACATAGCGATTTAAAGCAGCTTATAAAGAGTAACTAAACGCCGAAGATACATGTCGTGTTGATTACCTATATTGCCGCTCCAGCACTCGCACTTATTAAAGAGACATTATCCGAAATATGAAATACAAAGACCTGCGCGACTTCATAGACCAGTTAGAAAAACAGGGCCAACTTAAGCGTATATCAATGGAAATTGATACCGACCTTGAGATGACTGAAATTGCCGATAGAACGCTGCGAGCAGGTGGCCCGGCGATTTTATTTGAAAACCCAAAAGGCAGCAGTATTCCGGTGCTGGCAAACTTATTTGGCACACCGCAGCGCGTTGCCTTGGGTATGGGACAAGAATCGGTTGAGGCTTTGCGCGAAGTTGGCAAATTACTCGCCTTTTTAAAAGAGCCCGAGCCGCCAAAAGGCTTAAAAGATTTGGTCAGTAAAATACCGGTGTTTAAGCAAGTACTTAACATGCCCGCAAAAGTGGTTCGAAAGGCACCTTGCCAACAGAATGTTATCAGTGGCGATGATGTTGATATCAACAAGTTTCCCATACAGCGCTGTTGGCCCGGCGACGCTGCTCCACTTATTACATGGGGTTTGACTGTTACACGTGGTCCGCACAAAAAGCGTCAGAATTTAGGTATATATCGCCAGCAAGTTATTGCTAAAAACAAAATTATCATGCGCTGGCTTTCTCATCGCGGTGGTGCACTCGACTTTAAAGAATGGTGTCAGACTCATCCTGGCGAGCCTTATCCTGTATCGGTAGCCTTAGGCGCAGACCCTGCCACTATTTTAGGCGCTGTCACGCCTGTTCCCGACACTCTATCGGAGTATGCTTTTGCGGGATTGTTGCGCGGCGAAAAAACCGAAGTAGTAAACTGCATTTCTAACGATTTACAAGTGCCCGCTAGCGCCGAAATCGTATTGGAAGGATACATTGCACAAGATGAAACAGCCGACGAAGGACCTTATGGCGATCACACCGGATACTATAATGAAGTCGATGCCTTTCCTGTGTTTACTATCACGCACATTACGCACAGAGACAAGCCTATTTATCACAGCACCTATACTGGGCGCCCACCCGATGAACCAGCAATACTCGGTGTGGCCTTAAACGAAGTGTTTGTGCCTATTTTACAAAAGCAGTTCCCCGAAATTGTAGACTTCTACCTGCCGCCAGAAGGCTGTTCGTATAGAATGGCGGTGGTCACTATGAAAAAACAATATCCAGGTCATGCAAAACGCGTGATGATGGGGGTGTGGTCGTTCTTGCGTCAATTCATGTACACCAAATTCGTGATAGTATGCGATGACGATGTGAATGCGCGAGACTGGAATGATGTAATTTGGGCTATTACCACACGAATGGATCCTGCTCGAGACACCACCATGATTGAAAACACCCCGATTGATTATTTAGACTTTGCTTCACCTGTATCAGGCTTAGGTTCAAAAATGGGCTTAGATGCTACCAATAAGCTCCCCGGTGAAACAGACCGCGAGTGGGGTACGCCCATTGTGATGGATGAAGCGGTGAAGCAAAAAGTCGATGCGATTTGGGATGAGCTTGGATTGCTAAAATAAAAACCACTATAATAACCATGCTCGAATACACACACTTATAATAAAGCGAAAGCAACACACTTAGGAAACGCATGACACTCACAAAAGCCAAGCTTGTTAGTAAAGAGTCACTTACGCCATATGTATTTAAAATAATATTAGAGCCTGAACAAAAATTTGATTTCAAAGCAGGCCAATACATTCAAGTCGTAATGGGCGAGCAAGACAAGCGGCCCTTCTCCATTGCAAATTCGCCTGATGGCTTCCAAACCATTGAACTGCATATTGGTGCAACGCCCGAAAACCCTTACGCTTTTGAAGTGTTACAGCAGTTAGATCAACAGCAGTGGCTTATGCTTGAAATAGCGCACGGTATTGCTAATGTGCGGGAAAGTGATTTAGAGGCAATTTTAATCGCTGGGGGCACCGGCTATTCTTACACCAAATCAGTGTTGTTTGATATTTTGCAGTCCCAGCCTCAGCGCAAGGTTAGTTTGTATTGGGGTGCTAAAACCTACGCTGATTTATATGAGGCCGATGCACTGCTAGCACTTAGCAAGGAAAACCCGCAATTCACCTTTATCCCCGTTATCGAAAACGCAGACGAAAGCTGGTCAGGTAAAGTAGGTTTTGTGCACCGAGCAGCAATGAGTGACATCAGTGATTACAGCAACAAACAAATCTATGTTGCCGGCCGATTTGAAATGGCTAAAGTGGTAAAAGAAGATTTATTACCTTTAGGCCTTAAACCCGAGAATTTAATTGGCGATGCATTTGCTTTCATATAGCAAGAGTCTAGCAATAACATAGCGCTGGCTTTTTATAAGTCCTGAGCCCTGCGATACCAACAAACAATGTCATCCCCTATTTTTAAGGAAGCGAAGTAATGGCAGAACGTATTAAATTGATAGCTTGCACCGGCGTGTTATTAGCGAGCGCATTTAGTTTTACGCAAGCGTTTGCGCAACTAACGACATCCAATACCCCGCTAGAATACCAAGACCAACAAAAGCTGCATGACATATCACAAAATATCTCTGCTTCAAATATTGAACAAGACATCACAACTTTGGTGAGCTTTGGCACACGCCATACGCTTTCAGAAACGGAGTCTGATACCCGCGGCATTGGCGCAGCCAGACGCTGGATAAAAGCAGAATTTGACAAGATATCTGCAGATTGTGGCGGTTGCTTAGAAGTCTTTTACCAATCGGAAGTAATATCAGGGGAGCGTCGTATCCCCGACCCGGTAGAAGTCGTTAGCGTTATCGCAATTCAAAAGGGCAGCACAGACCCAAATCGTTACGTATTAATGAGCGGAGACATCGATTCTCGAGTAAGCGACGTGATGAACTTCACTGATGATGCACCAGGAGCAAACGATAATGCATCAGGCGTGGCGGGTACGTTAGAGGCCGCTCGCGTGCTGTCTAAATATTCGTTTAATGGGAGCATTGTTTATGCCGCGCTAGCAGGCGAAGAACAGGGCTTGTTTGGTGGTCGCATTTTAGCGGATTATGCAAAGGCAAAAAATTGGCAGTTAAAAGCGGTACTTAACAACGACATGATTGGCAATATCGAAGGCGTAAATGGCATTATCGATAACACCACCGCACGCATTTTTGCTGAAGGCACGCGCCAAACAGAAACACAAGACGAAGCGAACTTACGCCGTTTTACCGGCGGTGAGGTAGATTCTCCGAGCCGCAACCTTGCTCGCTACATAGACATGATGGCAGACCGCTATATTGAAAATCTCGACACTATGGTTATTTATCGTCTAGACCGCTTCAGACGCGGCGGGCATCACCGCCCCTTTAATGACTTAGGGTTTCCGGGTGTGCGCATTATGGAAACTAACGAAAACTACAATCGCCAGCATCAGGATTTACGCACAGAGGACGGCATAGTATACGGCGATACCATCGACGGCGTAGATTTTGATTATGCCGCAAAGCTAACGGCCCTAAACGCCGTGTCTCTTGCAGGTATGTCGTGGGCGCCAAAGCCACCTATTAATGTTGCCATAAGCGGTGCGGTGCAACCGTCAACCACCTTAAAGTGGGATGCGCTTAACGAAGATGAAAATCCTAATCTAAAAGGCTATAAAATTTACTGGCGCTTAACAGACGCTCCGCAATGGCAATTTAGCCGCTACGTTGGCAAGGTAACTGAGGCCACGCTCAATAATGTTGTAATTGATAATTACTTCTTTGGCGTTGCAAGTGTGAGTGAAGACGGCTTTGAAAGTCCAGTGGTGTATCCTGGTGCTGCCGGTGCTTTTGGCGAATAAGCTCGAAACTTATAAACCTTATGGCTCAATTTCACGTTTTAACTCTAGATTCAGTGTATTGAGGCAAAAAATGTTAAAGCACAGGTGTTTGCAAGCGGTATTCGCCGTGGTATTGAGTGTAGTGTTTGTTCAGTCATCTCTGGCACAGGAGCTACGCTTAGTAGGGAATAAAGTAGAGACTTTGATTAACGACAATGGTCAGCCTTCTCGCCTTACTGAACTAGTGGAAACTGCATTAGACGGCACTCCCTTAACGATGACAGCCACTACACAAGCATGGTCTGGAAGCGGTCTGAGAAACGGTCGCTTCGATGGTTACATTGATCATTACTCACTCAATGATACAAAACAAAATTACCTATACTCACCCTCATACGCGCAGATATTGTTGCACGTGGCGTCTACCGACTCCCAAGTGGCTAACTTTACCCGCCTTGATCAATTAAATCGCAAGCGAGTTGGTCTTGAAACCCGTTTTGCAAATACCGACCAAGTACGCAGCGAACGCTCGGTAAATTGGGCTCGCGCGCAAGACTTTTTTAATAATATAGAGCAGCTAGCCGAGCAGCGCGTAAATTACATTGTTGCCGATAAAATCATGCTTGATGAAATGAATAAAATGCTTGTAGCAATTGGGCAAGAACCTTTATATATTTCTGCCTCTCCATTGTTTACCGTAGATATTAGTCTGGGTATGCGCAGTGCAGTGGAAAATGCACAGCAAGTTATTGACAAGTTCTCGAGCAATATTGAGCAAATGAAACAAACTGACCAATACAACGATATTTACTACCCCACCCCGAATGAAGCAAGCATTCTAGACGAAGCGATTTATGAGGATGTTTTGAAGCGTTGGTAGCAGGCTTGTTCACACAAGCCGCATGTCCTCAAAACCGGCAT
>CAYQMI010000115.1:0-11164 GCA_964418575.1 uncultured Glaciecola sp.
TAAGCATGTAAAACAAGCGTTTGCACCATTCCTTAAACAGGATTCAGGTTAAATACTCTTGTTGAACACATCCATTATAATCGGGATGAACGTTTAGACGTCTAGACGTTTATACTTGACTTTTTATTGCTTTCAGACAAAATAGCGACATTACTCATTATTTTGTTTGGATGATTGCAATGCCCATAACCATACCAGCGGAATTACCTGCGCTAGAAGGCTTATCAGCAGAAAACATTTTTGCGATGGATAATGAGCGCGCGCTCAAACAAAATATTCGTCCACTGAATGTGGGTATTTTGAATTTAATGCCCAACAAAATTGAGACCGAGCTGCAGATTCTGCGTTTGCTCTCTAATACGCCCCTGCAAATTAACATCGACCTTATTCGAATAGACGAAACTGCGCCTAAAAATACGCCTGCCTCTCACATGAATGCCTTTTATCATTCATTTAACGAAGTCAAAGATAAAAAGTACGACGGCCTGATTGTTACCGGCGCACCTCTGGGTAATATCGATTATGAGGATGTGAAGTACTGGGACAAAATGACTACGCTTATGGATTGGAGTAAGCGTAATGTGCAGTCTACTATCTTTTTGTGTTGGGCGGCGCACGCGGCGATGTATCATTATTACGGTATTAATAGGGTAGTGCGGAAAAGCAAAATATCGGGTGTGTTTGAACACAAGGTGCTTGATGACAAGCACGAGCTAATGCGCGGATTCGACCCGCAGTTTTGGGCACCTCATTCGCGCGTAGCTGAAATCCCCATTGAGCAATACCAAGGTGTTAAAGGTTTGCAAGTTTTGGCGCAATCTGATGATGCGGGTGTGTATATTGCTGCCACGCACGACAAACGCTTGGTATATGTTACCGGACACCCAGAATACGATCCCAATACGCTTGACCAAGAGTATGTAAGGGATTCAGAAGCAGGCATATCGCCGAGCATCCCAGAGAACTATTACAAAGATGATGATCCGAGCCAAGATATAATGGTGCACTGGAAATCTCACGGCACGCTTTTTTTCACTAATTGGCTAAATTATTGTGTGTATCAAACTACGCCATTTGACCTTAATGACTTAAACCAAGATGATGCGAGCTGAGTGTTTTAAATAACGTTTAGATTAACGCAGACAACACCTGTTTTGTGAGCAACAAGCAATTAGGAACCACAGTGACTGAAACTGAAAAACGTATAAAACAGCTTGCTAGTAAGCGCATTCTTGTGCTCGATGGCGCAATGGGTACCATGATTCAAGAGCACAAACTTGAAGAGGCTGACTATCGCGGTGAACAGTTTAAAGATTGGCATTGCGATTTAAAGGGCAATAACGATTTATTGGCGGTAACCCAAGGTAAGCTAATAAAGGATATTCATCTGGCCTATTTACGAGCGGGTGCAGATATCATCGAAACCAATACCTTTAACGCGACCGCAATTTCAATGGCCGACTATGACATGCAAGACCATGTTGAGTTAATTAACTTAAGTGCTGCAAAACTTGCCCGTGAAGCGGCTGACGAAATTACCGCAGAAACGCCAGAGCGCCCGAGGTTTGTTGCAGGAGTGTTAGGTCCTACAAGCCGCACAGCTTCTATTTCGCCGGATGTAAACGACCCTGGCAAGCGCAACGTAAGCTTTGATGAACTAGTAGAGACTTACAGCGAAGCGACTAAAGCGTTGATTAAAGGCAAAGTCGATATCATTATGCTTGAAACCATTTTTGATACCCTAAACGCAAAAGCAGCGGCATTTGCTGTAGATAAAGTATTCGATGAGTTGGGCTTGAAGTTGCCAGTGATGATTTCTGGCACAATTACCGACGCTTCAGGGCGCACATTGTCAGGACAAACAACAGAGGCTTTTTATTACTCCTTACGCCATGTAAAGCCAATCGCCTTTGGCTTAAACTGCGCGTTAGGACCAGATTTGTTGCGCCAGTACGTGGCAGAACTCTCAAGAGTGTCAGAAGGTTTGGTGTCTGCTCATCCAAACGCTGGTCTACCTAATGAATTTGGTGAATACGATATGGAAGCCGACGAAATGGCAGAACATATTGAAGAGTGGGCCAAATCAGGCTTGGTAAATATTGTGGGCGGTTGTTGCGGCAGCACGCCAGCACATATTAAGGCGATAAGTAATGCGGTAGAGGGTTTGTCGCCAAGAGCACTGCCGCAGCAGGACGTAAAATTGCGTTTGTCTGGTTTAGAGCCTTTTGTGCATTAAAATATTCATTGTGACAATGAGCGGCATCAACGAAGCAAACTTGCCTTAGGGTAAACGAGCAAGCCTCAAAAAAAGAGAGTAGATGAGTGACAGCAGAATTTTCAAGCTTTATTAACATTGGCGAGCGAACCAACGTAACCGGTTCAGCCATGTTCAAACGATTAATTCTATCAGAAGACTATGAAGCTGCGCTCGACGTTGCTCGCCAGCAGGTTGAAAACGGCGCACAAATCATCGATGTGAATATGGATGAGGCCATGCTCGATTCTGAAGGGGCCATGGTCCGTTTTTTAAATCTGATTGCCTCAGAGCCGGATATATCGCGCGTGCCCATCATGATTGACTCTTCAAAATGGTCGGTGATTGAAGCGGGCCTAAAGTGCGTGCAAGGCAAAGCAATTGTTAATTCCATCAGTTTAAAAGAGGGCGAAGAAAGCTTTTTAGCACAAGCCAAAATGGTAAAACGCTATGGCGCCGCTACCGTTGTGATGGCCTTTGATGAAAAAGGCCAGGCCGATACACAAGCGCGCAAATTTGAAATTTGTAAGCGCAGTTACGATTTGTTGGTAAACAAAATAGGCTTTGCCCCTGAAGATATTATTTTTGACCCGAATATTTTTGCCGTTGCCACCGGTATTGAAGAGCACAACAATTACGCAGTAGATTTTATCGAAGCCACGCGCCAAATTCGCGCTGAATTACCGCATTGTCATGTATCGGGTGGTTTGTCGAATATATCCTTCTCGTTTAGAGGCAACAATCCCGTTCGTGAGGCCATGCATTCGGTGTTTTTGTATTACGCCATTCGTGCTGGCATGGACATGGGCATTGTAAATGCAGGGCAGCTTGAAGTTTATGACCAAATTCCGCTAGAGCTAAAAGACGCGGTTGAAGATGTGATCCTCAACCGTAATGAGAATGCGACCGACCGCTTGTTAGAACTCGCCCCTAAGTATCAAGGCGATGGCAAGGCTGCCGCCGTTGAAGATTTAAGCTGGCGTGAGCAAAGCGTGAATAAACGTTTAGAGCATGCGCTGGTAAAAGGGATCACAGAATACATTATCGATGACACAGAAGAAGCGCGTTTAGCTGCCGAGCGACCGCTGCACGTAATTGAAGGTCCGCTTATGGACGGCATGAACGTGGTGGGTGATTTATTTGGCGAAGGGAAAATGTTTTTACCTCAGGTAGTGAAGTCGGCACGCGTCATGAAAAAAGCCGTATCGCACTTACAGCCCTATATTGAGGCAGAAAAATCAGGCGATAATCGCTCAAACGGCAAAATTATTATGGCTACGGTGAAAGGCGATGTGCACGACATTGGTAAAAACATTGTTGGAGTTGTGCTTCAGTGTAATAACTTTGAAGTGGTGGATTTAGGTGTAATGGTGCCCGCCGCAAAGATCATTCAAACCGCCATAGAAGAAAAAGCCGACATGATTGGTTTGTCTGGGCTGATTACGCCATCGCTAGATGAGATGGTAAACGTTGCTCAAGAAATGCAGCGCTTAAAGCTCGACCTGCCGCTTTTAATTGGCGGGGCAACTACTTCAAAAGCCCACACCGCGGTAAAAATTGAGCAGCACTACGACCATCCAGTGGTGTACGTACCTAACGCAAGTAGGGCAGTGGGCGTTTGCCAAAAGCTCATTTCAAAAGAGCATCGCGGTGAATACGCAGAGCAGGTTGCCGCAGAGTATGTAAAAGTGCGTGAGCAACACGCGCGCAAAAAACCGCGTACAAAATCAGTTAGTTTTGAGCAAGCTCGAGAAAATCGTTTCACCTGCGACTGGGCTAGCTTTGAAACGGCTAAACCCAACTTTTTAGGCGTTAAAACCTTGTCGGTTAACTTAGATACACTGCGCCCATACATTGACTGGACACCGTTCTTTTTGACATGGTCATTAGCAGGCAAGTATCCGCGAATTCTGAACGACGAAGTGGTTGGCGAAGAAGCGCAAAGCTTATTTAAAGACGCAAACAAAATGCTCGACGACATCATTAAAAATGCCAAGCTTCAAGCAAAAGCGCGCGTGGGCATTTTTCCGGCCAACAGCGTAAATGAAGATATCAATATTTACTCGCCTAAAAATAGCGACGAGCTGTTAGGTGTTGCTCACCATTGCCGCCAGCAAACCGAAAAGCCCAAAGGTTTTAACTACTGCTTAAGCGATTACGTGATGCCTGAAAACATAAACGGTCGTGATTATGTGGGGGCGTTTGCGGTCACCGCAGGCATAGGCGAGGACGAACTTGCACAAGCCTACGAGCAAGATGGCGACGATTACAACTCGATTATGAGTAAAGCCATTGCCGATAGATTAGCCGAAGCCTTTGCAGAGTACTTGCACGAAACCGTACGCAAAGAGTTGTGGGGCTACGCTAAAGATGAAAAGCTAGACAACAACGCCTTGATAGCGGAAAAATATCAAGGTATTCGCCCGGCACCGGGTTATGCTGCGTGCCCTGAGCACACTGAAAAGCAGCTTATTTGGGATTTGTTAGATGTTGAAAAAAGCATTGGTATGAAGCTCACATCCTCTTATGCGATGTGGCCAGGTGCAGCAGTTACTGGTTGGTATTTTGCACACCCTGAATCGCGTTTTTTTGCGGTTGCCAAAATTGGTCAAGACCAACTGCAAGACTATGCTAATCGTAAAGGCTGGAGCTTAGAAGAAGCCGAGCGCTGGCTGGCACCGAATTTACAAGATTAACCAATATGCAAGAATATGAAGTTCCTTTTAGTCAAGCCTGCGAAAATAACAAAGAGCCGATTTTAAATATTCTTAAGTCGGCTTTTGCTAGCGTAAATAGCGTGCTTGAGATTGGTTCGGGTACAGGGCAGCACGCGATACATTTTGCTAAGCATTTGCCGCATGTTTCTTGGCAAACTGCAGATCAGGCAGAATACCATGAGGGCATTAATTACTGGATAAGCCAAGCACCGAGCCCTAATTTATTTGCGCCCCTTAGCTTGCGCATTCCTTTTGATGATATTCCTGCCGATAAATACGATGGCTTTTTTACCGCCAATACCGCTCACATCATGCAAAAAGATGAAGTTCGGCACATGATGAAAAGTATCAGCGATTTATTGCCAAAAAGCGGCGTATTTTGTCAATACGGTCCCTTTGTTGTTGATGGTAAATTTAGTAGCCAAAGTAACGCTGACTTTCATGAAAAGTTGCTGGCTTCAGGCCGTGGTGGCTATTGTGAAATTGAGCAGTTAAGGCAATGGGCAAGTGATTTAAGCTTGAGTGAGGTAATAGAAATGCCGGCGAATAACCTGATGTTGGTATGGCTAAGAAAATGACAGCATTACACCTTTTCTGAAATGTTGATTATTTAATCAATGGCAGCGATCTCACCACATTTGCGCTAAGGTAAACAGCGTTGCGCACGCAACATATTCTGTATATTCTTTTGTGTACTAAATATGATAATTGGAAAAAGTACCGGTGCTCTCACGAATAATAATTTTCGCATCATTGATGTGTGCTTGCTTTATGTTGTCTGCCCAGGAAGAGGCGACCGTAAAATCACTTTTTGAGCAAAATGAACAAGAAACACAAAGCCAAGATCAAAGTAGCATTTCTGAAGCGAAAGTAGCGACTAGCTTACAAGCAGAAAATAGCAGCGATGGAGCAAGCAATGAGGCAGAAAACCTTGAAGTTAGTGCCTTACCTTTCGACCAATACCAACGTGTAACGCCGCGGTCTTCTATGCAGGGTTATTTAGCGGCTGCTCATAAACGAGACTACGAACTCGCCGTAAATTACTTAGATTATCGAAACCTACCGTCTGACCTCGACGGAATTGCTCCTGAAGTACTCGCTGAGCAGTTAATGTTAGTGTTTGACAGAAAGCTTTGGATCGATCTCAACAATTTAAGTAATCAGCCTGAGGGAAAACAGAACGAAGCGGTCGCCAGCTATCGTGATTTGGTAGGCGAAATAGAAACCTCCCGAGGCGTTGTTCAAATCCTTCTGCAGCATGTGCCTGACGAAAATAGCAAAAATATGATCTGGAAGATCTCTAATGCAACGGTAAGCCAGATCCCATTTTTAATAAAAGAATTTGGCTACAATCGTGTTGGTGAGTGGTTGTATCATCATTTGCCAAAAATAGATTTTTTGAATGTAATGCTGTGGCAGTGGGTTTATTTTTTGGGCTCGTTTTTAGCCTTTTTATTGTTTTTTATTATTGTCACACGCACAGCGTCTGGGCTGATAAAGCACTTTAAGCCGAATACTTCTCGAGAAATTTTAAGGTTTATCAAAGGACCTATCACTTTATTAATAGCAATTATCACTGCTCGTTCATTTCATGATGACTCAAACGTAACCATAGCGGTCGCTGCAATAGAGCATGCTGGAACTATACTGTTAATTGCATGGGCGTGGGTATTATTACGCCTTATTGACTTGATAAAGCTGCGATTTGCGAAGCATTTTAACGATAAAGATAAACCACAAGCCGTATTTTTACTCAGGCCACTGGGCAACGTATGTAAGATTTTAGTGGTCATTGTTATGATTTTGCTGTGGTTTGAGAACCTAGGTTTTAAAGCGACGACCTTAATCGCTGGCTTAGGCATAGGCGGCTTGGCAATTGCCTTAGCAGCACAAAAAACCGTCGAAAACATAATAGGCGCAATTACTTTATATGCCTCCGCACCAGTTAAAATTGGTGATTTATGTAAGTTTAGTAACAACTTTGGCGTAATAGAAGAAATCGGTTTGCGCGCAACACGTATTCGCACCTTAGACCGCTCGGTAATTTATGTGCCAAACGCTAAGTTTGTAGATATGGAGCTAGAAAACATTTCTGAGCGCGAAAAGATTAAGTTTAAACCGAAACTTATGCTCAGTGAGAAAACTCACAAAGCCAACGTTACGGCATTTATGCAAGCTTGCAAGAAAATGCTAGATGAGCACGATAAAATCGCCATCGATCCATGCCGAGTGCGCTTTAAAGGATTAACGCCTTGGGCGCTTGAAATTGATGTACTTAGCTATGTTTTAACTACCGATTTCAACGAATACATGGAAATAACGGAACAGCTTAACTTAGATATACTCGGATTACTCGAAGAGCACGATTGCCGATTGGCGAACCCTGAATTTGCTAGAGTAAGGGCATAAGCCCTTACTCTTTTTTCTACTCTTATATAAGAACGATATTAGTTCTTACCAAATACGAACGCGGTCTTCAGGTGCAAGGTAAAGTGCATCGCCAGGCTGAACGTCAAATGCTTCGTACCATGCGTCGTGGTTACGCGGCGCTAATGCTCTGTAACGACCCGGTGCGTGTGTACCGCCGCGAAGCTGGTTGAGAAGCGCTTCTTCAGTAAATTTAACACGCCATACTTGAGCCCATGCTAAAAAGAAACGTTGGTCGCCAGTTAAACCGTCGATAACCGGTGCTTCTTCGCCATTTAAGCTTAATTGATATGCGTGATAAGCCATTGCCAATCCGCCTACATCACCAATATTCTCGCCTAATGAGTTAGCACCATTTACAAAGTTACCTTCAATCGGCTCATACGCGCTGTACTGCTCTATCAACTGCTGCGTTTTTTCTTCAAAGGCTGTTCTGTCAGCTTCGGTCCACCAATTACGCTGAACACCTGTAGCGTCAGATTTTGAACCTTGATCATCAAAACCGTGACCCATTTCATGACCAATTACTGCTCCGATGCCACCGTAATTCACTGCGGGATCTGCATTCGGGTCAAAGAAAGGCGCTTGTAAAATAGCCGCTGGGAATACAATTTCGTTAAACGATGGATTGTAGTATGCATTCACGCGCTGCGGTGCCATAAACCAATCGTTACGGTTGGTAGGCTCTAGTTCATCGGCCACTTGTTTTGCTTGGAAGAACTTACGCATGTTCTGGACGTTAGTAACAATGTCGTTGCTTGTTAACTCTAAACCTTCAAACGACTCCCACTCATCTGGATAACCAATTTTAGGGTTAAATGCAGCCAGTTTTTCTTGTGCATTGGCCTTGGTTTCTTCGCCCATCCAATCAAGATTTTCAATTCTCTGGCCTAGCGCGGTGCGCAGGTTTTCAACAAGGTCGTTCATTTGCGCTTTTGAGCTTTCTGGGAAGTAACGGTCTACGTATACTTTACCGATTGCAAAACCCAAAGACGTTGTTCCCGACATGGCTGAAATTGCGCGTTTCCAGCGCTCTCTTTGCTCTTGTTGGCCTCGTAGTGTTTTTCCGTAAAACTCAAAGTTTGCGGTCGCTATGTCGTCAGATAACAAGCCAGCATTGCCTGAAATCAAGTGGTAGCTTAGGTAGTCTTTCCATACTTGAAGGTCAGCTTCATTAATTAAGCTGATGATCTCTTTGATGGGCTCTGGCTGAGATACGTTCAGCTCAGGCACTTTTAAACCTGAGGGAGCAAAGTAAGTATCCCAGTCAAAACCAGCATATTCTGTGCTTAGGTCTTCACGCGATATTTGGTTTAAAGTGAGGTCGCGATTTCTGCGCTTTTCGCGCGGCCATTGTATTTCTGCAATTTTGGTTTCTAATGCGAGAATTTCTTTTGCTTTTTCTTCTGCGTTTTCAACCTTCGCAAAATTTAGCATAGTTACGATATTGGCTACATAGGCGTCACGAATAGCTTGGAAGCGTTCGTTATCTTCTAAGTAGTAAGAGCGGTCTGGTAAGCCTAAGCCTGAAACACCAATAGAAAGCTGGTATTCGTTCGGATTTAATCGGTTGAAACCAAGTCCACCGCCTATTGGGGTATTCGTGCCTGTTAACCATGCATTACCAAATGCTTGGGTCAGACCTTTGGTGTCTTCAATTGCTGAGATATCGTCTAGCATCGGTTGAATTGGGCTGATACCCTTTTCATTTGCCGCGTCAACATCCATATATGCCGCGTAGTAATCGGCAATTAGAGATTCTTCGAGTGTCTTATTTTCAACACTGTTTACATTTTCGATAATGCCTTGAACGCGCTCTTCGCTTCTATCAGCAAGCACGGCAAATGCGCCATAACTCGTTTTATCTGCAGGCATTTCAAAGTTATCGTACCAAGTACCACTGGCGTACATAAAGAAGTCGTCGCCGGGCTTAACGTCGGTGTTGCGAGCATCTAAATCGATGCCGAAGGAACCAAGCTCAGGCTTTGCACTCTCATTATTTTGCGCCACTTCTGAGGTTTGTTTTTCTGCAGCACTACCTGATGGTGTATTCGTGCTCTCTGGCTGACTACAGCCCATAATTAGCAAAGAGCTAGCAACGGCTAGCGCTAAAATTGAAGGTTTCATTAAATATCCTGTGTTCATTATGATTATTAGATAGAGATTTTCTGTCGGCGCAAAATGTAAGCTGAATATGGCTTTAAATCAAGTGACTGACAAACTTCGTAACAATTATTACGAGGGCTTTGCAGTTAAGGATTGCTAAACCGAGAAAAGACAATCA
The DNA here is from genome assembly GCA_964418575.1 of uncultured Glaciecola sp. Taxonomy (GTDB): domain Bacteria; phylum Pseudomonadota; class Gammaproteobacteria; order Enterobacterales; family Alteromonadaceae; genus Glaciecola. The sequence goes on from CAYQMI010000115.1 coordinate 9,683, forward strand.
TTTTGTCATAGAGAGATTTGTAATGTATTTATGACTAATTTATTCATTCAGTTTTTTTGTAGGGCAAAACTTGTGACGCTTGCGCATGATATTGCTCTATTGAAGGGCGCTCGCGCCTAACAAAATCTGCCACTGCTTGGTCAAACGCAGGCTCCAGTAGAAAGTGATTTGAGTAGCAGTAGGTCGGACAAAATCCTCTCAAAATTTTATGTTCCCCTTGTGTGCCAGGGTTAAACAGTGCAATACCTTGCTGAATCGCGAAATCAATTCCGCGATAGTAGCAACATTCAAAATGGAGTCCTGATACGTCCTCGAGTGCTCCCCAATAGCGCCCGAACAATGCATTATCGTTATAAAAAAACAGTGAGCCAGCTATCATTGCGTTGTTTCTAAAGGCTCCGATAATACAAATATGTGGCCTTAGCGTTTCTATTAAGTTATCAAAAAACGCTGCAGTCAAATAACCCGCATGCCCAGAGCGCTTAAAATACGTTTGTTGATAGCAAAGATAGAAGGCGTCGAGGTGCTCTTGACTAAGCTGCTCAGCATAAAGTGTTTTTATTTCAATGGAATCCGGCGCTTGATTGCTCATTGAATCGGTAAAAGGTGCTCTTTCTTTGCGAATGCTTCGGCGTTTTCTAGAGGTGAGCTGATTCATAAAATCATCGAAGCTGGAATAGTCTTGATTGCTCCATATAAATTGCACGCTCAAACGTTGATGCATATTTTGCTGGGTAAGTCGCTCGCTAATAGCCGGAGTTTGAAAAAGGATATGTAACGAAGATGCGTCAGCATGCTCAACGAGTGACTCCTTTTGCGAGGCAATATACTCAAAAATCGCAGTTTCACTTATCCCTTGTTGCATGCAATTAACGTGAATAAGCGCCCGCGAGCCGGTCACTGGTGTAAAGGGTACGGCACATAATAATTTTGGGTAGTAGGCGAGGCCATGCTGATGATAGGCATTCGCCCATGCGTGATCAAAGATGTATTCACCGTAGGAATGCGTTTTTAAGTAACACGGAACCAAAGCGACTGTTGAGCCATCTTCTTTATTCTGAATCAGGATATGGTGACTCACCCAACCAGAATCTCCGTCTACACTGCCGCTAGTCGCAAGTAAATCAAGGAATTTGACGCTTAAAAAAGGAGTCGCAGTCTCGGGCGTTTGCTGAAGATTTTCACGCTCTTTGGTAGGTATTTCTGAAAGACTATTAACGATTGACCATTGCCATTGTTGCATTTAGCTTATATCTCCTTGTTTCAGCACTTTTATAACCGCGTATCGTTTAGCAGTGCAAGTCTGACATAAGAAGATAGGGTATTAAAAAACCGCCAAAAAGCGTCATCCATGACAGGCTTAGCGCTCGCCATCCATGGACTCGCAGTATTTTTTAATACCCTATCTTCTTATCTCATCCTACTTTTTAGGTTCGGTAGTTCGCTCGTAGCTTCGTTTAGTTATGCTTATACGTGCTTTTA
>CAYQMI010000116.1:0-11147 GCA_964418575.1 uncultured Glaciecola sp.
TGCTCAGATATTTTTTCTTTCTTTTGAGCTTCAAACTCCGACTCTTCAACAATAAAACCACCACCTATTGAATAATATGTGCGCTGAAATATGCACTCACCGTCTTTTTCGGCAAACAAGGTCATACCATTGGCATGCAAAGGCAGGGTTTTGCGGCGATGAAATACAATCGCGCCTTGCGACGGAAAATCAATGGATTTGCTGAGCATGAGGTTAAGGCGCTGACTTTTCTCGACCTCATTAAGCATGCTGTCAATTTTGTCTACCGGCACATCGTCGGGCGTATAGCCTAAAAGACCTAATATAACCGCTTTACCAGTACCGTGGCCCTTGCCTGTTTGACCCAATGAGCCATACAGTTCAGTTCGAATGTTATCAACAGAATCTAGAAGTGATTGCGCAGACAAATCAAGTCCAAACTGGCGTGCTGCACGCATTGGGCCAACGGTATGTGAGCTAGATGGCCCGATACCAACTTTGAACATGTCAAAAACGCTAATCATAAAACTCTCCTAAATTTCCATGCGCTAAGTGTTACACATATAAAATGCTTCACAACTTAGATTTACTAATGCTTGATATTAGTAATGTTAATTATTTGTTGCAAGAAAATTGGCTAGAAAGGGCAAGTTAGCCGGTTAAGACTACTGGTGAAATAATATATGATCTCGAAGGTGTGCCATCATTCCTGCAGTAGCTCCCCAAATTACATGGTCGTTGTAGGTAATGTAGTAAACTGGGAAGTGTAATTCGCCGCGATGAACATGATGAATAAAATAGTTCTTTTTATCCATTAAAAAAGATAATGGTACTTGGAATACTTCGCCCACTTCATTTGCGTCTATTACGAGATCATCTGGCACAGAAACGCCAACTTTATGCTTTGCGACAATGGGCGTCACGGAGAAGCCACTTATCGTTTTATAAGGCGGAAGCTGACCAATCACTTTTAAATGAGACGGGCTAAGGCCAATTTCTTCTTCGGCCTCTCTGAACGCGGTGTGCACTAGGCCCATATCATCTTCTTCAGCTTTGCCACCAGGAAAGCTAATTTGGCCAGCGTGATGTTTTAAATGGCTAGCCCGCTGTGTAAAAATGACATTTAAACCGTTCTCACAAGGGTTTAAGCATATCAACACCGCAGCAGGGCGCTTTGAGTTAGGAAAGGGCTCTCCGGCATCGCGCGTAACGTGCCAAGGTTGATTAAATGCGTTTAAAAAATCAGACTCTTTCATTACTTAAATATTACTCTTCCTTAAGTTCTTCTTGCATCTCTTTTTGATTGTCCTTTTCTAACAAAGGTTCATTTAAAGTTTTTGCCAATCGCGGTAGGATTTTAGCTACTTTATCAAACGACTCTTGATACTCATCCGCAGCTTGTGAGTCAAGCACGATACCGCCACCTGCCCAGCAGTGCATCACGCCATTCTCGGCCAGTATGCTGCGGATACAAATATTGGTGTCCATGTCTTGTCGGACCCCTACATAACCGATGCTACCACAATAAATACTGCGCTTATCTGGCTCAAGCTCTTGAATGATTTGCATCGCTCTGACTTTCGGCGCACCCGTTATCGAGCCTCCTGGGAAGGCTCCACTGAGTAAATCGAAGGGGCTGGCGTTTTGTTTTAACTCCCCAACAACAGTGCTCACCATGTGATGCACCGCCGGATAGCTTTCTAGCGAGAATAAGTGGGGTACCTTTACCGAGTGAGGTTTACAGTGTTTACTTAAATCATTGCGCAATAAATCTACTATCATAAGGTTTTCAGCGCGGTCTTTTTCTGAAGCTAAAAGCTCATTGGCGAGTGCTTTATCGAACATCGGGTCTTGAGAGCGTTGCCGAGTGCCTTTGATTGGTTTGGTCGATACTTGTCGGTCTTTTACACTTATAAAGCGCTCTGGGGAAACGCTCAGTACGCAGGAATCTTCGAAGCGAATGAAGCTCGAAAAAGGCGCTTTGTTCACTTTAGTAAGCGCTTTGTAGGCAAGCCATTCACTGCCTGTATACGCTGCACTAAAGCGCTGGGCAAAATTTATTTGATAACAGTCACCGGCTCTTAAATATTCATCAATACGCGCCATGCTCGAGTGATACTGCTCCTCAGTCATGTTAGCTCGCCAATCTTCCGTTAAATTAAAGTTTTTTGCTTTTATAGGGGCGTTTTTAGCTGGCGCTTGGGATAAAAATATATCAATCCAATTGCTGGCGGCATTGCTGAGCTGCACATGAAAAACTTCGCCGCTGTAATTATCAAATATCAAAGACTGATCATAAAAACCAACTGCAATATCATCGAGTGCATATTGGCTCGGTTGCTCATCTTTTATAGCATCGGTGTGTGCATTAATATCGTAGCCAAACAAACCTAGGGCACCTAATAAAAAGGGCAGTGGACTTGTCGCTACACTTTTTACATCAATATTTTTTATAAAAGCACTATGTAAGGTGTTTAGGTCTTTAAATGCAGCGTTTTCAAGAGGTATATCCCTAAGCGCTTGAAATGCCTCGTTGAAGATATTTACGCGAGACTTGTTATGCTTAAACTGATAAGTCGCCCCAGGATTGTATACAATGATATCGTAGCGGCCGTCGCTTAAGCGATTGTTGCACGTATCTAGCAGCATGGCCCATGGATGACTTTCTACCCTCTCGAAAACTGCTTGCGCAGCTTGATTTTTAAGTTGTTCTACCGAATTAATAGCAATCGATAATTGAGACATATTCATAGCGCCACCCACCAAAGTCTTGGTGGGAATGATTGGTGAAATTATCTTTTAGCGTTAGTATACTTGCCAAATTACTGAGGCAACACCTTTTTATATGAGGAACGTTATGACCATTATTCGTCAGCAAGACTTGATTGACAGTGTTGAAGACGCGCTGCAATTTATCTCCTACTATCATCCACTTGATTATATTCAGGCGGTGGAAGCAGCCTATCACAAAGAAGAAAGCCAAGCGGCTAAAGACGCGATGGCGCAAATCTTAATCAATTCAAGGATGTCTGCTGAAGGTAAACGCCCCATTTGCCAAGATACCGGTATTGTTACCTGTTTTGTAAAAATTGGCATGGAAGTGACATGGGACAATTCTGATATGACCGTGCAACAAATGGTTGATGAAGGAACTCGCAGAGCTTACTTGAATCCAGATAACCCGCTTCGTGCTTCGATTGTGTCTGACCCTGCTGGCAGCCGCAAAAATACCAAAGACAATACGCCTGCGGTAGTGCACATTGATATGGTGCCGGGTAGCAAGGTTGAAGTAATGATTGCTGCTAAAGGCGGCGGTTCAGAAAACAAGTCTAAAATGGTAATGCTTAACCCAAATGACGACATAGCCGAATGGGTAGTGAAAACGCTTCCAACTATGGGGGCGGGTTGGTGTCCTCCTGGTATGCTCGGAATAGGTATAGGAGGTACTGCAGAAAAAGCAGCAGTATTAGCCAAAGAGAGTTTGATGGACCCAGTTGATATGCCTGAGTTAATCGAGCGCGGTCCGCAAACAACTGAAGAAAAACTCAGAGTTGATATTTTTCACAAGGTGAACGCGCTCGGAATTGGCGCACAAGGTTTGGGTGGCTTAACAACCGTAGTAGATGTCAAAGTTAAATCTTTACCTACTCATGCCGCGTCTTTGCCGATTGCCATGATCCCTAATTGCGCAGCAACACGCCATGCACATTTCTTTTTAGATGGCAGCGGCCCAGCCGAACAAAAGCAGCCTAAACTAGAAGATTGGCCAGAAATTACTTGGGAAGTAGGTGAAAACACTCGACGCGTAAATTTAGACACCGTTACGCAAGAAGATGTTAGCAACTGGCAGGTGGGCGAGACACTGCTATTGAGCGGTAAAATGCTCACCGGCCGCGATGCCGCACATAAACGCCTACAAACTATGTTTGATAAAGGCGAAGGCTTGCCAGATGGCGTAGATTTAAAAGGTAAGTTTATTTATTACGTTGGTCCGGTAGACGCAGTGGGTGATGAGGCAGTAGGCCCAGCAGGCCCTACAACGGCTACTCGTATGGATAAATTTACCGACATGATGCTAGAGAAAACCGGTATTTTAGGCATGATTGGTAAAGCTGAGCGTGGTCCTGAAACAGTTAAAAGCATTGCTAAGCATCAATCTTGTTACTTAATGGCGGTAGGCGGAGCTGCTTATTTGGTGTCTAAAGCAATCAAAAAGGCCCACGTGGTCGCATTTGAAGACTTAGGCATGGAAGCTATTTATGAGTTTGAAGTGGAAGATATGCCGGTAACGGTTGCCGTAGACAGCAGCGGGGCAAACGCCCATGAAACGGGCCCTGCCATTTGGAAAGCCAATATTGCCGACTTAGATAAGAAACTTTCTGAAAGTACTTCATAGTCACTTTACAGTGTAAATTACAAATGGGCGCTAGTACCTAGTGCCCAATTAATTTAACATCTCTGCCTTCCAAAAATGCTGTAAAGAATGTTTATTTGAAACCGCAAGTATCGAAGGAGGAGGGAAAGAATTAAAAAACCGCCAAAGAGCGTCATCCATGACCGGCTTGGCGCTCGCCATCCATGGACTCGCGACATTTTTTAATCCTTTCCCTCCTCCTTCGATACTACTGTTTTAGCTTCTGTGTAATGTATTGAAATCGTTATTTAGCCCTATAATATTAAGTATTTAGATTAGGAGTATCAACTTGCCTCTGTGGAACCTTATCGCGTCTTCGCCGCTTTATTTAATTTTGAGCACGGCTTTCATTTGTTTTGTTATTTTTATTATTGTGTTTTTGTGGGTAAACAAGCGGCATCAGGCTAAGGCCTTTGAGCAACAGCAAGCGCATCAATTGGCTGTTCAAGAATTACAGCATCAAAGTGCGATGCAACATCAAAACTATTCGCAGTTAGAGGCGCAGTTGGTAAAGCAAATTGATGCTAATCAGGCTCAGCAAGATAAGTTTCAGCAACAGTTGGGTGTTTATCAAGACAAGCTGTATCAAAGTGAGCGTCAGTTGGGGGAGTTTCAGCAACAGTCTATTCAGCTTCAGGATACAAAAGCGCAATATCAAACCTTAAAAGAAGAGCTGCAGGTATCGCAAGAGCAGCTTTCTTCTTTAAAAGCGAGTTTTGAGGGCCTACAAGCGAGTGTTGCCCAAGAGCGTAAAGGTTTTGATGAGAAACTTAACTTGCTTGAAAATGCTGAAGCTAAGCTCAATACACAATTTGAAAATCTAGCAAATAAAATCTTTGAGCAAAAGTCTGAGAAATTCACGAAAACCAGTGAGTCAGGCATTAATCAAATTTTATCGCCGTTAAAACAGCAAATTGATGACTTTAAGCGACAAATCACTGAGCAATACACAAGGGAAGGGCAAGAGCGTGCGTCTTTAAAAACTGAGATACTTGGTTTAAAAGAACTTAACAAGCAAATCACTGAAGAGGCCGCAGCCTTAACCAATGCCTTAAAAGGCGATAATAAGCAGCAAGGCAACTGGGGTGAGCTTGTGCTAGAGCGCATTTTATCTGAGTCTGGCCTGCGTAATGGTCATGAATATGAAGTGCAGATGAGCGTGACCAACGAAGACGGTAAACGCTACCAGCCAGATGTAGTGGTGCATTTGCCCAATAACAAAGATATTGTGATTGATTCGAAGGTATCGCTTGTTGCACACGAAAAAGTGGTAAACGCGGCTAGTAAGGAAGAGCGACAACGCGCGTTAAAGGAGCACGTCAACTCCTTAAAGGGTCACATCAAGGGCTTATCACTTAAAGACTACCAAAACTTGCCGGGAGTGACGTCTTTAGATTATGTGCTGATGTTTATTCCGATTGAGTCTGCGTTTATCAATGCGGTAGAGCACGAGCAAGAGATTATTAAACTGGCGCTAGATAATCAGATCATGCTGGTAAGTCCTACTAATTTGTTAGTCGCTCTGAGAACCATAAACAATATTTGGCAATATGAATACCAAAATCAAAACGCAAAAGTCATTGCCGATAAAGCTTCAAAAATGTACGACAAATTTGCAAATTTTGTGACCGACATGGAGAAAATTGGCAAGAACATGGATACTCTTCGCAATAGTTATGATGGTGCCATGAATAAGCTCTCAGTTGGACGTGGCAACTTAATTAAGCAGGCTGAAGATTTTAAAGCTTTAGGCGTATCGACGACCAAACAGTTAGATACGAAATATAGCAAAGATGAAAGTGATGATGATGATGGTGAACAGGAGAATTAGTAAAAAAACCAACATCGTGTAACATTAATCGATGCTATGAAATAACAAGCAAGGTTATCAAATAACCTTGCAAAAGTGCGCAATGCTCGCAGCGGTTTGATGACTTATATCTAAGCATGCGATGGGAAATACTTCTATCGCATGAATCGTCCCAATAACTTCACGGCATTGGGCTTTTACACCAGCATTTACAAGCAAACGATAAAAATTAATGCCTTCGTCTTTTAAAGGATCGCATTCGTTGACACTGACCATAGTTGGCGGGAAAGCTTTTACATCGTCTGTTGAGGCAAAGCTTGGCCATGCTAATGGGTCTTTGTTCTCGAAAGCCTCAATACCATAAATCATCGCGCCTTGGTTATTGTGTAAGTCGAGCATAATGCCATTGTTCTCAACAGAAGAGGGGCAATTTGGATCTGGCCATTTACCGGCAATATAAGGGCACATGGCATATACTCCGGATACTAAACTAAGCCTATTGATTTTGCTTAATTTCATTGCACTTGCAATGGCTAAGTTAGCGCCGCCGCTATCGCCAGCTATTACAATGCGTTTTGCATTAATTCCTAATTCATCGCTGTTTTGTGAAAGCCATTCAATACCCGACACGCAATCGTTTAAACCAGCCGGGTAGGGTGCAACTTCAGCAACGGAAGAGGGCACGAGCGCGTTTCTAAAATCCACCATCGCTACTGCTATGCCGTGAGATGCAAGTATTCTTCCCCATGCTTGGTAGTTGCCGTCAAAACATGACATCGTTGCCATTGCGCCGCCGTGAATATAGTAAACACAGGGTAGGGGCTCTTCATCGATTTGTTGTTCTGGGCAAATAAATTGAATATTAATTTTATTGCCATCAGGCGATGATGTAATGCTGTGAGTGCTAATTTTTAAACCTTTACTCGGAGCAATCGCGTCGTTATCACACTTAGATAAAAAGCCAGATATTGCAGCGCGCGCCGCAATCGATTTTTCACTGTTTGCTGACGCTAAGGCTTCCTCTCGGCTCTGGACATCACGGGAACCGGTAAGAGACATTTTGCCGAAAATTCTTTTGATGCGCGGGTCTATTCTTGGATCGCTTTTTATTAAACTCAACTGGGTTTCCTTTATGACGAATGATGTTTCTATGGAACTTGCTCATCAATTTAAGATGATAACTAAAAATATAATTGCATAAAAAACCCGAATCAGAAAATCGATTCGGGTCTATCGAGCAAAAATTCGTTTAACAAGCTAGTCGTCTAAAGCTCGCTCAATCATATTTTCAATAAATTGCTTATGAATCTTAGACGCATTATTCCCACGACTATTATCTGCCATGTCTTCTACGCGCTTAAGTTCATACAAAGCGACCGCTTTGGCATTGTTGTCATAAGGGCTACTCCCATCCAAACCCGCTCCCTTTATCAAGCGCTCTACATACTCTACTTGCAGATTACGACGATAACTATTGATGTCGCCTTTAATATCTTCTTCAAATATAGCGTTGGTCAGATCGCGCATCATTTTGTCGAGGGTATAGGTATTGCCAAAGGTTGCGGTGTCAGTGATGCGGCGCACGACATTTGGATGCATCAGATGATCCAAAACGTTTTTCTGAGCGCCTAGCAACATATCGTGCACACGTGGAGACTCATCGCGACCCCAGCCACTAAAACCTCGGCGCTGGGGTTGCAAGAATGCATAAAGGTTTTCCATATCTTCAACAGCATCTGGCGCAAAGAGCTCATCGGCTAAAAGTGCCATTGCACGAGATTGATCAGCTTCTGGCACTGGGGTAAGGGGTTGTGTATACCCTTCTTGTCCAACAAACGCACGATTTAGATAAACACCACCTACATAACGACTTACTACACTAGCCTGTCTAGAAAACTCATTGAAAATAATATTAGTTCCAACCACAAGATCATTGTGCGTGCGACCATCTATTAAGAGCTTTTCTCTCAGTTTCTCAGCAACATCCTCAACCAGGTCAATTCTGTCATCTGCATAAGTAATAGCGTCAGAGGACATATCAAATATGTTGATTCGCGGGTCGACATGACGCCCTGGAGAACGCATATCGTCTGCATCATTGCCGAATGCCAGTGCTGGCTCAGTTGAGCGTTGTAATATTTCAGTTAAGCGAGCTTCTTCTGCTTGTGCATCGTCAAGTGCCGTTGAATAGCCATATTGAATTACCCAATCATCGTAAGGGCCAGGCTTTTCGCTATAGAAATCGCCTTGTTCCATACCCTCAGGTGCATAGTTAACCGCAGGGTAATCCATAACTGAACCGGCAAGAATGCCCTGTGTTACCTCAATGTCGTGTGCTTCTTTCGGCCCATGCATTTGGCTCGCCATCATGTTGTGGTTTAGACCAAGGGTGTGACCAATTTCGTGCAAAATCAGATAGTACATTGACTGACGAAGAAGGCGCTCTTTGTCTATGTCAGGCATTCCTTCTGAAAGCCCAGCAAACTGAGCAAACATTTTACCCATCTGGAGGTGTTGGCCTACTGAACACAGGTGTAGTTTCTCGTCAATCATTGCGCCCTGTGGAAGCACGTTACCAAGGAAGCTAGCTCCATCTGTGAACATTTCTCCGGCTAACCAACGGCCTTTCATGAAACTGTACTCAAGCATTATGTCGGCCGCTAAAATTTGCCCGGTTAGAGGATGCGCTACACTTGGTCCATAACCGCCAAAAGGAGGCCTAGGCGAAGAAGTCCATCGCAACACATTGTAACGAACATCATCTGCTGTCCAATCTGCATCATCAGGCTGTACTTTGACCACAATTGCGTTACTGAAGCCCGCTTTTTCAAACGAGGAATTCCACGCTAATGCCGCATCCGTTATGGTTTGACGCCACTCGAGAGGCGTAGTGTTTTCAATCCACCAAACAATTGGCTCAACAGGATCAGATATCGCAGCGTCTGGGTTCTTTTTTTCTAAATGCCAGCGATTGATTACATCTCTAAAGTTCGCTGTTTGGTCGCTGGTTAAATCATCAAACTGCTGTGAAAAATAACCAAGGCGAGGGTCGTCACGTCGCGGTTCAAAATTTGACTCTGGTATTGCTACAAACGCATGTTGAATACTAATGGTGGTATAACGTTGATCTGATATTTCATTACCACCTGACACCTTAGGCGTATCATTTTCATATACGTAATCAACAATAATGTGAGTGTTCTCAGGGAAGTTGTTTATCTCAACAATGCGTGATTTAGTCTCGGAGAGCTTGCCGGGTTTAAAGCGCATTTTATCAGCTTCTGGATCATCTGATGGCATTGGCGCAACGCGATGCAAGGCCTCATTCTTTACTAAGTTTTGCAGTGAAAATGTAATTTTGCCGTCTTCTTCATTTTCTATCTCAGATGAAACTAATACCGCTTCGCTTATATTAGCATCAGCCGCTCTACTTATGGCATTTTCTGGATCGAAATAAAATCGAGGTGTGGTGGATACTACGTCGATGCGGTTGTAGTAGCGTCTGAACTCTATGATGCGGGTTTGACGATATTGGCCCCGAAAGGTACCCGCAGCAACCACGCCGTCAGCGGTGCTAGCAACATATAAAAAAGGTTTATTTAAGTCACCCTCTTCGATAACGACTAAACCAGCGCCATCTTTTTTATCGCGGTAGATATCTAAAAAGCCTTCAAATGCCTGCTTCTCAGCTAATTGTTCAACTAAGGTTTGTTCTTCTTTCTCATCATCTTTTGTTTCTTCGTCAGCCATGGCTGTCGCCTGCAGACTAAACAAAGACGCGGCAATGAGTAATTTGCCAAAACGATATTTCATATTGATTTCCTTCGTTTTATTAATACGCAGAATGATCTGATTGCGCTTTTATTTTCTTTCACATGTTACTACGTAAAACTGCAAAATAAGACGCGCTTTTTTAACTAAAATGTTTCTAAGTGTTAACAAATTTGTTTTATATGCGATTCAATATAAATGCACTTTGCGACTTTCTTGGCAAACTAACGTAATGATGCTTATTAACTTACTTTAACGAGTGGAAATTACATGAAATTAATCGTCATATTCATTGGCGCTTGCCTATTGAGTGCATGCTCAGTATTTGGTGATAGCGGTGTTGAAAGTGCCCCCTATACTTTGTTAAGTTCAGACGAAGAAAAGGGCATAGAAGTGCGCAATTATGAGTCTATGGTGTTGGTTTCTACGAGTATGAGCAGTGACGGAGAAAACAGCGCATTTCGTAAATTATTTAAATACATAACTGGCGCTAATGAAGGGGCGCGCGAAATTGCGATGACCGCACCGGTTTTTATGGATGAGCAATTAGATAAAAGTGATTCTAACAATCAAGGGTCTGAGATAGCAATGACTGCCCCTGTGTTTATGAATGAGAATTCCGACACGCCTTCTATGTCATTTGTAATGCCTAAAGATTTCACCCTTGAAACAACACCAAAACCCACCAATCCAGATGTTCGCATTAGCGAAATTACTGATTATAAAGTTGCGGCAATCAGATTCAGCGGTACTTTAAGCGAAAGTAACATGGATGAGCACACTCAAATTTTAAGAAAGTGGATAGTGGACAATCAGTATACCCAAGTGGGCGAAGTAGTAACTGCCGGCTACAACGGCCCTCTGACCTTGCCTATGTTTAGGCATAATGAAGTGATTATTGAGATTAAGTGAGAGGCAGATTTAGATACGCTTGGTGTCATGCCTGTGCATTACAGTAATATTTGGGAGGTTCCCACCGTCTTGGGAATGACGTTTTTGAGCGAACAGCATCGCGCACTTTACCGTCATTGCCGCGAAGGCGGTAATCTCCCAATTAAACAACGAAAGCCTTTAAAGGCTGTAAATTTGGGCATTACCGCAATATATGGGAGGTTCCCACCTGCGTGGGAATGACTTTTGTTTTTAAGCGAAATGCTGAGCGAGCAATTAAAA
>CAYQMI010000117.1:0-11108 GCA_964418575.1 uncultured Glaciecola sp.
GTATTGCGATGGGCTTAGTAAAATCTGACGACAACTTTGTTGTACTTTCAGATATCCTTGGCGATGAAGATCACCTTGGCGATATGGACTTTAAAGTAGCGGGAACCACTGGTGGTATTACTGCACTTCAAATGGACATAAAAATTGAAGGTATTACGCAAGAAATTATGCAAATCGCGCTTAAGCAAGCGAAAGAAGCGCGCCTTCACATCTTAGGTGTGATGGACAAAGCCATTTCAGGTCATCGCGATGAGATGTCTGAATACGCACCTCGCATATACAAAATGAAAGTAGACCAAGACAAAATCCGTGACGTAATTGGTAAAGGCGGTGCAACTATTCGCGCCATCACTGAAGCGTCTGATACCAACATCGAAATTGAAGATGACGGTACGATTAAGATCTTTGCTACTGAAAAAGCAAAAGCTGACATCGCCATTGACCGCATTAAGCAAGTAACGGCTGAAATCGAAGTAGGTACAACCTACCACGGTAAAGTGATGCGTATTGTTGATTTTGGTGCTTTTGTTGAAGTACTTCCAGGCAAAGAAGGTCTTGTACATATCTCACAAATCGCTCATGAGCGCGTGAATAAAGTAACTGACCATTTATCTGAAGGACAAATGGTAGACGTTAAAGTCATGGAAATTGACCGTCAAAACCGTGTTCGCCTAAGTATGAAGGAGCTTTTGGAAAAACCTCAAGCATCTGAAGAAAACAGCGACAGCGAATAAGCTAAAGATAAGATTTTAGCGTAACAAAAAAGGAGCCTAGTGCTCCTTTTTTATTAAACTTAGCAATACAGCAAAGAAGAATGAAACCTATGGACAAAGCTACCCAAACAGAATTAGAAGCAGCCGCATTTAGGCGTTTACTGAATCATTTAGATAATAACAAAGACGTGCAAAACATCGATTTAATGATTGTGGCTGATTTTTGTCGCAACTGCTTATCGAAATGGTATTTAGAAGAGGCGCAAAATCGTAATGTTGAGATGACTGATGCCCAGGCACGCGAATATGTATACAAAATGCCATACAGCCAGTGGAAAGAAGAGCACCAGTTGCCGGCTACCGAAGAACAGATGCAAAAGTTTGCCGAGCGTCAAGCTGCAAAGTAAATACGCGATAATCTGTCATTGCACATAGGCAAATCATTAAATATATCCTCAACCCTAGGCAGAGCTAGCAGATTTCAGTACACTGATTATGGTATTTAGTTATAGGATTCGATGCGAGTTGCCTCAAATCCTTGAATATCGTTTCCTTTAGACTTAGAAAAGGCGAATAGATTGGTGACAAAAACGGGTGCTAGACAATATCTGCTGATGTTCATGCTACTTTTGATAGCAGGGTGCACAAGCGCACCTCAAACTCCATCAGTCAACTCTTTACTGTTAGCAGAGCCCGAGCCTATCAGTCAGCGTTCGCAGATGGTAATTGCGCGCTACACGCATATTTTGTATCAGGCTCCACTTGAAGATGATGAGCGTGCAGAGCTTTTGTTTCAACGCGGCATTGCCTACGACTCTATTGGTTTAAGCAGTCTTGCAAGGGTCGATTATACCGAAGCCCTTAGATTAAAACCCGATATGGCCGAGGCCTATAATTCGGTAGGGGTGCATTACACGCAAGAAGGCTTATTTTTACAAGCCTATGAAGCTTTCGATTCAACCTTGGAAATCAATCCAGATTATCACTTCGCCCTTTTAAATAGAGGTATTGCGCTATATTACGGTGGTCGCAGTGACTTAGCTGCGCGCGATACCTTAGCATTTTTAAAACACGACGAAAGCGACCCCATCAGAGTGCTTTGGCATTACATTGCTGCAAGCAAAGTAGACCAAGAGGCAGCTTTGGCAAACTTGGCGCAAAGACGCCAGTCGCTTGATGACGCAACTTGGTCTACCAGCATAGTAGATTTTTATTTGGGTAAAATTGATGAAGCCGCAGTAGTTGCCGCTTTGATATCTGATGTTCAGTCGCAGGCGCAGTTAAACAATCGCTTGTGCGAAGCCTATTTTTACTTGGGTAAGTACCACGCAAATTTAGGCAATCGAGTAACCGCCGCCAATTATTTTAAGCTTTCTCTCAGCACTAACGTGCATGAATACGTTGAGTATAAGTATGCGCGTATTGAGCTTGCGAACATTCGTGCTGAAAGCCGCAAAGACCGATAGTCCATTCACATGCCTCAAACTCTTGCATCGGGTAAGGTCTTTGTGAGCATGCGTTTTCTTGTACTCTCTTGTTGCGCTTTATTATGTGTAACGGCGAGCAGCAATCATTCACCTGAACAATTACTGTCGTTTGCCAAAACCAACGAAAAATATGCACAAACTCTGCTCTTTTTGAGTGCGAAAGAGGGGAGTAATGAAGCTGGCAGGCTGCTATTAGAAAATGCACTTGTCGATAAATCCAAGTATTGGTTAGAGCAACTCAGCAGCCTGAACAAGACTATGATTAATTGGGACGCAGAGTCACTTGTATCAGAAGCCACTTTTCAATTGGCCCTATTGGAAAAATCTAAGAGTCGCCAAAAATATTGGCTGAAGCGCGCCGCCGATATTGGTCATGCTAAAGCACAGTTCGAACTTTCGCTTTTGCTACAGGATGAAAAAAAGCGGCTCGACTTACTCATAGCCTCTGCGAAAAGTAATTATCCGCCAGCTTTGCTTACCTTGGGTAAGTACTATTATCAAAATAGAGATCAAAATGAAGCATTAAAATGGCTCGAACGCGCGGCCAAATATGATGCGCAAAGCGCGTTTTATTTAGCAGGCCTGCATCTTCAGTCAGGCTCGGTTGAGCTGGCGAACATGTGGTACGACAGAGCTTATTTAGCAGGTTTTGATAAGGCAAAAGCATATGCCCTCGCACTTGGTGAGCAAAGTGTTGAAGCCCTTGATAGCCTTTTTGAATTAGCACAAGCGAGTAAGACAGATGCTAAGGCTTTGCAATGTTCTCAAACACTACAATTTGTGGCTGGTGACGTGCATTCACTCGTGCAAGCCAGAGCATTTAAGCAGGCTTTTGAGCAAGATGAGCGTTTGCAACGACTGCCCATTTGTATTAATCCTGTAGCGTGGTTAGAGAGTTCCGAGCTAGCCTGCGACTTAGCTGGCGAGAGTGGAAGAGTGAACTGTGATTTACGCGCATTCTCAGAGCTTATGGCGCGACCTACTTTTAGCCATTTGGTGGTATTTGCGCCTCACGGTAAGGCTTATGTGCAACGAGGCGTAATGTATCTTGATAGGGCCGATGTTTATTCGGTGTTTGTTCATGAGCTTGCACATTTTGCTAATTTTGTTGATGAGTATGCTTTGTCCCCAAGTCTAGCGGAGTACCATTGCAGTCACGCTAACGCACCCAACCTGATGATAGAGTCGAGAGTAGGTGATGTTGATGTAAACAAACTAGCGAATTGGAAAGCGTTAGTGAGTGCAGACGAAAATAGTCAAGAGACTCTGAGCATTGCCCCTAGCAAAACATGCAAACATGCTACACAAAATAGCTTAAAGCCAAGTGCCGATATTACATTTTTGGAGCATCACGACACTAACTATATTCCCGAACTCTACCTAAAGTTATGGCAGATTGAATTAGAGAAACAGCCCGGGCACATGGCCGTAGTGGATGAATTTAGATTTTTGGCAGAGAGAGACCAGGCAAAGGCGGCACTTAGTTTTTGGTCGCGTCTGAGGGCGGCGAATAGCGCGGAGAATCAAGCAATGCTTGGTCTCGAAAGCAGTCAGTCCACATTGCCGTTGCCCCGCAAATAGCCACTGGCATCACTACAAAATTCACAATGGGTATTAAAGAAAAAATATTCACCATAAAGCCAAAGCCAAAACAGCGACTCTTTTGCTGCAGTAGGTGATGGCGCATCGGTTTAAAGGCAATTTTATGATTATCAAAGGGATAGTCGCAGTATTGAATTGCCATCATCCAAGCGTTGAACATAAACCATAATACTTGACCAATAACCGGCAGAATAAAGAACAAAAGCAAAAAGCCCAGCGCCCGCGGAATAAAGTAGACCAGCTTAGATACTTCGCGCCCTAGGGTTCGCGGAATGTCTTTAACAGCGTCGATTAAGCCTTCATCGCCCATATCTTGCTGCAGCAAATAGCGTTCGACCTTCTCACTAAGCAAACCGTTAAAAGGCGCGGCTATCCAGTTCGCCAAAGTACCAAATATCAATGCAAAAACCAGCAGCACAGAAATAACTGCAATAGGCCAAAGCAGATATATCAGCGCATCTTTAAGCCATCCCAAAAAATCGGGAATAAAACTGATAACGTAATCTACGCCGTATTGAATATAGTCGAGAATAAAATAAAATGCGCTAGAGAAGAGCAGTATGTTGATAAACAGCGGCACAAATACAAAGCGCTTTAGGCCTTTGGTTCGTATTAGCTCAAAGCCTTGAAAAAAATAACTGATGCCGCCTCGTGCTTGCATATGCTCTCCGCTTGTAAAACTGTTATTGTCTGATTTTTATAGTATATCTGTCTGGACGTAAAAAGATAATTTGAATTGTTACGAAGTTTTTCTATTATGGCTATACACAATACAGCAACGACAAACACGCGCTAGTATCAGGGAAGTGAGTATTTATATTAAATGCGTTTAAAAAAAATAAGATTAGCAGGCTTTAAGTCTTTTGTGGACCCAACAAATATTCCCTTTCCTGGCGATATGACCGCCGTTGTGGGGCCAAACGGCTGTGGCAAATCTAACGTCATTGATGCGGTGCGTTGGGTGCTAGGTGAGAGCTCTGCTAAAAACTTGCGCGGCGATGCCATGACCGATGTAATTTTTAACGGTTCAAGCGCCCGAAAGCCAGTGTCTCAATGTTCGGTTGAGCTTCTGTTTGATAATAGCGAAGGGCGAATTGGCGGCGAATATGCCAATTATAGTGAGCTATCGGTAAAAAGAGTGGTTACCAAAGATGCTATCTCTAGCTATTTATTAAACGGCGTTAAGTGCCGTCGACGCGACATTACCGACCTATTTTTAGGCACAGGCTTAGGACCACGCAGCTACGCAATAATTGAACAGGGCATGATTTCAAAATTAATTGAATCAAAGCCTCAAGAGCTCCGGGTGTTTATTGAAGAAGCTGCTGGTATTTCTAAATATAAAGAAAGGCGCAAAGAAACCCTTAACCGTATTGGTCACACTAAAGATAATCTATTGCGACTAGACGACGTTCGCCAAGAGTTGGCTGACCAACTAAGTAAGCTCAAGCGTCAGGCAAGTGCTGCGAATCGCTACAAAGAACTAAAGGCTCAAGAAAGAGATTTAAAAGGGCAGCTCACTACCATTCGCTGGCTTATGCAAACCAAGCTTTTAAAAGAAACGGATGAGCGCATTGCTGCTGAGCAGGAGGCATTAGATTCGTTAATGTCTGGTAAAGCAGGAGACGAATCTGGTCTGCAGGCGCTTAAAAACGACCAGTCGGTGGTAAAACAAGAACTAAACGACCTGCAGCAACAGGTCTATAAGCTCGGAAACGACATAACCACGCTTGAACAGTCTCAACTTTTTGCCAAAAAACGCGGCAATCAAATTCAAAGCGAGTTGCAGCAAATAGACCAACAAAAGCAGCAGCTAAGCACTCAGCTGTTTACCATTGAAGATGAAATGGCCACGCTCGAGCAAAAAATCCTGCAGAACCAGCCAGAGACGCAAATTCTTGAGGAGCAACTAGAAGAGCTTGAGCATACGCTAGACGAATATCAGCAGAGCAGCAATGACGCTGATGCAGAGCTAAAAAACATTGAAGATAAATTTTACGAACAAAAACAAGTTGTGCAGCAAAAGCATAGCCAACTTCAGCAAACTTTGAGTTTGCAGCAGCGAAGTGAGGCCAGAATAAGCGAACTAGAAAGCGAACTTTCGGAATATGCCGAGCTTGATCAAAGCGTCGTACAAGATTTACAAGAGCAGCTCGAGCAGTTGGCTCAAGAGCAAATGGAAATTGAAGTGCAGCTGCGCTCAGCTATCGAAAATTTGCAGCTTGAGACAGACACACTTGCCTTACACACCGAAGCTTTCAGCTCATCCGATACTCGCTGCATTGAACTGCACGCACAGATAAAAGCGCTACAAAGCCTGCAAAATGAAGATGAGGTGAGTAAACCTAGCTATGTATCTGAGGAAAACGCCAAACCGAGCTGGCAAGAATTCACGGCACAAAGCGGCTATGAACGGGCGCTTGAAACTGCACTTGCGTCTTATAAAGAAGCGCTGGTGGTGTCTGAGCTCAATATGGAGCAGATTTATCAAGCGCAGGAACATGGTCATCAGGCTTTATTTTTAAGTGAGTTTTTTACGCAAGAAAAGCGTCAAAAGAGTTTGGCATATGTGGTTGAGCAAAATGACGTGCCTCACTATTTTAATGCGGTAATGATTGCTCATAACCGAGCTGAGGTCGCCAAGCTTTTACCCGAGCTAGGCCTTGGAGAAATAGTGGTCACGATTGACGGCGAAGTTTTTTCCAAAGATGTCTTTGTGTCTAACGAAAAGCAAACAGAGGGAAAAATCAGTCGCTCCGCAACAATAAAGACACTTGAGCAGGAATTTGAGCAAACATCTGAGCGAAGAAACGAATATCAAGACCTGCGCGACGATGCGCAAAAACGTGTATCGCATGCGAGTTCAGAAAAGCAAAGCTGTGAATCAGCGCTTAGCAAAAACAAAAGTGAGCAGGCCTTAATATCACGAGATATTGAAAATTTAAGTACGCAGCTTGAACAGCAAAAAAACAAGCAGCAACGTATTTTACAAGATATAGAGAAGTACAAAGAAACCTTAGCTCAAGAGCAGATGAGCTCGGAGATGCTGGTAGAAGAAATAGAGGATGCCAGTATTGAACTGGCGCAGATAGAGGCACAAAAGCTTGATGCAAGTTCTGATAAACAGGGCGCCGCAGTGCAAGTGCAGGCAATGCAAACTCAGCTTCAGCATGTAAAACAGCGAATGCACGAGCAGGCGCTTACCAATCAAAGCCTACAAAATAGCTATCAAATTTTAGGCGAGAAACAAAAAAATGCGCAGTCACAGTTGAGCGACAATGAAGAAAAAGCGCTGTTGCTGCGTGACGAAGCTGAGACACTCTTGCTACCGAGTGAAGAGCAGGAGCAGAAGCTAGGCGATATGCTTGAACATAAAGAGCAATTGGGGCAGCAGCAGGAGCAAAAACAAAAAGCACTTGAAGAGATAGACGAACAAATTGCCACTATCGAGAAAGGTCAGGTAGGGCTTAACCAACAAATCGACAGCATTAAACAACGAATTGAGAGTGAACGTTTAAGTGGTCAAACTCACAGAGTAAAGGCGCAGTCTTTCATTGAGCAGCTAGGTCAAATGAAGCTAAGCGTAAAAGAGGTGCTTGAGAATTTGCCTGAAGATGCAGAAGAAAAAGCCTACGAGCAATCACTTGATAGCACTCAAAGCAGCTTATCTCGTTTGGGGGCGGTAAATTTAGCCGCGGTAGATGAATACGAAGAGCAAGCCCAGCGCAAACAAAAGCTCGATGAACAAAACGACGACTTGAGTCAGGCCCTCGATACGCTTGAAAGTGCGATGCGAAAAATTGATAAAGAGACGCGCTCACGCTTTAAGCATACCTTTGATCAGGTCAATGCAGACTTAAAAATGCTCTTTCCTAAGGTGTTTGGCGGCGGTTCGGCTTATCTGGCACTTACCGAGGATGATTTGCTCGACACCGGCATTACAATAATGGCGAGGCCACCGGGTAAGAAAAACAGTACAATTCACTTATTATCTGGTGGTGAAAAAGCATTAACCGCATTATCATTAGTATTTGCAATTTTTAGATTGAATCCGGCGCCGTTTTGCCTACTTGACGAAGTGGATGCGCCATTAGATGATGCAAACGTTGGTCGTTTCTGTAAACTAGTCTCAGAAATGTCCAAAACTGTGCAGTTTATTTACATTACGCATAATAAAGTAGCAATGGAAATGGCCACACACCTAACCGGTGTGACCATGGCAGAGCCTGGGGTATCACGCATGGTGTCTGTTGATATGGAAGAAGCCCTTGCTATTGCCGAATAACAATTTAGATAAAGGACTGTAATGCAAGAAGAACTTCGTATTGCTTTTTTGGCTATTGGCATCGTATTTATTATCGGCCTTTTGGCTCATGGCGCGTGGACGGTAAGAAAAAACAAACGCGCTAGTCGTCCAAATAACTTCCAAAGTGGC
Source organism: uncultured Glaciecola sp. (assembly GCA_964418575.1). Taxonomy (GTDB): domain Bacteria; phylum Pseudomonadota; class Gammaproteobacteria; order Enterobacterales; family Alteromonadaceae; genus Glaciecola. The sequence goes on from CAYQMI010000117.1 coordinate 8,238, forward strand.
AGAAGTGCAGAGCCGCGCTTTGGCCAAAGCGACGACTCCCAAAACGACATAGACGAAGATGACGACATATATGATGATGTTGGCGTTGGTCAAGCGCGCGTCATAAGCTCAAACACCACGCAATCCACGGTAAAGCCTAGCGATATACCCAGTAAATCAGTACCTATTATTTCTGCGGATGATTTGCGAGCTTCTTCAAGTACCTTTAGCGCTCGCGACAGTTCTGATGAAGAGGCTTTTGAGCAGGGGTCACGCGCTGCGACGAATATTAATATTGAAACGACGGTGGATGATGATATTGAAGATGAAGCAGTATCGAGTTCACATATTCACGGTGAAGACGAAGCTTTACTTGATTCAGATATAAAGAGTGAAGGTCCAAACTTGAGCGCTGTCAATACTAATACAAGCGATAATAAGTCTAGTAGCCCTGTATACTCTGGCGTGGTAACGCAGCCCAAACCAGGTTTAGTTAAACAAGGAAAGTTAGCGGAAGAGGGCCTCGATACCAGTAGCATTCCTGCTCCCCCTGATTTCCTGCTGAAGAAAAATGACGCTGAGAAAAAGCCTGTGGATGAAACTGAACAATCAGCACACAGCTCTGTCGAGCCAAAGTCAGATGATAAAAACCTCGATAACGACTTTTCATTGAACGTACAAGAGGGGCCGGAAAAACCTGCGGTTCAAGCAAAACAAGAGCCTGAAAAGTTAGCAGGTGTGGAAAAAGAGTTAAGCTTTGCTCAACAAGCAAAACGTTTTGTTACTCGTCGCAAAAAGACCGTCGCTGAAAAAATTCGTAAAGACCCTGTGGTAAAAGGCAGTGCAAAAGAAGACGTTGATCAAATGCGCATTGATTTTGATAAAGCCAGCCGCATTGAGCCAGCGCTACACGATGGTGATGGCGTAAATGAGGCGGGTCAGGCGAATCAAAGTGAGCCTGCTAGCAGTCAATCGGGTGGCGGTGATGCCCCGCAAACTGATGTATTAGTACTCAATGTCAAAGCAAGTGCCGACAACCCGATTAAGGGGGCTGCGCTGTTGCCAATGTTGCTGACCTTAGGTTTTAAATTTGGTGAGCACGATATTTTTCATCGTCATGTAAATACCAATGGTAAAGGTCCGATTTTATTTAGCCTGACAAACATGTTTAAGCCAGGGGTGTTTGATATTGATAATATCGAAAACTTTAATACTCAAGGCGTTTCATTATTTATGATGCTGCCGATTGAAGGCGAGGCACAGCAGGTGTTTAATATGATGCACAATGCGTCACGTAAAATTGCTGAAGAATTTGACTGCAAAATTCTCGACGGCAACAAAGCGCTCTTATCTAAACAGAGCCTGCAGCACTATTCAGAGCGAATTCGAGACTTTGAACGACGTCGCCTAAGTCGTTAATAGCACTTGAAGTCGCGCATCAAAGACCTATCCTAAATACGATAGGTCTTTCATTTTTTGAAATCATTTAATCAAATACAAATTAGATACCCGAATGTCAGACACCTCTTTAGCTCAGCAACATCAACAACTTAAACAACAGTTAGAACACTTTGCACATCAATATTATGTGCTAGATGAACCAAGTGTGCCTGACGCCGAATATGACCGCTTGATGCAAGCGCTGATAGCGATTGAAAAACAAGCGCCTGAACTTAAAACTCCCGACTCACCCTCGCAAAAAGTGGGTGGGGCCGTATTGAGTAAGTTTGAAAGTATCACGCATGAAATTCCCATGCTCAGTCTTGATAATGGCTTTGAAGATAGCGATTTGTTTGCGTTTGAACAGCGTGTTTTAGACCGTCTGAATATGACTGATGAGATAGAATTTGCCTGCGAACCAAAACTTGATGGTCTTGCTGTATCAATTATGTATGAAGATGGTGTACTCGTGCGCGCAGCGACGCGTGGCGACGGGCAAACTGGCGAGAACATAACACAAAATGTGAAAACCATTGCTAATGTGCCTCTTAGGCTTATAGGTGAGAACTTGCCAAAACGCATTGAGGTGCGCGGCGAAGTGTTTATGCCAAAACAAGGTTTTGAGGCGCTCAATCAAGCGCAGAAAGAAAAGCAAGGAAAAACCTTTGTGAACCCTCGAAACGCCGCCGCTGGAAGCCTTCGTCAGCTCGATTCAAAAATTACTGCAAGCCGGCCGCTGCGCTTATACGCTTACTCAGTAGGTGTTATTGAAGGCGGTGAAATTGAACAAGCGAGCACACATTCTGAGCGTTTACGTGCATTGGCAGCAATGGGTTTACCTATTTGTAAAGAAGCAGAAACTGTAAGGGGTGCTCAGCAATGCCTTGATTATTTTAATAAAATTGGGCAGATGCGTGACGAGTTAAGCTACGACATTGATGGTGTTGTGTTTAAAGTGAATAGCATTAGCTTACAAACACGACTTGGCTTTATATCAAAAGCGCCGCGTTGGGCAATGGCGCAGAAGTTTCCTGCACAAGAGGAAATGACCTTACTTAAAGCCGTTGAGTTTCAGGTGGGGCGCACAGGCGCAATCACACCTGTTGCTCGATTAGAGCCTGTATTTGTTGGCGGCGTGACAGTTTCAAATGCAACTTTGCATAATCAGGATGAAATTAAGCGCTTAGGCGTAATGGTTGGAGATACCGTAATTATTCGCAGAGCCGGAGACGTCATTCCTCAGGTGGTGTCGGTAGTTTTAGAAAAACGTCCTGAACAAGCAGAGGAAATTGTTTTTCCAAACCAATGCCCAATTTGTGAATCTCACGTAGAGAAGCTTGAATCAGAGGCTGTTGCCAGATGCACTGGCGGTTTGGTTTGCTCGGCTCAGCGTAAAGAGGCAATAAAGCATTTTGCCTCAAGAAAAGCCCTCGATATCGATGGCTTAGGCGA
>CAYQMI010000118.1:0-11033 GCA_964418575.1 uncultured Glaciecola sp.
ACCTAAAAGTGTTACCTAAGTGATGAGTCACAAGTGTAACCTATGTGATGGTTTGTACAATTGCTTAAGCGAACAGCATTACGGTTTCATGGGAATGGCCGTTTGTCTTTTTAACGGTGACTGCAATTAGTCGCTAGTCTCTGCCTTAACAAGCTTCGCCGCACTTAATACTAATGCTGCAGAGGGTCTGGTTCTAAAGTCAGGGTTAACATAGTTGAACAATACTTTGCCATTTGTATCAGTGATAAAAATGGCCGGTGCCGGCAGTACTGCGCGGTCAGTTTGGTCGGCAACAAGCTCTACTTGCATACGATCTTTGTACAAATTACGCGTGTCGTTAGGCACATAAAACCCAATTCCGAAGTTTTTAATTGCACTTAAATCTGCATCGGAGATAAGCTGCGCCGCAAATTCGGTTTGCAGTTTTTGTGCTTGCAGTTTTTCCGGTGTTTCTGGTGAGATTGCAATAATTTGATAGCCCTCTGCTACTAACTCTTGCTCTATGTCTTTGAGTTCTGCCAATTGGCGAGAGCAGTAAGGACACCAACCACCGCGATAGAATACAATAACGCTCGGTTTTTCCATCAGTAAAGCGGGTAAGCTCACCGGTGCGCCATCAGCGGTTTTTACCATTACGTTAGGAATAGTAGAGCCATTGAGTATCGGCGTTACATCTTGTGCAGTCTCAGCAATCACGGTGCGATCTAGCGCCATTGCCTGAAGTGAGCTAAGGGTAAACAAAACAGCAATTAGTGCTGCAAATCTATATTTCATGGTGCATCCTGTAGTGGTTAGTATGTCTCGACATACTAGACCGAGGGGAGTTGATAATAATTTCAAATAAGTGAAATAATTATTAGGGAGATAAAATAAACTAAGAAAACTGCAGAGCATCCCACCAATCATTTGGTGCTTGGATACAGCCATTTTCGTCTATCCGCGGAAAAGGTAAATTCCGGCGAATACACTCTCGATGCAAAAGCGGAAAGCCGCCTGCAAACAACACTTCCTGAGCGTCTTGCTCAGGCATAGTGGATTGCTTGTACATGCCCGCTGCATCTCGCTGACGCTGAGCCTCATACAAAATAAGGGCTGCTGCAACCGATACATTGAGCGACTGCACCATACCCACCATCGGCACGATGATTGACTGGTCCGCCAAAGCAATCGCTTTTTTAGTTGCCCCTGTTTTTTCTTGACCCAGTAAAATTGCGGTAGGCAAAGTGTAATCGATTTCACGAAAATCCACTGCCTTGTCATCTAAATGTGTTACCAAAACCTGCATCTTTTGATCATGCAAATGTTCTATCGCATTTTCTAAGGTGTCATGCTCATGGGTGTTCACCCAAATCTGACTGCCCATTGCAGTGCCATTGCGTAAACCATCGTGTTGGCGCCAAACTGCGTGAATATTATGTACCCCAACGGCATCGGCACTGCGATAAACAGCGCTAACGTTGTGCGGTTTGTGCACTTCTTCAAGTAATAGTGTTAAGTCGGTTTGGCGTTTTGCGAGCACGTCTCGAATTTTATCGTAACGGTCGCTGGTCATGCATTGTTGCATTTCTAATCACTCACTTACGCACTTACTCAGGCAAAACCATTACGCCGTCAATTTCAATCTGAACGGCTTTTGGCAACGCACTAACCTGCACTGCTGCGCGCGCAGGATATGGCTGTTTAAAGTAGCGAGCCATGACCTCATTAACCTTAGCAAACTGGCCTAGGTCAGTAAGAAAAATATTTACTTTGACCAAGTTCGACATGCTACCACCAGCGGCCTTAACAACCGCCTGAATATTCTCAAACACCTGAACCGCTTGTGCTTCAAAATCCTCAGATACAATTTCCATAGTGCTTGGTACTAATGGGATTTGCCCTGACAAGTACACGGTATTGCCAGCTTTAACCGCCTGACTGTAAGTACCAATAGCTTCAGGAGCATCATTGGTTTGAATGATAGATTTAGACATAAAAATTCCTTAAATGTGACCCGCTATTTTGGCTTGTATTGACTGTGGCGTGAGATGTTCTGCAAATCGGGTAGAGCTCGTATTTTACGCATGATATTGGCAAGATGCTTTCTGTTATGTGTGGTTAGCTCTACATCAATGACGTAGTGACTGTCCTCTCTGTCTTCGGTTTGCAAATTAATAATGCTTGAGTTGCAACTAGCAATAGCTGCTGTAAGCGCCGCTAAGGTGCCTTGACGGTTTATCAACTCTAAACGAATAGCTGCTTTGAAATCACCTTGGGCATGCTCATCCCAAAGCATAGGTAATACTCTATTTGGCTCTTCTTTACTGAGCTTACGAATGTTGGTGCAGCCAGTTTGATGTATCACTACTCCCCTTCCTGGGCTCAATATCGCAACAATTTCGTCATCTGGAATAGGGTGACAGCAGCGCGAGAAATGCACCATCAAACCTTCTGTTCCTTTGATGGCTACTTTGCCCTTTTTCTCAGGTATTTCAGTGTTTTCACCCACTAAACGGCGCGCAATCATGGCACTTATTTCATTGCCCATGCCAATATTTGCTAAAAGCTCTTCAAAGCTTTGATACTTTGTTTCTTCTACCACTCTTGCAATGTCGGCTTCGGGTATTTCATCTAATTTAATAGTACCTAAAGCATGGCGCAGTAAACGATTTCCCATATTGGTAGCATCGTGCGCATGTTGGCGTTTGAGATAGTGGCGGATATTGGAGCGAGCTCTTGCACTCACTACAAAGTTGAGCCAATTGGCATTGGGTTTAGCGCGAGGGGAGGTAATAACTTCTATACTCTGACCATTTTCAAGAGGCTTATGCAGAGGGAAGTTGCGATGATCTACTCTGGCACCTACGCAGGTATTTCCCACATCAGAATGCACCGCGTACGCAAAATCAACGGCGGTTGCACCCATGGGTAGCTCTACAATTTTGCCTTTTGGGGTGAATACGTATATTTCATCTGGAAATAGGTCAGATTTAACACTTTCAATAAATTCAGCAGAACTAGACGAACGCTGCTGTAGTTCAATAACCGACTGCATCCATTGGTTTGCGCGAAGCTGCGCAGTAGTGCCTTTGTCATCCGCTTGTTTATAAAGCCAATGCGCGGCAACGCCTTTGTCGGCCATATGATCCATTTCTTCGGTACGAATTTGAATCTCTACCGGTATACCATGTGGGCCTTTTAAAGAAGTATGCAAAGATTGATAACCGTTTGATCTAGGGATGGCTATGTAATCTTTAAAGCGGTTTTCGATAGGCTTATAAAGACCATGAATTGCGCCAAGCACGCGGTAGCAATTATCTATTTTATCTACAATCACACGAAAGCCATAAATGTCCATGACTTCGGTAAACGAAAGCTCTTTGTTTTTCATTTTGCGATAAATAGAATACAAGTGCTTTTCACGACCCGCGACCCTACCGACTATTTCAAACTCTTTAAGCTTGTTTTCAAGCTCAAGCCTGGTTTTTTCAATAACCTCTTTACGATTTCCTCTAGCTTGCGAGACTGCAGACTGAAGCGCTCTATGACGCATCGGGTACATGGCTTGGAAACCTAAGTTTTCAAGCTCGTTTTTAATATCGTGGATACCCAATCGATGGGCAAGCGGCGCATAAATTTCAATTGTCTCTAGCGCGATGCGTCTGCGCTTATCTGGTCGCAGAGCGCCGAGGGTGCGCATGTTGTGAGTGCGATCAGCGAGTTTTATTAAAATCACCCGAATATCTTGCACCATCGCCATCAGCATTTTTCTAAAATTTTCAGCTTGTGCTTCTTGTTTGCTACCAAATTTCAACTTATCGAGCTTACTTACGCCCTCAACTAGCTCAGCAACCGTTTCGCCAAAGGCTAAAGACAAATCTTCCTTAGAGTATTCAGTGTCTTCAATGACATCGTGCAGTAAAGCAGCCATTAAGGTCTCATAATCGAGGCGCATGTCTGCCAAAATTCCGCTCACAGCAACAGGGTGAGTGATGTACGGATCGCCACTGGAGCGAGTTTGACCTTCATGTGCGTCGCGCGCAAGCACGTAGGCAGCTTGAACATATTCCACTTGTTCAGCTGGCAAATAACTACTGATTTTTGTTTTTAAGCCTTCAAATAGGTACACACAGTTACTTTAATGATTCGTCAATGGGCTAAGAATACGGTTATTTTGTCAACATGCAAACGCAAAAACGCCGATTTTCATCGGCGTTTGGATTTATTCTGTGACATTGCTAGTACTATATTTTGGCTCAGTCTAGCAAAACCCTAGTAAAGCAATATCTGCTAGAGCTTCAAAGCAAAATTAGCTGTTGGCTAAAATGCTCGCAACAGAGGCAAACTCTGCAGCTTCTTGCTCGCGCTGATCTTGTAAATCAGTCGCTTGCACAGTCTCTGGCGTAACTAAACCTAGTTCGATTTCGCGAAGCGCAACAACCGTGGGTTTGTCGTTACCCATTTCAACTAAAGGATCTTTACCTTCTGTGGCAATTTGACGAGCGCGACGTGCTGCTACCAACACTAAATCGAATCGGTTGCCGATCTTGTCTACTGCGTCTTCTACTGTTACACGTGCCATGGGCTGCTCCGTAAATTGAAATTATATAAAGAATATAAAACTTGTGTATTAAAAATGCGGTCGCGAAGTATACTGCATAATTCTGCTAGAGGATAGTAGAAAAATGACCCAGCGCCAGTATATTTACTGCTTTATTTAATAAATGTATCAACTCAGGGGCAAATATTCATAAAATTTGCGGAACTGGTGCGAGCGAAGTGAGAATTTAAAGGCTCTAAAGCACTCAAAAGTTAACAGCTAAAACTTATATTTGAACTAAGAAACTGAGTCCTCAGCATTTAACGACTTCAATAAGTTGCCGTGACGCTGTTTTTGCTTGCCTAGCCGTAAAGATTCACTTTTAACAATGCTGATAAAGTCACTTACTGCCTGTTCAAAATCATCATTCACAATCACATAGTCAAACTCATCATAGTGCGACATCTCCGATACCGCCTCTTGCATGCGCTTTTCAATTATCTCATCGGAATCTTTGCCGCGACCAATCAAACGCTTTCTAAGTGCCTCGATGGACGGTGGCAGAATAAAAATACTAATAACATCAGGGTTAATCGCTTTAATCTGACGTGCGCCCTGCCAATCAATGTCGAGAAACACATCGATGCCCTGCTTGAGCTTGTCGCTAATAGCGGCCTTTGAGGTACCGTAATAGTTATCAAATACCTTGGCGTGTTCGTAAAAGGCATTTTCCGCAATAAGCGCTTCAAAAGCAGCAACTTGCGTAAAGTGGTAATGCGTACCGTTTACTTCGCCCTCTCGCGGTTGGCGCGTGGTATGTGAAACCGACAGTTGTGCGGGGTTGCTCAGTTTGTTTTGCTTAGAATATGCGAGTAATTGTGAAATTAAGCTCGATTTACCGGCACCGGAGGGCGCAGCAACAATAAAAAGGTTTCCTAGGGCTTCAAGCATAAGTAGTCAATCACGCTATGTATTAGTCTTCAAATCGATGCTTATGATATCATATTGCGCAAATGATGTGAGCTTGTGTTGAGTCATTTTAAGCTACTTGCCTTACAGCTTTGAAAGGGAGACAGCAATCAAAGTTTCGCTAAGCAATCACCACACTTAATACAACGGTTTTTACACAATACATAAGGAAGATTATGAGCCAAGTGCAGTTAGATGGAGTCATTCAAGAGGCCTCAGGGGAACACAAAGCCACTATAATTTGGTTACATGGCTTGGGAGATTCAGGAAATGGTTTTGCGCCTATCGCTCCGGAATTACAACTACCTGATAATTTGGGCATTAAATTTATTTTCCCTCACGCCCCCATTCGCCCTGTGACCATAAATAACGGCATGGAGATGCGAGCATGGTACGACATCAAGTCCATGGATATGGAAAGTCGCGCAGATATTACCGGCGTCCGTGAATCGTCTGATTTAGTGCAAGCTTTAATCGAAAATGAAATAGAAAGCGGCATACCGGCAAATAAAATATTTTTGATTGGCTTTTCTCAAGGCGGCGTAATTGCCCTGCACTTAGGCACGCGATTTAAGCAAAAACTGGCGGGCATTGTGGCGCTTTCAACTTATATGTGTGCAGCCAATACCTTAAGAGATGAAAAAAGCGAAGAGAACGCCAACACGCCTATTTTGTTTTGCCATGGCCAGCAAGATGAGGTGGTGCCGCTGTTTTTGGGCCGCAGTGCCTATCAAACCTTAAAAGAACACGCATACGCAGTAGAATGGAAAGAGTACATCATGCAGCACAATGTATGTTTACCGGAAATTAAAGACATCAGTAAATTTATTCAGCAACATGCTTAAGCGTTAAGAAACAACGCTTTTATAGTCACTCACACAACAAAAAATGGAATTACCATGGCAGTACCTTCTCGTGTAATTAAAATCGCCACCCGCAAAAGTGCGCTCGCAATGTGGCAAGCCCACTATGTAAAAGACAAACTTGAACACTATCATCCGCATTTGAAAGTAGTGTTAGTGCCTATGTCGACTCAGGGCGACCGCATTTTGGATACGCCACTGGCAAAGATTGGCGGAAAAGGGCTTTTTATAAAAGAGCTTGAAATTGCCATGCAAAAAGGCGAAGCCGATTTGGCGGTTCATTCGATGAAAGATGTGCCGGTGAAATTTCCTGAAGAGTTTGGTTTGCATGCAATTTGCCCGAGAGAAAACCCTTTTGACGCGTTTGTATCAAACACCTTCTCATGCATCGCAGATTTACCTAACGGCGCGGTCGTGGGTACATCAAGCTTAAGACGCCAATCACAAATACGAGCCATGCGACCTGATTTAGTAATTAAAGACTTAAGAGGAAATGTAAATACACGCTTAGGCAAGCTGGATGCTGGTGAATATGATGCCATTATTCTAGCGGCCGCTGGTTTGATTCGGCTAAATATGTCTCAACGTATCGCTGAGCAATTAGCACCTGAGATTTCTCTGCCTGCAGTGGGTCAAGGAGCAGTTGGCATTGAATGCAGAAACGATGACGCTGAATTAATCGAATTGCTATCGGCCCTCAACGATGAAGAAACTGCGTGGCGAGTAAAAGCAGAGCGTGCAATGAATGCGGAGCTAGAAGGCGGTTGTCAGGTACCTATTGGCAGCTTTGCTGAACTTGATGGTGAATCCATTACACTTCGTGGGCTTGTGGCTACGCCTGATGGCAAGCAAGTATTGCGTGCACAACATGTTGGCTCAATTGAACATCCTGAACAAGTGGGCATTGCAGTAGCACAAGATTTAATCGCACAAGGCGCGGCAAATATTTTGTCTGCCTTGCACGACTAAACAGCACACTCAAGCATAAGCAAACATGTTCTTAGTCACTCGTCCGCAACCCAAAGCACAAAGTACCTGTGATGCTTTACAGGCAAGTGGTTTTGAAGCTATGGCTCTGCCTGCCATCAAAATCAAGCTATTACAAACACAAGTAGCAGCAAAAGCAGAGCAATCTTTTGATGTGGTGATCGTAACGAGTAGTTTTACTCACGCATTCTTGCAAGAAAATATCGTTAAGCTCTGCGCCCCTCATACTGTGTTTTTATGCGTGGGTGAAAGCAGTGCAGAAGTAGTTAACCAATGCTTAGCTACGATTGATGCGAACAATCCTATCAGCGTAGCGCAACCGCAAAATTCAGAGGGCATTATTGCTTCGGCGGTGCTTAAGCATATTGCAAATAAGAAAGTCGCTTTACTCAAAGGCCTAGATGGTCGTGACCTCATCGCGCAGTATTTGGAAAAAAACAAGGCAATTACAAACACCTATGAGGTGTATGAACGTGTTAGCGCTTTTCAGCAGAGTCAAATTAATGAAGTTGAGAGCCTGCCAATTAAGTGTATTATTGTTACCAGCGTTGAGATTGCGCAGCACCTTATCGAACATTTTTCGTTTGAGTGGCTTGAGCAACGCATATTTATGGTCGCAAGCCAGCGAATTTACGACTATCTTATAAGCCAAGGCTTGAAAGCACCAATATTATCGGGCAGTGCATCCTCATCATGCATTGTTACATGTGCAAAACAATTACATCTATCGGGAGTATTAGATGACAGGCGCTAATGAGGAAAAATCGGTATCAACATCTTCTCAAAAAGACGATATTGAAGAGGGCGTGGTGATCAATTCTAGCAACACTAGCAGCACATACACTTCTGACAGCGGTAACGCAAAAAAACGCTCTCGCAAGGGATTATGGTTTTTTACCCTACTTAATTTTCTAGGCATTGTTGCGATTTGTGCTGGTGCATACTGGTACTACATGCAACAGCAGCAAGCGCTCAGTCAGCGTGTCGACGATTTAGCTCCCATTAAAAGCAACTTGGCTAACGCAGGGCGTTCGATTGACGAGCTTAACGCCAGTATTAATGATAAAACCCAAGCAAATGCGCAATCAATCGACAGCCTTTTGGCGCAAGTGTTGGAGAATAATGAGGCAAATAAAGCCCTACAAAAACAATTATCTGAAGTCTCTGGCCGACGCCCGTCAGATTGGTTGCTAGCGGAAGCTAGTTACTTAGTTAATATGGCCGGACGTAAGCTATATTTAGAAAACGACATTCGCACTTCTATCACGCTGCTGCAAGAAGCAGACGCAAGGCTTGAAGATTTAAACGATCCATCGATGCTGCCTATCCGAGCGCTAGTGGCAAACGATATTCAAAATTTAAAACAGGTGAATCCGGTTTCAACCACCTCTATTGCCCTAGCTATTTCCGGTATGCTGGGTCAAGTCTCAGAGCTTCCCTTAGAAAACTTAAAGTTACCTGAACCAGCGCAAGACGAGTTAGGCACTGAACTTTCAAATGACACCGCCGATTGGCAAGAAAACTTAAAGCGCACATGGCGTGCAATTGTTGGCGACTTTATTAGTATAAAACGCGTTGAAAAACCACTGTCTCCATACCTCTCAGAGCGCCAGCAATGGCTTGTTGAGCAGGAGCTCAAGCACGCATTAACACAAGCTCAAAGTGCAGCGCTTCGCGAAGAATACACTTTGTATCAAACCGCTCTGCAACAAGCCGTGGCGCTGATCATTGAACATTATAAAATCGATGAAAACGACGTTACTCAATTCATGAATGGATTGCAGCAGTTACAAGGCACCAATTTTGAACGCAATTATCCAAAAGAACTCGTATCGGTCGACGCTTTAAAAGACGCTATCGAGCGCAGAATGGAGCGTCAATTTAACAATCGGGATGCAGTACTATGATAAAACTGATTGTACTGCTAGTTGTCTTATTTATTGCACTGCTATTTGGTCATACGCTGATAGATCAAGAAGGCATGGTCATTATTGCCTTCCCCGATACCGTTATAGAGCTGTCGATTATTAGTGCCGTAATCGTAGTATTTTTTGCGGTTATCGCTTTTTGGCTACTTGTATGGGCGGTAAAGCGTGTTATCAAGCTTTTGAGCGGCTCTCGAAACTGGTTTGGCTCTTACTCAAAACGCCAGCAACACAAAGCCTTTCACCGTGGTTTGCACGCCTACTTAATTGGCGATTTTAAAAACGCGAGTGCACAGCTTAAGAAAAGTTTTGGCGGCGACTTTTCTGGCACCAACTATATGCTAGCAGCTGATATTGATGCGCGTGTTAATCAAGGGCAAAACGTAGATGTCTTGCTTGCGCAAGCTCAGGTAGATACCACTAGCTCATCAAATGCATCCTTAAAACAAGCACAGCTCGCCCTAGTAGAAAATCACCCACAAAAAGCGCTCGATGCCTTGAGCGAACTATCAGATAAAGAGCAGCGACAAGCCATTGCTGTGCAGTTACGCTTGCAAGCCTTGGCAAAATTAAATCGATGGACTGAAGTCAAAGACCTAGCCGCAGAAAACAAAAAAGTGGTATCAGAAGATTACTTAACATGGACGCAGCGGGCCACCCATGGTGAATTTGCGGAAGTGGCGAGCAAACAAGGTGCTAATGCTTTAAAAGAAAAGTGGCAAAATCTTTCACGCTCTGCGCGCAAGTCACTGGCAAATCAAGTTTGCTATGTGCAGTTATTAATCGACCAAGGTCTTTCAAGCGATGCTGAAAAAGAGCTCGTGGATTTTGCAAAAAAGAAAGAACATGAGGCTTTTTGGGGCTTGTTTAAACAGCTCAACCATAGCGCTCCTACTCAAGCCATTAAATTTATTGAGCAGCAAATTAAACAGCAGCCAGAGCGCGCAATTTTATATTCTGTATTGGCTCATCTCGCCTATAACAGTCAAGACTTGAGCCTAGCGAAACGCGCAATTAACAAAGCCATTGAGCTAGAGCGTAATGAGGCTGACTTGTTGCTCTTGGCCTCGATTTTAGAGCAAGAGCAGTCCTATCAGCAGGCTAATCAGCTATATAAATCTTTGATGGAGAGCTAGGTAAACTTTTTCGCCGTGGTATTACTTAACCTTAATATCAAGCGTAAAGTCGAAGCGGCGCTCTAAGGTTTGAAGCTTATTGATGGAGGATTCATCAAGCACGTGGTCTTGTGGCAAAATTAGGATGTCTTTATCGTTATAAAGTGCATCCTTTAACACCATGCCAGGCTTAAGTTGGTCACTGGTGATGCCATCTGTTGCACTTTGCTCAGGCACTTTTTTCAAGCTAGCCATCATCGCATCTACCACTTCTCTGCTGTACCGTAAGCCGACAAATTGATTGATTTTTTGCTCTGCAGTTTTTGCATTCGCCTTCTCTTTATCAACTAAGCCCGCCATATATCGAAAATAGTCTCTCGCTACCGATAATATCTTTGCCCCCACCGGAATATCGTCCTCAGATAAATGACGCGGATAGCCCTTACCATTTACATACTCAAACTGATTGGAAATGATATCGGCTACAGGCTGCAAGGATTGAGAGGGCGATAAAATCAGTAGAGCTTGACTACCTTGCTTTAAATAACGGTCTTGCTGATTAGGGTTAAGCTCACTAAAAGGCGTATTGTGTACCTTCGTATCAACGTCGAGCATACCTATTTGATGAATCAGACCTGCATAAGCAATGTCTTTT
>CAYQMI010000119.1:0-10332 GCA_964418575.1 uncultured Glaciecola sp.
GAACAGTTTAAAACTGCTAGTGCAACAATATCCTAAATCCAATTAAGATTAAAATGATGCCGCCGATTATATTCGCTTTTGCCTGAAAGTATTCCCCTCCTTTTTTTCCCAAGAAAAATCCAAATAAACTAAAGCAAAAACTAACAAAGCCTATAATTAAGCATGAAATGAAAGGTGTGACCTCGAAAAGCACAAGCGTGAGGCCTGCTGCAAATGCATCAATACTTACCGCAAAAGCAAGTACAAGCATGGTTGCATGAGAAAAAAGCTGTGTTTGCTGTTTATTACTTTCTTGAAGCGTTTCGACGATGGTTTTTAAACCTAGGCCTAATAATAATGCAAAGGCAATCCACTTTGAGAAGGTTTCAAACCAAGAAAACAAATGGAAGCCGCTATAATAGCCTGCGAGAGTCATTAAAAAATGAAATCCACCAAGATATAAGGCAACAAAGAAAAGGGTTTTAATTGAGGTTTTTGCCTGTTGAGTCCCTAATCCTATTGACACCGCGAAACCATCCATACTCAGAGCAATGGCCAGTAGCATTAGCTCAAACATAGTAGGTAACCTGAATCCTGTTTAAGAAACGGCGCTCAGCACCGCTAGAATTGCGAATTACTGCGTTGCAAAAGCCAGCAATAGAATAACTATTACGTGACTTTTGCGCCTTGTACTTCACAATTCTAGCGGCACTGAGTGTAAAAATTAATTTAAGTATGTAAAACAAGCGTTTGCACCATTCCTTAAACAGGATTCAGGTTAGGTAAATTTAGCTTGAAGAGTGCCTAAAATGATTGAGCATCGAAATTGCAAAAGAGTCGCTGGCATTTTCAAGACCGCCATCATAAAAGTTTGAATACCCCTCTTCCGACTCGGCTTGCTTGGTATTGGAAGAAGTATCGATAGTTGAATTGGCAGTTGAATCGTTGTTTGAACCGATTCGCTTAAAGCCCATTTTCCAATCCCCAAAGCTTCTTTCAACAATTGTGTTGTATGACAATTGCTGAATCATCGAATGCCTTGGATCTTGAGAGATAATATCAAAAAGCTCGTCGATTTGACTTTTTTCGCCTTCAATTGCCTGCAAAAAGGTCCCTTTACCATCGTAAAGCAACATACCAGAGATGCCTCTTTTGGTGTTGTTCCTTCGTGCGACTATAAGTAACTCTTCGAGTTCTTTTTCACTGAAAAGGTGCTGTGCTTGACTCATGTAGACTAATTCAATCATCTTTGTCACCTTCTAACATAAGTACTTATTTTCAAAGGGCATACACTGCTTCAGATTGAGTTTAAGTTTATTAAGTATAGCAAAAAATTTCATACGTAATTAGCTAACCTCACTCTGTGAATCAAACAAAGATTGCACAGGCATAGGTTTACTATACAAATAACCTTGCAATAAATGGCAACCGCTTTGCTTTAAAAAGTTGGCTTGCTCGATGGTTTCAACGCCCTCTGCGCATACATCTAAGCCGAGTTGCTTGGCCATTTCAATGATTGCTTTAGTAACCAACATGCTTTTAGATGATTGCGCAGTGTCGCTGATAAACTGCTTATCTATTTTCAGTGTGTTGATATTTATTTTAGTTAAATAACCCAAAGATGAATAACCGGTGCCAAAGTCATCTAGGGCGATGGTGCAGTCAATTTTGGCCATATCATCAAAAAATGTATTGGCCATATCAAAATTGTTTAAATAAGCATACTCGGTAATTTCAAGTTCAATATTGCGCCCGCTAACTTGATATTTTTCAAACATGCTGTTGAGTGTTTCGCTAAGTTTTGGGTCTTGAAGGTCGTAAACCGAAAGGTTAAATGAAACTCTAATTTGCTTGCCATGTTGTTTTAAAAATAAGGGCATATCTTTGCAAATTTGCTCACCCACCCATAGCGTGATCATGTGTATTTTTCCGCTTTGTTCAGCTATTTCAATAAACTCATCAGGTGGAATAAAGCCTAGGCTTTCGCTATTCCACCGAATAAGGGCTTCGTAGCCTACTATGCGTTCTTCGCTGTCAACTTTGGCTTGATAAACTAAATGAAATTCGTTGTGAGTGATGGCATCGTCAAGCGCGTTGGCAATCTCGAGTTTTCTTTTGTTTTCGCTACGCATAAATGGCGCGTAGATAGTCGTTTTGCTGAGTCCTTCGCGTTTTGAACGGTACATCGCGATATCGGCGTTATTGATAAATTCACTCACGTCAGCGTCTTCTTCTGAAATGATTGAAATACCAATGCTGACGCTGACCTGAAGCTGCCAGGCTTGAATGTGGTAAGGCTGAGATAACTCACTCGACATGCGGCTAGCAATTTCTTGAAGCAGGCTTTCATCAGGATGGTTGTATAGCAATATTAAAAATTCATCACCCCCTAAACGAGCAATCATATCGCCCTGACGAATCAATGACTTCGCTTTATTCGCAACACATTGCAAAAGTTCATCTCCCACTTTGTGACCGTGGGCGTCATTAATTTCTTTAAAGCCATCTAAATCTAAATACATAAGCGCAATTTGCTCGCCGCTGCGCTTAAATTGAGCGAAAGCGCGCTCTAAAGTTTCCATAAAGTAGCGTCGATTAGGTAAACCGGTGAGTGAATCGTATTGTGAAAGTCTCCCGAGAGAGACTTGCGTTTCCATAAGCCTTTGCGTGCTCTTTTTGTTTTTTTCGGCCTCGGCATTAACAGCATCTAAAATAGTATTCACACTATTTCCAAGTTCAGTCACTTTGTTGCGGCTGTTGGAATTAAAGCGCAAAGAATAGTTTTTACTTTTAAAGATGCTCTCCATGAATTGAAGAAGCTCGTTTAAGGAGGATAAGTTTCGGCGAATATAAAAAAAGCAAAGGGCTACGGCTATGAGTGACGCAAGTAGTATGACAATTAAGGCAACTGTGATACTTGTGCTCGTCATTTTATTGAACAGCCCAATAAGGATATGTTAAGCAAAGGTCCCGCTCTTTTAAATAAAGCGGAAGACGCGAGCAAATAAATATCGAAGAAAAAAGTCAAACTTCAGCCTTATAATAAGTAGTTGTGCAATAAGACGATTAAATGTCTATAGCTGGGCTTAAAATCTAAACATTATTATGCTTTATTGAATATGTAGCAAAGCCCTTTTTGCCCGAGTTTATCGATGTTTCTTTGCGCTAAGGTTTATGCAAAGCTTGGGTAATTTCATTAGCGCTATAGTTAATTATCGCGTATTTCCAAGGATACTTTATTTTTAATGCGTCAAGCTTTGACGTTGATCTATTTCCTCAATAGCCTCGACAACTCTTGCGCAACCTTTCGCATCGACCATATTGAGAACATTCTCAGATTGAGCGAAAAGAAGCTTCTTTTGGTTTACTAGCATTGTAAACGCTTTTGCATATTCTGCGCTTTTAGTAATGTCCTGCCTACCCAGGCAAATATGTGCTCCAATATGGCTCATGCTATCAGCGAGGGGTTCTTGGTTTTCAGCCACCGTCGACGTGATTGCCGGCAAACCCAAACAACAGCGTTCCCAAACAGTGGCTCCCACAGCACCCACATACAAAAATGATTCCGCTAAACGTGCTGACATATTATCGATTTGCACCGCAATAGACAGTTGCGAAAACTCTGAACAATATTGTGAAAGCTCGTGTTGATGAGGATTGTGTTGCCCCAAAACGACTAAGCCAGTGAGCCTATAGTGATTAAGAAGGGGCGCGATCCCTTTCAAGGCTTTTAAAGTTTCGTTGTGCTTGTCTATTCCGCCAAAAAAGAATAGTACCTGACCACGCTGAAGACGCAGTTCAAAGGCTTCGAGTGCTAGGTGAAAGTCTCGAAAGCTATCATTGAGCAGGGCAAAGCTGGGGCCTAGCAAAAGAACGCTGCCTGTGGTGTCAATGTCTTTATCACTAATCACATTATGTGTATTAGAGCTATGAGCTAGAGTTGCGTAACGGTCATCCATATCAATATAAAAGTTTTGGTCGAGCAAGATGTCGCAGTCCACGCTGCGATTTGCTAGGTCATCTATGTGCATGATGTAACGGCATGAAGGGCGCATCGTTTTGTGCCAATACGCATCAATAGCGTAGTGATCAGTGATTATCCAATCGAGTGTTGTAGATTCAATCTGAGTTAAGTGATCTTCGATAAGCTGTTTGCTTTGCTCTATCTCGCGCTCATAGCTTACACCTAACCATGTGCTGTAAGATTTTGACAACGGCTTTTTTGGCGTCTCTAAGTTAACATCTTCCTCAACGTTAAGGGTCAATACTTCAAAACCTTCGGATGTAATGAGGTCAATAAGGTTGCCAACAAGCGCGCGGCAGATAAACACCACATGATGATTACCTTGGCGTAGTTTTTTGGCCAAAGTCAGGCATCGATAAACATGGCCAGTACCAATTTGCAAAGAGGAATCAACGCGTATTGCTAGCTCCATTTATTCACCTCTGCGTTTTACACTTGTGGTTTGCTTTAATTTGTAAAGCTGAACTGCGTATTCCCAGTCTTCTTCTGTATCTATATCGATAACATCTTTTCTTGAAATAGGCATGGGTATAGCTGCGGAGGAAAATATAGGAACATCTTGTTCAAACGCTGAGGGCTTCCCCCAGTAGAATTGGCCAACATCGTGATAGGCGGGCGTTAAGTCTTGAGAGCGGGTGTTTAAATGTTCGGCTTGAAACATCTTTGCTCGTGAATGGCCATCAATAGTAATAGCCCGCTGGATTGGGAATGCGTACTCACATACCGGAAAGCAATAGTCTGCGTCACTTTCATTTTTTAATTTTTCAAGGGACCTGCTTATATCATCTGCAGATATAAAAGGCGCACAGGCATAAATACAGCAAATAAAATCAAGGGCCGCATTACGGTTTTTATACCACTGGATAGCATGCTTGATGACTTGCGAGGTTGTAGCAAAATCATCGGCAATTTCTTTTGGTCGAACAAAGGGAGTGTCAGCGCCATACTCGCGAGCAACCTCGGCAATTTCATCGCAGTCAGTTGATACGATAATTTGATCAAAACATCCAGCAGAAATGGCAGCCTCAATAGAATATACAATGATGGGTTTGCCAAAAAAGTCCTTGATGTTTTTACCTTTGATACGTTTACTGCCGCCTCGGGCGGGAATAATTGCCACTTTCATCTATGTTTGTCTCGTTTTCATATATTCATTTCGCGTGAATTTAATCAATTTTCTGTTGATGATAGTCGATATTGCCGATAAACCACTAAGTTTATGATAAGCAAACATCTGCCTCCGCTATATCGAGAAAGTCTCGTCTGAATATCCATTGCATTGATTAGCAAAAGCTCTTTGATTAACAAAAGTTCTTTGATTAACAAAAGTAATTTAGCAAAAGTAATGCCAGTTGAGGTTGAGTTAAAAAAATGACTAGATTAATTGCACTTTGCTCATACTTAAAGAAAGCTGGTTTGCTTGTATCATGATGCTGCATTACTCTAGATAAACGAAATTCTAAACAAACCATCGCGATGCTTCTTAAGCTTAAGGCTCAGATTGTCTTTGTGAATAGTTTTCAGCTTTAGTGATTGTTAACAGCTAAGGGTTTATATACTAAATGAGTGAAATCTCTATAAGAACAGCTTCTCCTGACGACATGCAGATGCTCTTTGATTGGCGTAATGACCCACTTACTAAAAGTATGTCGCTTAATGCAAAAGCAATAGAGTTAAGCGAACACCGTGATTGGTTCAACGCTGCTTTGTTGCGCGATTCATGCTTAATATTAATCGCTGAGTTACTTGGTAAAAGTTCCTTGGAGACCGAGCAAATAGGTATGGTTCGTTTTGAAATTGCCAATAAGCAGAGCACCATATCAATCAACTTAAACCCCAGGCAGAGAGGAAAAGGTTTCGCAGCGCTGTGCCTAAAAGAGGCTATTGAGTTCTATAAAGAGAAATATGAGAGCTGTGAACGCATTTTAGCTCAAATAAAAGCAGGCAATGTCGCCAGTCAAAAGAGTTTTATGCGAGCAGGCTTTTTGCTGGCAAGCGAAAGTGACGACGGAACAGTATTACAATATCAGCTAGCCTTAGTTAATAAGCGCTAGCGCATAAGCAAGAAATTTTACACCTAGCCATATGGCGCCTAGGATGTTTCGTATTTATAAAGATAATTATAATTATGTTGTTAGTTGTTTTGCCGATACATTTCCTAGTTATTTTAACACGAGGCTGAATCTATGTTGCAAGCGGTAACCATTGCTGGCAGAGAAATCTCATCAAACATGCCACCCTATATTATCGCGGAAGTATCTGCTAATCATAATGGCAGTATAGAGCGAGCTAAGCAGTCGATATTAGCGGCTAAAAATGCGGGCGCGAGTGCAGTAAAAATTCAGAGCTATACGCCAGATACAATGACCCTAGACCTTGATACTGAGGACTTCAGAATTACTCAAGGTTTGTGGAAAGGCTACAATCTTTATAAGCTGTATGGCGAAGCATATACGCCTTTTGAATGGCATCAGTCCTTATTTGAATATGCTAAGTCCTTAGATATAACCCTGTTCTCTTCACCTTTTGATGAATCCGCTGTTGACCTGCTCAGCTCACTTGAAGCGCCTGCATATAAAGTCGCCTCGTTTGAGTTAGTCGATATTCCATTGATTCGCTACATCGCAAAACAAGGTAAACCGATGCTAATGTCTACCGGAATGGCGTCGTATCAAGAAATAGCGGAGGCACTCGAAGCTGCCCGAAGCAGTGGCTGCAATGAAATAGCGCTGTTTCATTGCATCAGTAGCTATCCGGCACCCATGTCTCAAGCGGACTTAAATAGTATTAAAAGCTTACGGGATGAATTTAAGGTGCAGGTTGGTTTATCTGATCATACTTTGGGTAATACCGCTGCCGTGGTTGCTACAGCATTAGGCGCATCACTAATTGAAAAGCACTTTACTATTAGTCGTGCCGACAAGGGCCCTGATAGCGAGTTTTCAATTGAACCAGCAGAATTAAAAGCGCTCATTGAAGATACACAGGCCGCATATCAAAGCTTAGGCAATGGCAGTCAAACACGGGCTAAAGTAGAGCAAGCTAGTTTAGCATTTAGACGTTCACTGTATTTTGTCGCACCACTTAGCGAGGGCGACGTGGTCGCCCCGCATCACGTGCGAAGAATTCGACCTGGCTTTGGATTGGCCCCGAAATATTACGATGATGTAATTGGCAGAACAGTTACTAGCGATATTGCAATGGGTGATCGCGTTAGTTGGGATGTTTTGAGTAAGTAATTTAAAGGAACAAACCCAGACTTGGGTGAGGGGAGTTCGCTAAAAACAAAAATCGCTAGGCATATACTGCCTAGCGATATTTTATTTAGCGATAAAATGCATTAGACCTTACTGAGCGCCGCTTATAATAGCGTTAAAAGTCTCACTTGGACGCATAACTTTTGCACAAAGCTCACGGTCAGCTAAGAAGTAGCCGCCAATATCAACCGCTTTGCCTTGCACTTCGCTAAGCTCGCTTACAATTTTCTCTTCATTTGCACTTAATTGTTCGAACAGAGGTTTAAACTTCGCGGCTAACGCAGAGTCTTCAGTTTGATTTGCCAATGCCTCAGCCCAATACAAGCTTAGGTAGAAGTGACTACCACGGTTATCAATTTCACCTACTCTACGAGAGGGAGATTTACCTGTTTCTAGCAAACGCTCAGTTGCAGCATCTAGCGTAGTGGCAAGTATTTTCGCTTCTTTGTTGTTGTGCTTTAAGCCTAAATCTTCAATAGAGACGGCAAGGGCTAGAAACTCACCCAATGAATCCCAGCGTAGATGATTCTCTTCCAACAGTTGCTGCACGTGTTTAGGAGCAGAACCGCCAGCACCCGTTTCGAATAAACCACCGCCTTTCATAAGTGGTACCACTGAGAGCATTTTAGCGCTTGTGCCGAGTTCTAATATAGGGAACAAGTCAGTAAGGTAATCGCGTAAAATATTACCCGTAGCAGATATTGTGTCTAGGCCTCGAGCAACTCGCTCTAGGGTGTATCGCATTGCACGTACTTGCGACATAATTTGAATATCTAAGCCGCTGGTGTCGTGGTCTTTTAAATATGTTCTCACTTTTTTGATTAGCTCATTCTCATGTGGTCTGTATGGGTCTAACCAAAATACAACCGGCGTATTTGACTCGCGTGCACGGCGAACCGCTAATTTCACCCAGTCTTGAATAGGCAAATCTTTGGTTTGGCACATGCGCCAGATATCGCCTTTCTCAATGCGCTGCTCCATCAGCACTTCGCCACTGTCAACATCAACAATGCGCGCAGTACCGGCTTTTGCAGACTCAAAGGTTTTATCGTGTGAGCCGTATTCTTCTGCTTTTTGCGCCATGAGGCCAACGTTTGGCACTGTGCCCATAGTAGTAGGGTCAAAGTTACCGTGCCATTTACAGAAGCTGATCATTTCTTGATAGATGCGCGCAAAGGTAGACTCAGGCATGACTGCTTTGCAGTCATAAGTTTTGCCATCCGCGCCCCACATTTTTCCGCCTGAACGAATCATCGCTGGCATAGATGCATCAACAATTACATCGCTTGGTGAGTGGAAGTTAGTTATACCCTTTGAAGAATCGACCATTGCGAGCGCTGGGCGGTTCTCTTGACAGGCATGAAGATCGCGTTCAATTTCTTCGCGTTGGCTAGCGGGTAGGTCAGCAATTTTTTCATAAAGGCTAGCCATACCATTGTTTACATTTACGCCTAACTCATCGAACAATGCGCCGTGTTTTGCAAATGCGTCTTTATAGTAAATTTTTACCGCGTGACCAAATACGATAGGGTGCGATACCTTCATCATGGTCGCTTTTACATGCAAAGAAAATAAGATGCCTGATTCGCGGCAATCTTCCATTTCTTTTTCGTAAAACTCGCACAGCGCCTTCTTGCTCATAAACATCAAATCGATGACTTCATCTTTTTGAAGCGGTAACTCAGCTTTCAGTACATCTGTTGTACCATCATCTGCTAGAAGCTCCATACGCACCGTGCGAGCTTTGTCTAGAGTCATCGACTGTTCGCCATCATAAAAATCGCCGCTGTGCATGTGCGAAACGTGCGTACTCGACCATTGCTTCCATTCACTCATTGAATGCGGGTGTTTGCGAGCGAAGTTTTTAACGGCCTTTGGTGCACGGCGATCAGAGTTACCCTCACGCAATACCGGGTTAACTGCGCTGCCTAATACTTTGCCAAAGCGCTGACGTAGTGCTTTGTCTTCGTCTGTTTTAGGGTCGTCTGGAAAGTTTGGAATAGCATAGCCTTTCGCTTGTAGTTCTTTTATACAGGTTTTTAGTTGCTGCACAGACGCGCTAATGTTGGGTAGCTTTATAATATTGGTTGTAGGCTCTTGAGTTAAACGTCCTAACTCAGCAAGATTGTCTGGAACGCGTTGGTCATCATTCAAACACTCAGGAAATTCAGCGAGTACACGTGCCGCGACAGAAATGTCACTTAGCTGTACGTCAATATCTGCCGCTGCGGTAAATTTTTGAATGATAGGCAGCAATGATGCGGTAGCAAGTGAGGGAGCTTCGTCGGTATAGGTGTAAATTATGGTCTGTTTTTTATCTGACATTTACGGTAGTTCCTTATTAAAGTTCGACTACAAATATTGCGCTGTAAGCAGGTCAAGCACCTATGATTGTACTTTTGCTAAAGTAAGTATATGCAACTTAGCATTTAAACCACTGGCGAATATTGTATAAATCTTTGAAAACTTAGTTTTAAAAACGGTGGTAATTCTATGTTATTCCGAGAACATTAAAAAGTAGCAGACAAGCTTAAAACATACAAAGTTGATTTGTATACGACTAGGGTATAATGATATTCGTTTACAAATCATACAGCTGCTTATTCTTCAATTTTGTTCAAAGCTTGATTTAAATTTAATCATTTAAAATTTGTTTGCCGAGCATTCTCATTAAAGTTCAAAAAGCATAGCCAATTTTTGTGCGGCTTAATCTTGCTATCATCAGCTGTTCATATCCTCTTGCGACTCATCGCGCCCTCAGCTTTGACTCTTGCTAACATGTACAACCAAATTATACCGCTAGTTTTCAGTGCTTTCCAATAATCATTTATTGGTTGACAATTTGGATAGTTAATAATAGTGTTTACGTTATCAGATTGTTAGCAAGGTGTTATACCAAACATTTCTTGTTGAAAACACACACATCATTAGTTTCAGTGAACAAGGGGTTTTACGCCGGCATATTTATTTGCAAATAGCGTTACTGCAACTAATTGAACATACGAAAGAGGAATAGTTTATGTCAAAACCAAGTATCGGCTTTATCGGCCTAGGCCTAATGGGCGGCAACAT
>CAYQMI010000120.1:0-10156 GCA_964418575.1 uncultured Glaciecola sp.
GGCTTTTACTTGAATCTTCAAGTGAAAGGCGATTTGCACATCGACGATCATCACAGTGTTGAAGACACCGCCCTTGCCCTTGGTGAAGCCCTTAAAAAAGCGCTCGGTAACAAAAGAGGTATTGGCCGCTTTGGTTTTGCATTACCCATGGATGAGTGCCGCGCGGAATGTATTATGGATATATCCAATCGCCCTCACCTTAAGTTTGAGGCTGAATTTAGCCGTGAATCGGTAGGCGAAATGGCGACTGAAATGGTGCCGCACTTTTTCTATTCTATTGCCCAAGCAATGGGCTTGTCTTTGCACTTATCTACCACCGAAGGTAATGCGCACCATCAGGTAGAAAGCTTGTTCAAAGTATTTGGCAGGGCCCTCCGTCAAGCCATTAGCAAGCAAGGCGATGCGATGCCAAGCTCAAAAGGAACGCTATAGCCATGGCGATTGAAACAAAGCTTAGCCCTTTAAAAAAGCACATCACCATAATCAACACCGGATGCGCCAACATTTCTTCGGTACGCTTTGCCTTCGAACGATTAGGCGTAAAAGTGAGTGTGAGTGATGATATTGCCCAAATAAAAGCAGCGGATAAATTAATTTTACCCGGTGTGGGTAGCGCCCCAGCAGCGATGAATAGTATTCGGCACAAAGGCTTACTCGATTGCATCCAGTCATTGTCGCAGCCTGTTTTAGGTGTGTGTTTGGGCATGCAGATTATGGTGCAAAGCTCACAAGAAAACGACATGGGCAATGCAGCCCTCACGCCCTGCCTTGGGCTCTTGCCCGGCAAAGTAGAACGCATGCATTGCGAGGGTTTACGTAGTGTGCACATGGGCTGGAATGAAGTCTATAGCACAAAAGAAAACCCGTTATTTAAGGGAATTGGCGATGGCACGCACTTTTACTTTGTGCATAGCTATGCGGTAGATGCTTACGAGCACACACTAGCAAGCTGTGAATACGGTCAGCGCTTTTCTGCTGCTATTCATCACAATAATTTTTACGGTGTGCAGTTTCATCCAGAGCGCAGCAGCGATGCTGGCGCGCAGTTATTGACTAACTTTTTAGACATATAGGGCTTTCATATTCATGATTATTCCTGCCATAGATTTGATTGACGGCAAAGTGGTTCGCCTGTACCAAGGTGATTATAATCAAACCACCGAATACAAACTTGACCCAGTAGAGGTTGTAAAAAGCTACGCAAGCGCAGGTGCCCAGATACTGCATATTGTTGATTTAACCGGTGCTAAAGACACATCAAAACGCCAGTTATCACTGATTAAAGAAATGGTTGCTACTAAGCTGATGCGCTTTCAAAGTGGCGGCGGTATCCGCAGCGAGCAAGATGTGAAAGACTTACTAAGTGCTGGCGTGGAACGCGTGGTTATAGGTTCTAAAGCAGTATCTGAGCGTGAGGAAGTGGCCACATGGTTTGAGCGCTATGGTGCTGAGCATATCGTATTGGCGCTTGATATCAATATTGATGAAAACGGAAATAAGTTTGTGGCCACGCACGGCTGGCAGCAAGACTCAGGCGTAAGTATCGATGATTTAATTGCCTTTTATTCTAAGGTCGGACTTAAACACGTTTTGTGCACCGACATCAGTAGAGACGGCACATTGAGCGGCGCCAATAAATCTTTGTATGCCGAGCTTGTTGCGCAGTATCCAAGCATCGAATGGCAAGCCTCTGGCGGCATTGGTAGTTTGCAAGACATACAAGATTTGATCCCAACTAAGGTGAAAGGCGTCATTTTAGGGCGCGCTTTATTGGAAGGTAAGTTTACCTTAGAGGAGGCTTTAAGATGTTGGCAAAACGCATAATACCTTGTTTAGACGTGCGTGACGGCTTAGTGGTTAAAGGCGTTAAGTTTCGCAATCACGAGATCATAGGCGACATCGTACCCCTTGCACAAAAATACGCTCAAGCTGGTGCGGACGAACTTGTTTTTTATGACATTACCGCATCGAGCGACCAGCGCGTTGTAGATAAAAGCTGGGTGAGTCAAATAGCGCAAGTCATTGATATCCCTTTTTGCGTGGCCGGCGGCATTAAAACGGTAGAAGATGCCGGCATGATACTGGAAATGGGGGCTGATAAAATTTCAGTCAACTCCCCCGCGCTTGCCAACCCGCAGCTAATCACAGACCTCTACAACACTTTTGGTCAGCAGTGCGTAGTGATTGGGATTGACAGTTTTTATAACGAAGACTCACAAACCTACGAAGTGTATCAGTTCACAGGCGACGAAACGCGCACACAAAAAACCCAGTGGCAAACCAAAGACTGGGTAAAAGAAGTACAGCAAAGAGGCGCTGGGGAAATTGTGCTTAACTGCATGAATCAAGACGGCGTGCGCGAAGGTTACGACATTAAACAGTTGTCGCACATTCGACAAGCCTGTAATGTACCTCTTATCGCCTCTGGTGGTGCAGGCGATATGCAGCATTTTGCGGATGTATTTAAACAAGCTGATGTAGATGGTGCCTTGGCAGCCTCTGTATTCCACAAAGGCCTGATTGAAATTTCTGAGCTAAAAGCTTTTTTACGTAGTCAAGCCATCCCCATGCGCTCAGAGCACAAAGGGCTATAGTAGGATAAAACTTAAGGCAGGCAACAAGACTTATATCTTACAAAATGGAATGTAAATAGAGCAGGAACAACACAAAACCATAAGTGAGAATGGCTTACAAATGAAAAAAGTGTGGCGTCGATACACCGCTAGTTTTCATCTTTTCATACCAGTGCAGTTGCTAAGACTTAGTAAGCTACTGTGTGTTTTTATTCTACACTTTACTGTATACAGCCCTACATCCGCGAACAGCGATACACACTCGTATCGCTATATCGGCCAGCCCCTTGCCCACGTATATAATGCCAAAATACACGGCGGACATAATCAAAACTGGACCTCAATCCAGCATAGCGATGGGATAGTCTATGTGGGGCACAGCACAGGTATTTCGCAATGGGATGGCGAAAGTTGGTTTAATTTACCCACCGCACAATCGACCCCCGTCCGCTCTATTGCGAGTTTCAATAACACCCTTTATTTTGGAACCACCGACGATTTATTAGCGCTGTCGCTTAATCACGCTGGAGAGCTTCAAGCACGAAGTATTATTCAAGACAGCGATAACATTGCAAAGGACTTTGGCGAAATCTGGTCGGCGACTGCCAACAAAGATGGCGTCATATTTTCTGCCACTGACGATGTGTTTTTTTTCGATGGAAAGCGCGCTTATGCGCTAGATGGCGCCATCCCTTCTAAGCACAAAATCTTTGCCGTGGATGATGTGTTTTATTTTAAACCGCGACACCAAGCCCATATTTTTAGCATCACAATATCTAAACAAAACGGCGAATTTCGCTTTGAGCAAAAGCAAATGCCTTACAAATTACCCCTCGATGCACGAGTGATGGAAATTCTGCACGACAATAATGGAGTCTTGACCATCGTGACCGAGCGACACGGCGTTTTTCAGGTTCAAAATCAGCAAGCAAAGCCCATTATTTTGCCTGATACCTTTGCTCGAGATGCACAGCTTTACGATGCCATCCTCTCAAGCGATGGATATTTATATATCACTTCGACCTATCATGGTTTGTTTATCCTCAATCAAGATTTAGAGATCGTGCGCCATTACCTGCAAAGCGAAAGGCAAGGCGCTGGCATTAGTATGAATAGCGTGTTTTCGGTGAATGAAGATATGCAGGGCAATATTTGGCTCACCGGCATACCTAATGTGGTGAAAATGCGGCCACCTCATATTGTAAGTCAATATGAAATGGGTAACGCATCGACTGAAATTTTGCGCTTAGTTGCCACCCCCGCTGGCATATTTGCCGCGGGAAACGGCGTGTTCAAACTCACGCTCCCGCAAAATCCGATGGCGGCGCCAGCTTTTAAGCACATTAATAGCAATCAAGAAAGTAGCGTTGACCTGATGCTTTATCATGATGAATTAATACATGCTGGCTTTGGCGGTATACACGCACTGAGTTTAAATGCTAATAAGACCAGCATTACAAAAGAATCACGCATTATTGAAACTGCGCTTGGCAGGGTCATGCAAGTAAACCGAGCAAATAGCACAATCCTGATAAGCGCCTCCGACAACGCATTTATTGCCAGCAAACAAGATGGTAGTTGGCAATACACCACTTTTCCGACTGAGCTTAACGCGCTCGTGAGTCTATTTTTAGACAACAGCGACCGTCTTTGGCTAGGCTCTGCCACAAGCGAATTGTTCAAACTAGATAATGTCACGCGCGATGGTGTTAATGCTTCTATCACTCGCTTTGGCCAAGAGCACGGTCTTGGCTTAGGACCGGTAACAATATTTAATGTAAATGACCAAGCCCTTATTAGCTCCGACGGGCAACTGCTGGAATTTACCGATGGCCAGCTACAAACAACAAGCTTGCCGATGTTTGAAGACGCGTGGCTTGAAAATGCGACGATTATTGATCAGCTCAAGCATAGCCGAGCAAGCGCCAATCGTCCCGAGCGTATTTGGTATCGTAAAAATGGCGAAAGTGGTTACTTTGAGTGTAAAGACGGCAATTGGAGCGAATACACTGAGCTTTTCGACGCTCTTCCAAGTGGCGGTTTTACTGATTTATTTGTAGATGAGCGCTTTGCAAATAACGAGGACGTCGTTTGGTTTATTAGAGATAAAGCTGAGGCCTACCGAGTCGATATATCGCTGGCAAATAAGCTCCCCCCTATCGCGCCTCTCAACCTGCGCCGAATGACGGCAAACAACCTGCCTGTTAGTTTTTTGCAGCCATCTGAAGTCACGCTTTTGCCCGAACAAAATAACATTCGTTTTAGCTATGCCTCTGCCGACAGCAGCTCTCCCTCACCCATAGAATACCGCACACGCTTAACTAGCAATAACGATGGGCTATGGTCTAGCTGGTCAACAGAAACCTACCGTGATTTCACTCAACTAGCGCCTGGTGAGTATCGCCTGCAAATTGAGGCCAGAGACGCTTGGGATCGAATCAGTCAACAGCATATTAATATTCATATTGCCACCCCATGGTATTTGAGCGACATCGCTTATGCTCTGTACTTTTTACTCGCGTTTATAGCACTCCTAAGCTTTACTTGGGCAGTGCAAAAATGGCGCACCCAAGCCCTAAAAGCCGCTAATTTAGCACTTGAACAAAAAGTGCTGGAACGCACACAAGAGGTAAACGATAAAGTGGAACAACTGCATCAGCAGCAAATCCTCAAAGACCGGTTCTTTGGCAATGTGTCTCACGAATTTAGAACGCCCCTCACCTTAACCATTGGTCCGCTAGAGACTCTCATCAGTGAGCACAAAAACGAACTCAATGGGCCAATGAGCCACTTGGCCAAGACCGCACTTAGCAACGCCAGTAAAATGCTAGCGCTGGTTGGGCAAGTCTTAGATTTAAACCGTTTAGAGGCGGGTAAATTGCCTCTCAGAGTGGCTCAATACGACTTAGCAGAGCTGGTTCGCAACAACGCAGAGCGTTTTGAGTCGTGGGCCAAGCAACATCAGCAGTCTATTTCTGTGCTTAACTGTGAGGAGCCTGTATTGCTCTGGTTTGATATAGACCAAATTGAAAAGTGCTTGTCTAACCTACTCTCAAACGCAATCAAATACAGCGGTGACAAAAGCCACATAAGCGTCACGATTGAAAAAAGCGAAGACTTCGTTGACATTCAAGTGAGCGATAACGGAGTGGGGATCAGTGAGCACGCTAAAGCCAAAGTATTTGAACGTTTTTATCAAGATAAGTCATCGGAAAACGTGTCTGAGCCGGGTACCGGTATTGGCTTAGCCTTGGTAAAAGAGTTGATGCAAATGCATCATGGCGACGCATTGCTGGCAGAGCAAAATGAAAGAGGCTGTTGCTTTGTTTTACGCCTACCCAAAGGCAATGCGCATTTTAGCGAAGAGCAAATTATTGAGCCTATTGATATCGCTGAACGCGAATCACTTAACATCCCGACTCGTAGTGTAGATGATACAAACGACTCAGTAAGTCATCCGCAAGGGGCAAATGCATCGATTCACGACGAAGACCTGACTACCTTACTTATTGTGGATGATAATCAGGAGTTGTTGAACTTTATTAGCCTGCGACTTTCGGCAAGCTTTAAAATATTGCAAGCAACAAACGGAGAAGAAGGTTACGCAATAGCGTGCGAAGCACTTCCCGACTTAATTATATCGGATGTAAATATGCCAGTGATGACAGGACTGGTAATGGCTCAGCAAATAAAAAGCAACCCGAGCACCCAAACTATTCCAATTATTTTACTGACCGCAAAAGCCACAAAGCGCGAGGTTGTAGCTGGCTTTAGTGTGGGAGCCGACGATTATTTAACGAAGCCTTTTGATACCTCAGAACTTATCATGCGTGTAAACGCACAAATTAATGCCCGAAAAATGGTTCGTCAAACCCTGCAGCTCGAACATGAGAGCGCTAGCAAACTAAACAAAGCCGAAACCTACAAAGATAAGATACACGCTATTATCGCTAAAGAACTCGGCGACCCTAGCTTTAACGTTGAACAACTTGCAAAGGCCTTGCATACCTCCCGCGATACTCTCATCAGGAAATGTAAAAAAGAATGCAACAGCACGCCTTTGAACCTCATTATTGAGCAACGTATGACAAGAGCAGATGCACTGCTGAAACAAAAAACAATGTCGATTTCTGAAGTGGCATATGCCTGCGGATTTGAAAGCCTGGCATATTTTTCAAAAAGTTATAAAAAGCATAGAGGAATCAATCCATCTGATGTGTGAACTACTAGTAAAGTAATGTAAATTTGGAAAGCGTAAACATGCGACCTTTGCCAAACCTTATTGCTTAAGGAGCTCAATACAAGATGCTTGAGGGATACACTAAGGCACATACCATTCAGTCACTTTGGAGTGACTATGGCGAGATTGCTCGTTACCAATCAACAGCACTCCCTCGGCGCTCCCTTGTTGTAAAGCACATTAACTTGCAAAAAGTGGCGAGCCACCCACGTGGATGGCAGTCTGATTTTTCACATCAACGAAAACTCTCTTCTTATCTTAACGAGCTCAGTTTTTATCAGGCCTACAGCGCCGACTTGCCCCTAGGTGCGCTCGTGCCGAAGTTTGTAGATAGCACGACGAACGAAAACCAACTTATACTTGTGATGGAAGATTTAGATAGCGCCGGCTACCGCGGGCGCTGTGCAAATGCGAATATAAACGTCGCAAAACAAGGTTTATCGTGGCTAGCACATTTCCATGCTCACTTTATGAATGTCGACACGCACAAGCTTTGGCAACAAGGCACATACTGGCATCTTGACACTCGCCCCGATGAACTTGCCGCCATGCCCAATTGCGCGCTTAAGGAGGCTGCAAAGCACATAGACCAATGCTTAAAAAACGCTAGCTTTACTAGCCTTTTACACGGCGATGCCAAACTCGCAAATTTTTGTTTTCATACTAATGGAGTGGATGTGGCTGCTGTAGATTTTCAATATGTGGGCAGAGGTGCCCCGGTGAAAGATGTTATTTATTTTATTGGAAGTTGTTTTTATGGTGATGCGCTAACAAGCTCGGCACCGCTGCTTTTCGATTACTACCTAGCCCAATTAGATGCTTGCTTAGATTCACAATATGATAAACAAGCAGTACGAGATGAATGTAAGCGACTTTATCCTTTTGCATGGGCAGACTTTGAGAGGTTTATGCTTGGCTGGTCACCGAGTCACAAAAAACTCAGCGATTATTCAGCCACACAAACTCAGCTAGCACTTGCACAATTATAGTTTAGGCATGCGCCTAATCGTTTAAAGTGCTGCTTTAGGCAATTAAGCAAAACGAACACACAGTCAAAGTATAAATGGCTAATGAGGCTGCATATATTTTGTGTTTGATAGTCATAACGAATCCTTTGTTTTGTTTAGTCTAAAATCAAGTGTTCACATTTTGCTTGTTAGTTGAAATTGCTAACAGCGTTTACTCTCGGTATTGCTAACTTTGTGCCAACTTTTAAGCTATTGAAAAATATAGAGTAATTTTAAAAACAAAAATAAACATGCTGTCCGCGGACACTAAATGTGTTCGTTTCGGACACTTTTTAGTGAATTTCACACTTTTTGGTTTTGCCATTCGCGTTTTGTAAAAGAAGTAGATAAAAACGGGTTGTCTTTAGCTCCAGCTCGCAATATGCCAAATCACTGCCCCCACATTAAACACACATTGAACATAAATTAATCACGATATTGCAAAAAATTGACAAGTTTTTGCAATAAATGTGCAAGTGGAATGACAAGCACATGGGTTATTGTTTAGACATAAGTGGAGGAAATAGTATGAAGAACTCGCTATTGATTTTTCTCATGTCGGTTTGGGCATTGGTATATGCGAGCAGCGCTGTCGGGGCATTTTTAGATGCTCGAGAGACTAAGCATGCAATAAAAGAAATGAGCGCTGAGCTAAAAGAAAATATAAATGCGAGCTACTCTGAACTGTCGTATAGCCAAAGTGCAAATAGCGACTCAGTCGAAGGTGCGAACCCGCAACAGCGTTTTTATTCAGAGCAAACAAATGAAAATCAAAGCATCTCAATCAGTCCTTATTGGTTTTTTGGTCTCAAAATTATCATTTTGCTCGCCGTTCTGGCCTGGGATACACAAGAAAAAGAAAAATCTCTGAGAAAATAATCATTTGAGCCTAGGCTCTGTTGAGACATTTGAATTCATATCTGATAGCATTCGGCGCATTATTTATATGTGCGCACCAGTTACATGCGCAACAGCACTTTAATCGAAAGTAATCAAACGCTATGAAAATCACACTCGAAAACCTCTCAAATTTAGCTTGGGAAAAGGGAGAAGGCTTGTTGCCTTGTATTGTGCAAGATGCCAGATCTGGGCAGGCACTGATGCAGGGATTTGTAAATCGAGAGGCCCTCGAAAAAACCTTGACCAGTAAGAAGGTGACCTTTTTTAGTCGCTCTAAACAACGTTTATGGACCAAAGGTGAAAGTTCAGGGCACACCCTTGATTTGGTCGATATCAGCGCCGATTGTGATGTTGACAGTGTACTGGTGTTAGCCCACCCAAATGGCCCCACTTGTCATAAAGGCACCACATCGTGTTGGGCAGACTCACAAAACAGTGACTTTGGATTTTTAGCCGAACTCGAAACGGTGCTAGCATCTCGTAAAGACGGCGATCCCGACTCTAGCTACACCGCATTTTTGTACAAACAAGGCATAAAACGCATCGCGCAAAAAGTAGGAGAAGAAGGTGTTGAGACTGCTCTGGCTGCAACCGTTGCGGATTTAGAAGAGCTTAAAAACGAGTCAGCAGACTTGATTTATCACCTAATCGTTTTGCTTCAAGCTAGTGGCTTATCTTTATCGGATGTAATTACTGTTTTAAAACAAAGACATACAAAATAATTTAAATTATTTTAATTTTTTACACTTGATAATTTATTGCATAGTTCCTATTTAGATATTGTCGACGCCGAAAGGGTCGGCAAAAACCGCCGCCGAATAATCGGGGCAAACATTTAAATTACATATTGCTTAATAGGAAGAATATGACTATGCGTACTATCGATCTATCTCCACTTTACCGTTCATTTATTGGCTCAGACCACCTAGCATCTATGCTTGATGCTGCCGCCCGTAACGAAAAGCAAACGAGCTATCCGCCATACAACATCGAATTGGTTGCGGAAGACAAATACCGCATCACTATGGCTGTTGCCGGCTTTGCGAAAGAAGAAGTGACTATTGAGGTGCAAGAAAACACACTCAAGGTGACTGGCGCGAAAGAATCGGGCGAACAAAACGAAGACGAGAGAAAATTCTTACACAAAGGAATTTCTGAACGTAACTTCGAGCGTAAGTTTCAACTAGGCGACAACGTGAAAGTACTCGCGGCTGATTTACAGCATGGATTACTCCACATCGACCTAGAGCGTAAAATCCCTGAGGCACAAAAGCCCAAGCGTATTGAGATAGGCAGTAAGCTTATTGAAAATAGCTAAGATCTGAATCCCAAACATTATATTTCCCTAGTCGAGGGGGCCGGGGGGGGTCACATGGGGCGGGTGTTTTTTTTGTTATTTTTTTTTTGTGTGGGGGTTTATTGGCGTTTAAAAAAAA
>CAYQMI010000121.1:0-9883 GCA_964418575.1 uncultured Glaciecola sp.
TGCCTTCGCAGGAATGACGCGTATTGTTTTGTGAGATTCCTGCCTTCGCAGGAATCACCCTAGCCTTGAAGTTGTTTTTCTTTGATTTCTGCCATTGTTTTACAATCAATACATAAATCAGCAGTCGGGCGTGCTTCTAAGCGTTTTATACCAATCTCGATGCCGCAAGAATCGCAAAAACCAAAATCGTCTTCTTCAATACGTTTCAAGGTTTTTTCGATTTTTTTGATCAGCTTGCGCTCTCTGTCTCTTGTACGTAGCTCTAAGCTAAACTCTTCTTCTTGAGCTGCTCTGTCTACTGGGTCAGGAAAGTTTGCTGCTTCGTCTTTCATGTGCAAAACCGTTCTGTCGACTTCTTGTCTAAGTTGGTCACGCCATGCAAATAACAGCTTTTTGAAATGCCCTAATTGGGCGTCGTTCATATACTCTTCGCCAGCTTTTTCTTGGTATGGCGACAATTGTGCTAATGCAAGTAAGCCAATCGTTTTGGTTTGTTCTGTTGGCATTTGCCATTCTCCTAAGCAAAAACATGTATACCGCTGACGCCTTCCACTTTGGCATGTGGGTCAATCGACCCGTTTAATTACATGTATTGTCCACAAGGATAACAATAAAAAGTACCTAAAATTTGTATTTTATTGCTAACCCGAAAAAATTTAAGGACGGTAATATGGTCATTTTTCTGAGAATTGCAATCTTTTTTTGTTAAGAAATTTCAATAGGCTCAGAGATTTCAATGCCGCTATCGTCCATTTTACATCCGTATGCTAATACCTGAACCCCACTTTCTTTTGCGTATTCAAGGCTTTGTGCGTATTCAGGGTCAATGTGACTGGCAATATTAAAGCCGCTTATGTTTTCACGTTGAATGCAAAAAAACAAAAACGCTCTATGACCATCACGTGCAATCTTAGCTAATTCTTCACAATGTTTTCGTCCTCTTTTTGTCACTGTATCAGGAAACATAGCAACTTGTTGCTGGGCGAGCGTAACTGATTTTACTTCTAGATACGCATCAGCCGCGCCGTCTTCACTGAGCATAAAGTCGATTCTGCTGTCTCCTATACGCTTTTCAGACTGTATATTGCTGTAGTGCCACAGTTCGGGCAAACGTTTGTGCACAAGCGCATCTTTAACAACTCGATTTGCATTGGCTGTGTTGATGCCAATTCGATTGCCCATTTCGTCAGTGGAATATTCCCAAGTATAGGCATACTTGCGTTTTGGGTTATCGCTTTTACTCAAATAAACCACACTATTGGGTATATCACAGCCGGTCATCGCGCCAGTATTGGGGCAGTGTGCGGTAATTAACTCATCGCTGTCGAGTACAATGTCAGCTAAAAA
Organism: uncultured Glaciecola sp.; assembly: GCA_964418575.1. GTDB lineage: Bacteria > Pseudomonadota > Gammaproteobacteria > Enterobacterales > Alteromonadaceae > Glaciecola. Next base: position 1,348 of record CAYQMI010000121.1, read on the forward strand.
GCGTTTGTAACGTTTTACAAGTCGCCCGCGAATTAACGCAGATGTAAATCGATACATTTGATATAATCCTGTTTAAGTAAAAAGTGCAATCTACAAGCATTGAAAATGGCGATATGTTTATAAGCTACATAACAATCAGGCTTTATACCAGCGCTAAACTCATCGATTTAAATGGGAGTAACTATGTCTACATTTGCAGTAAAACTTAGTCAATCGGCCTTACCAGCACATATTCAGGTGTCTTTACCGATTGTTATGGACGGGCAAAGTGCAACAATTCATATTCAAAACGAGCAAGACTCTTTAAGAACACTACAAATTTGTGCTCGTCGTCTGTTTAGTATGATTTCTACCGATATTCATTTGAGCGGCGATTGGACTTTAGAGCAGCAGTGGGCTTTTGCCAGCAGTTTTGGCGGACCAAAATCATCAGCGAGAGTACAGTGGTGCGATAATGCAGATAGCGCAGCGCTTGAAAACATGTATCAAGCATTTTCTTTTGCTCGAGACCTTGTTAATCAGAGCCCGGAAGTATTAAGTCCAGAGTCTCTTGCACATCAAGCTAAGCAGTGGATATGCAGCCTGGCCAACGAACAGGTCACTGTCAATACCATCACCGGTGAAGCACTCAAAGACGCTGGCTGGCAGGGTATTTATGAAGTAGGGCGCGGCAGTGAACGTCCCCCGGTGATGCTAGAAATTGACTACAACGGTAGCGGCAACAGTGATGCGCCTGTTGATATTGCGTTGGTGGGTAAAGGCATTACTTTTGACAGCGGTGGTTACAGCATCAAAACCAGCGAAGGCATGCTCGATATGAAGTGTGATATGGGCGGCGCGGCAACAGTGACCGCGGCCTTGGGTTTAGCCATTATGCAAGGCGCAAAAAAGCGCATAAAGCTCTATCTATGCTGCGCCGAGAACTTAATTAGCGGCCATGCTTACAAACTTGGCGACATCATTACTTATAAAAATGGCACGACAGTCGAAATTGTGAATACCGACGCTGAAGGGCGTTTAGTGCTGGCCGATGGCTTAATGGCAGCGACTGAATCTGGTGCGAAGGTGATTGTTGACGCGGCAACGCTAACAGGTGCTGCTGTTATGGCGCTAGGGCGCGATTATAATGCCTTATTTAGTATGGATACTGAGTTGCGCAATGAGTTTATAAGCTTGAGTGAGCAAGTAAATGAACCTCATTGGCCTCTGCCTTTAATGCCGCTTCATCGCGACAGATGTCCGTCTCCATTTGCTGATACTGCAAACAGCACATCTAAAAAAGGAGGTGGTGCAGGAGGCGCGTCGAATGCGGCGGGATTTTTGTCTCGCTTCGTGGCTGACGACGGCAAAGGCTGGTTACATATCGACCTTGCGGCTGCTTACAATAGAGATGGGTCTGACGTAATGCCCAACGGCGGCACAGGTATAGGTATCAGAAGTATTAGCGCGCTACTACTTAAATAAACGCGTTAATTGATAAATATTATAAGAAGGTTTGCCGTGATGCTGTGCAGCTTAAATTATAGGCCGCCCAGCCTCTCTGCTAATTCTTTGTATTTTTCTACATCTGTTTTATCAAACAATGGATTGCCATTGTCGTCTTTGTCTTTCGACATTAATAAGCTTTCACGCTCTAATCGCTGTACGCGGACGTCTTGAACAGATAAAAAATCTGCCACTTCGCTAACCGTCATAAGGGCCATGTATCTTCTCCGAAGTAAAAGTGTGTTTTGGTTTACAATATAACGACAGCGAAATGTAAAAGATTAGCAAAAACTCATTTTTTACGCATAATTCGCAAAATATTCAAACAGTAAGGTAATTAATAAACAACATGATAGATATTCTCGCCGCCGCCACCATGCTATTTTTGATCATGGATCCACTTGGTAATTTACCTATTTTTATGTCGGTGCTAAAAGGTATTGAACCTGCTCGTAAAACTAAGGTGGTGCTGCGTGAGCTACTAATTGCTCTATTTATTTTGATGGTGTTTTTGCACAGCGGGCAGGCGGTACTTAATTTCCTGCAAATTGAGCAAGAGACCGTGAGTATTGCCGGTGGTATTATTCTATTTATTATTGCTCTGCGTATGATTTTTCCAAAGCCTGGGGGGATCATGAATCTTCCTCAAGGCGAAGACCCCTTTATTGTGCCTCTCGCTGTGCCAATGATCGCTGGGCCTTCAACTATGGCGGCACTTATTCTGCTGGCGAATCAAGAGCCCGAACAAATGACTCAATGGAGCTTAGCCCTATTCGCGGCATGGGCGGTGAGTGCGACCATTCTGCTGATGTCGAATAAAGTGCACAAGTGGTTAGGTGAAAAGGGACTGCGCGCTTTAGAGCGCCTGATGGGTATGATCCTCATTATGATAGCCATACAAATGTTGTTAAATGGCGTAACTTCATATGCTAAATATTTAATGCAGCTATAATGATTGCCAAGCCTTCTTCAAAACGTAGGTGAAGAGGGGAAATTTACAAAGATAAAAATTGCCATCAATCGATAAACGATAATGGGTATTCCAAACTGAAAAGATAAATATGACTAAACTTAACACTTTTGCACAGATTCGTGATTTAGATAAATCCAGAGCCATGGTGCTGAGCGCTTCCCTGATTCAACGCATGTTGCCTAACTACCTCCTTTTTTGTGAAGTTAGCAAGCTTGAGCATCAGCAGGTCGCCACAAACTTAGTGAATTTACTGTGGGAGGCGTGCACTAACAAAGCGATGAAGCTAAACACCGAAGCGCAAGGTGAAAAGCTTGAAGAAATCACGCCTAACGTAGATGAGTTTGACACGCTCGGCGTGTATGCTGCACTCGATTTTTGCATGGCATGCAGCGCTGCCTTACAACTGGTGTCGAATGATGAACCTCAGGCCGCGGTGATGATTGCAAAGTTAAGCCAAGGCAGCGTTGAGCGTCATATTACAATTACTGAAGAAACCGAGCTCACCGGAGCGGCATTAAAAGCTCACCCTTTGATGAGCTTTGAGATAGAGTCTTTGCAGTGGTTACTCGATGAATGCTCGCAGAAGAAACTAAAGGCCGAGGATATTAAGTCACTTCGCCAAGCGGTGATTGAGCAGGGTGTTAGCAGCTTAGGCATAGAATATTAGGCTGCCATCATTCAGCGTTTTCGCTATCGCAATGGTAGCGAAAGAGTCGATAGCTTACCTGTTGTGTAGATTGTTCTTTTGTCATTTCTAAACAAGGGGCGATGTTAAGCGTTAAATCAGCCTCACATTCGATATACACAAGCGCTTCAGGTTTGAGCAATTGTTTTGACAACAATCTTTCTAATGCTTTCTCAACATAGCCTTGATTAAAAGGCGGGTCGATTAATACGATATCAAAGGCCTCATTTTGTGTATCGAGGGCGCTAAAAGCATCCCCGTGAATAACCTTGCAGTCGTCTTGAGCTCTCAATAACGCTACATTTTGCTTGAGTTGCTCAGCGTTATCGCGACTGTTTTCTATCATGGTTACGTGTTTAGCAAATCGCGAAATTGCTTCAAAGCCTAGGCTCCCAGCACCTGCAAACATATCTAACACCCTGGCGCCTGCAATGTCTTGCATCAACCAGTTAAATAAGGTTTCTTTAACTCTGTCGGATGTGGGCCTAAGACCCTCAGCGACCAACACCGGTAGCTTTCGCCCGCGATGTTGCCCAGAAATGATACGAATATTGCCAGGCCGAGCTCTATTCGCATGTACGGGTTTTTTCTCGCTTTTACCTTTGCTGTGGCCTCTTTTCCAGCTAGATTTAGCGCTATTGTTTTTTGGGGTTGGCGTCATGTATCACCATGGTGCTATCATTGTGCGCTTAGTGTACTCGAAAACTCCCACACATCTAAAGCGCACGAGGCGCAAGTCGCAAAGAATTTTAAGATTATAAGAGGTAAAGGCGTTGTTTAACTGGTTTAACAAAAATAAGCAAAAAGACACAGAGCAAGATAAAAACAAAGATCTTGAATCTGATAACAATACCAGCGAAAGCCAAACACAAAACAACGATGCTCAAGCAGAAAAAGCCCCTGCTAATGAGCTTGAATCTTCCAAGTCAGAGGAAAATAAAGCGCTGAGAAGTCCCGAGCTTAGCGATGAACCCAGCCATGCACCACGCGAAGAAAGCCAAGCCGACACAGCAGATGTAGAGCAAGCCGAACAAGCAGAACAAGCAGAACAAGAACTAAGTCAACAAGAGCTACTCACAAAGGAAGTAAATGAGCAAGAAATCCATCAAGAAGAAATTGCTGCAAAAAGCATCACGCCCGAAGAAGTGACTGATACAGAAATTAGCGCAGAGACAATTGTTGAGAGTCAGCAAGAATTAGCTGAACTTGAAAAAGAAGAGAAAACCCCGACCCCTCCGGTACAAGAAAAACAGGGCTTCTTCTCACGATTGAAGTCAAGCTTATCTCGCACTAAAGAGAACATTGGCAGTGGATTTGTAGCGCTTCTCAAAGGCAAATCAATTGATGATGATTTGTATGAAGAGCTAGAGACTCAGCTCTTAGTTGCCGATGTAGGCATGCAAACCACCGCCAAAATAATTAATAAGCTCACAGAAAATGCAAAACTCTCTCAACTGAAAGATGGCGATGCCCTAGCGCTATTATTAAAGCAGCAAATGCGCGATATCCTCACGCCTGTAAGTCAGCCGCTTGTGTTTAACGCAGGTCATGATGAGCAAGGCAAAGCTCTTCCCTTTGTAATCTTAATGGTGGGTGTAAATGGCGTAGGTAAAACCACCACCATTGGTAAATTAGCCAAACAATTTCAAGCACAGGGTAAAAAGGTAATGTTAGCGGCGGGCGATACTTTTAGAGCAGCAGCCGTGGAGCAGCTTCAGGTTTGGGGTGAGCGAAACGACATACAGGTAATTTCACAACCTACAGGCTCAGACAGCGCCTCGGTGATTTTTGATGCGGTTGCATCTGCCAAAGCAAAAGGCGCAGATGTATTAATTGCAGATACCGCAGGAAGACTACAGAATAAAGACAACCTAATTGAAGAGCTTAAAAAAGTGGTCAGGGTAATGAAAAAGCAAGTCCCTGATGCACCTCACGAAATCATGCTAACACTCGATGCCAGCACCGGGCAAAATGCGGTAAGCCAAACCAAAATATTCAACGAAGCGGTGGGGATCACTGGCATCAATTTGACCAAGCTTGATGGCACAGCAAAAGGTGGGGTGATTTTTGCCTTGGCTGATGAATTTAAGATTCCGGTGCGCTACATTGGCATCGGCGAAGGAATTGACGATTTGCGCCCCTTTGAAGCTGGCGCATTTGTAGATGCATTGTTCGACGAAACTAAGTAATCTATTGTACTGATGCTATATTCAATTGCACAACAGCGCTGAGAAGTACCAATGATCAAGTTTGAACAAGTAAGTAAAACCTATCCTGGCGGTCAAACGGCGCTGTCAAAAGTGAGCTTTCATTTAGAGCCGGGTGAAATGGCATTTCTTACTGGGCATTCTGGTGCCGGTAAAAGTACGCTGTTAAAGCTCATCAGCATCATGGAGAGGCCTACTGTTGGTAATGTGTTGATCAATGGTCACAATCTATCAAATATTACCCGTAAACAAATTGCTTATATCAGGCGCGACATCGGCATGATTTTTCAAAGCCACCAACTCTTAATGGGTAAATCAGTATTCGACAATGTGTCTCTTCCATTAGTGATAGAAGGTCATACTCGCAAAGCCATAGCAAAACGCGTTGATGCAGCGCTTGAAATGGTGGGTTTAAAAGATAAAGCACGCAATTTGCCCATCACTCTTTCAGGCGGTGAGCAGCAGCGCGTGGGCATTGCTCGAGCAGTGGTAAACCGTCCGCCTTTGCTACTTGCAGATGAGCCCACAGGGAACTTAGACCCAAAGCTGTCGATGGAAATCATTCGTTTGTTTGAAGATTTTAATCAGGCGGGTGTGTCGGTGTTTATCGCAACCCACGACCTTGGACTAATCGCCCGTATGAAGTACCGAACCCTGACACTGAAAAACGGTAAGATGATTACCGACGGCCTCGATCAAAACGAGGAGGCTGCCTTTTGAGCATATTATTTAAAGGGCGGCAGCAAGCATCAAGCGCAGGAAAAGTGGGTTTTTTGCAGGGTATTTTCATGTTCTTCCTCGACCATTTTCGTCAAGCGGTTAACAGCCTTGGGGAATTGTACAGAACGCCCTTTGCCTCTTTGATGACCATTGGTGTATTGGGCTTCAGTTTAACCTTGCCTAGCACTTTGTACATCATGGTTAAAAATACCGAACAAATTTCCCAGCAGTGGCAGCAAGCTAGCGAAATCTCTTTATTTTTGAGTGACAACGTAAGCCAAGCAAACGCTCAGCAGTTGGTTACTCGACTCTCCGTTTGGGACGAAATAGCCAGTGTGTCGTTTGTATCGGCAGATGAAGCGCTTGAAGAGTTCCAGCAGGTCTCGGGCTTAGGTGATGCGATAAAATACCTGAATCAAAACCCATTGCCTGCGGTTGTATTAGTTGTACCAACGTCAAAACACGCGACTCCGACTGCCGCTCAAATACTACTCGATAAGCTAAGACAAGAGCGCGAAGTAGAAATTGGAAAGCTAGATATAGAGTGGCTAGAACGTTTGTATGCATTGCTAGATATAGCCAAAGAGCTGGCTATTTTACTGGCTCTGCTTTTGTTTTTTGCCGTAGTGCTGATTATTGGCAACACCATACGTTTAAACATTCTCAACCGTCGAGATGAAATTTTAGTGATGAAATTAGTTGGCGCTACCGACGCCTTCATCCAAAGACCTTTTTTGTACACAGGGTTTTGGTTTGGTTTGCTAGGCGGCATTATGGCGTGGATAACCGTGTCTATTATTTTGTGGTGGATAGGCTGGTCTCTAGAATCGTTTATGCAGCTGTATCAGGTTCAGTTAGACATCACTGGCCTTGATATGACAGCCTTGCTCATCATGCTGCTATTATCAGTATCCTTAGGCTTGTTAGGCTCTTTAATCTCCGTTAATCGCCACGTCAAAGAAATCGAGCCAAAGTAAACTACTTAGAGCAAGCAGAGCTATTACAAGAAAAATAGTTGGAACTTCAGATTTACCCCTGCGGCTTGGCAGTAGGAAACATATCTGATTGCCCCTTCAGCAGTTCATTGTTCCACCTTACCGCTTTAAGGTAGTGCGCTTGCAGCATCTCTTCATCAACATCCAGTTGCAGCGCATACTCTTTAAATTGCAACCAAGAACTTGATTCCAATGCTTTTACGCTCGCAAGAAGCGCATGATAGGGGCCGGTTTTTTCTAGCAATGCCTGAGCAATTTCTGGCGAGATAGGAATTTGTCCTAAAAGCTCCTCCATATCCTTATCTAAAATTACATCGATAAGAGAAAACAAACCCGCCATGAAGGCCGACATTGCATCAAGCGCCTTAGATGAGTCACTATTAAGTAGTTCACAGTATTTTGCCCGCACCAATGAAAGCTCAAGTAGCTCACGCATATTCCCTTTATTCAGTTGCGCAACCGATATAATTGCCACAAATTTTCGCAACATCACTTCGCCTAAGTAAGTCAGTGCATGCTTAATGGACGTGATTTTATGCGATTTGTTTACCATCGGGTTGTTGATAAAGCGCATCAACAAATAAGATAAGGTTGGGTCGTGCTCAAAGGTTTGGCGAATTTCTTCCATGTTAATGGTGCTGTCGGAAGTTTGCGCCAATAGACGCAGCAAACTGAGTTTATTCGCCGGCAGTTCAGCCTCTTTTTTGTGCGCTCGTTTAAGAAAGAAAAAGCCTTGGAAATAGTCAAAGCCTGCTTCTAAGCAGTGCTGATATTGCTCAAGAGTATCGACATTGACGGCAATGGTTTTGCATGTTTCATGTAAGAGCTGTATGCGTAAACGGTCAATATCTTCAGCGCTGTTTTTTTGAATATCGATTTTTATGAAATCAGCATTAACGAGGGAGCTTTGCCTAAGGTTAGTTTCGTTATTCACATCCTTAGTATCATCAAGTTGCATTGAAATACAAAATCCGGCCTGCTTTAGCTTTTGTATCGCAGATAATAACTCGGTGTCTTTGTTAGCATCCGTATCGTGAAATTGCTCAATTTCAAATATCGTATCGTCGGGCACGAATTGCATTCCCACATCCGACAGCAATGACTGTCGCGTTACGCTAACCACTGAAGTGAAGCCGCTTAATAATTCGTTTAAGCCAATATTTTCAAAACTTTTAATTTTACTATGGGCGTCATTTTCAGGTGGCGGCTCAATGCCAAGCGACAAATCATTGGGCAAAGAGCCTTGCTCGCCGTCTCTAAATACAAGTTGATACGCAAATAGCTGCTGATTTCTGTCAAAGATAGCCTCGCGTGCAAATACAATCATGAAGGCTCTTGTCCGAGCATAATAGCTTTCATTTGATTGGCCCAGTCGAGTGCGTCGTAGTACATTTCAAACATGTCAGATTCACCCAGTGCAGTCTCTTGACTTAACTCATAAATGAGCGGCCAGTTAGCGTGCTCAAAGGCC
>CAYQMI010000122.1:0-9853 GCA_964418575.1 uncultured Glaciecola sp.
GTACTCACTTCATTTGTTGTGCCTATTATTTTGCGAGAGGGTAATGGCGGTGCGTCTTTTAATATTGACAATGTTACGGTGACAGAGAACACAAGCAATAGCTCGCAATATGGAAATGTATTCATTGATTGGTCTCGTCAAGGCGAATTTGGTGCGGTTGGAAAGCTAGCAGTATTTTTTAAACCTAAAGGCGAACAGGATTTCGAAAATATAGGCGAGGTCAATGGCGTGAACTTTTTCGCTGAAAGAGAGCAGCTAAGATCTAATATTATTCTTACGGAAGCGCCCAGTAAAAAAGAAGGCACCCTTAAAATACAGTTTATGGACTTGTATACGCGCAGCAACGAAATACTGGCTGAGCGGGACTTTGAGCTAACACTACCTTAATCAATTGCGTTTAAATATAAATAATTGTTGATTTTATCTAAAGGAATATTTTGTAGCGACGATAAGCTTACTGAGGGTTGAACAATAACCTTGTTTTTGGAGGCTATTTTGCCCCAAAAATATTGACAGAGTTTGCGAGCTAATCTTGTATTGCTTTGTCGCTGGTATTTTTATGATTATTTGGAGTTTCAAATGTTTAAACGCAATCAAATCTATACTGCGATGCTCGCAGTAACACTAGCCTCAGTCTCAGGTGCAAGCTTAGCGAACGAGACAACAACTGCTAATGCTGGCGTATCAGTGTCTAATGCTTTTAGCTTGACTGAAACCACACCTCTAGATTTAGGTACCTTTTTGGTAACTTACAAGAAAGCAGGCGCGGCAGGTACAAACGATTTTACTCAAGCAGCTACAATCACTTTAAAGGGTGATGGTACTTACGGTACTGCAGTGGATTCTGCTGGTACTGCTGGCGACGAAGCAGATTTCGTTCTTATTGCCCCTGGTACTCCTGGTGAGTTCAATATTTCTGGCGCAGCACCAAATAGCCCAATGAATGTTGATTTCCCGACATCTACTAACCTAGTTAAATTAGGTGATAACACAGTATTCTTTACCTTGGTAACTACGGACGATGGTTCTGATGATGACGTATACGTTGTTGACGGTCCAGCTGCAGGTCAGTCATTCAGTGGTACTAACTTAATCACTGACGCTACTGGTCAGGTATCGTTTGCTTATGGTGGTACTTTATCACTACCAACAGCTTTACAAGATACTGCTGGTACTAAGTTCTCAGACGGAACTTACACTGGTACATTTGATGTAACAGTAACTTACTAAAAACCGCATTTAAACGTTTAAATGCGTTTGTACGACGTCATTAAAAAGCCAGCTTAAAGCTGGCTTTTTCACGTTTTGTTATCTCTGTTGCTATAAACCGTGAACCCTTACAATCTCGAAAAATGCTTTTCAACCATCGAAAAGTGAGACTGAATTAATTTTTGTGTAAGCGGCTGCTGTGGGTCAGTAAATACATCCGCGGTTTTGCCTTGTTCAATAATTCTTCCTTTATCCATCACCAGTACTTTATCGCTTATGTGGCGCACAATACCGATGTTGTGCGATATAAATACAAAACCTAATCCCAATTCATTTTGCAGCTTCAAAATTAAATTGATAGTTTGCGAGCGCACCGATGGGTCCAGCGCGGCAAAGGGTTCGTCTGCTACTATGATTTTAGGGTCTAGCAATAAAGCTCTTGCCAATGCAACACGCTGCTGTTGACCGTCGGATAGCATATGGCGGTAAAAATAATAATGCTCACGCAAAAGGCCAACCGTTACTAAGGTCTCTTCAATTTTATTGCGCTTTTGTATCTCTCCTAAGTCGCTATTAAGGGTCAGTGTTTGACTTAAAATACTGCCAATGGAAAGCGAGGGATTGAGGGCGTCTTGGCTATGTTGCAGTATTAGGCGAATATCTTGTTCGCGGGTTCGCGTTTGTTTATCAGTTATACTCTTATTGCTGCTTTCATTTTTTGCATTTTTTGATAACGCCTGTTTAATGCTTAACTCTTCTTCGCCCTTTTTTTTCTTTAATAAGGCGTTTTCGTGTTCGTTGATGGGGCCAAAGTCGTCGTCTTTAAATAACTCGATGCTACCGGCTTGAATTTGCACCGCACCTACTAAGGCTTTCGCCAGCAAGCTTTTGCCTGAACCATTATTGCCAATTATCGCAATTGTTTCACCGCTGTGCATATCAAAGCTTATGGGGCCTAGATCAAAGCGTTGTTGAGCGCCGAATATACCACGCTTAACGCTGTGGCTGTACTCAATGTCTTTAACGCTTAAAATTTTATTCATCAACGCGTTCTCCCGACATCAAGCCTTTAGAGGCAGCTTGGTTCGTGCCTTTTTGTGCAAATTTTTCAGGTAAATGCAGCGGAAAATGGCAACTGTAGGTATGTTCCTGAATAGCTCGCGCAATTGGCACTTGTACACATTCTTTACGCGCGTTTGGGCAACGAGGGCCTAAACGACAGCCAGCAGGTAAATGCTGTAGAGTAGGAATGGTGCCTTTTAACGCCACAAGGGGGGATTTTGTTGGTAGCGACAGTTGAAAACTCGGCGCGCTATCTAACAATGCTTTGGTATACGGATGCAAAGGTCGCTTAAGCAGAGATTTAACGCGCCCCGATTCTACCGTTTGCCCGCAGTAAAGTACCGTCATCGTGTGTGAAATACTCGTTATAGCCAATAAGTCGTGACTTACAAACAAAATGGCGAGTTTTTTTGTTTTATTCAGTTTAACCAATAAACGCAAAATTTGAGTTTTGGTGGTGCTTTCCATGCCTCGAGTTGAGTCATCGGCTATTAATATTTTAGGCTCTGAGGCCAGCGCCATGGCGATCATGATTTTTTGGCTAACGTCTTTTGGAATTTCGTGAGGATAGGCAGACAGATACTGCTCATGATCTTTAATGCCCACTTTATGCAGTAAGCTTGCGGCAATTTGTTTACGCTGCCTGCTCTTCTGCCAAAACCATTTTTTGTCGATAAACTCAGGGGGAATACTTTCTTCAATTTGACTGCCAATACTCACTGAAGGGTCGAGCGATGAAGTAGGCTCTTGAAACACCACCGCGATTTCTCGGCGCATTATTTTACGTCGCTGCTCGTACGACATATTCAACAAGTCTTGGCCTGCGTAAGTAATACGGTCGGCCTTTATTTGCCAGTAGTCGGGGATTGCACCAATGATGCAACGCACCATAAGGCTTTTACCTGAGCCAGATTCACCAACAAGAGCTCTTATTTCGCCCTCATTTAAGGTCAAATTTACTTTTTCTAGCGCCTTAACCGTTGAGTTGCCAGTATCGATGTACAAGGTTAGGTTTTTTATATCTAAAAGCGCCATCAGTGATGCAGCCTATTTCTAAGTGCTGAACGTAGGCCTTCACCTACCACATTAATGCTTAAAATCATTAAAAACACACACAAACCGGGCAGAGTAATTAACCAAGGTGCTACGTAGGCGACATCGAGAGCAAGCGATAGCATGGCGCCTATTTCAATCATTGGGTCTTGCGCACCTAAACTCAAAAAACCCAAGGCAGATATATCAATAATCGCCACTGAAAGCGCGATGGTAGCCTGCACTACAATCAGTTCAACCATGCCGGGCAATATTGAATGCACAAAAATACGCAAAGATGATGCACCGTCTAAACGGTCGAGTAATACGTAGTCTTTTTGCAGCTCATTGCGCACGTAGGTACGAGTTTGGTGCACAAACTGTGGAATTAGGGCTAAGGTGATAGCAAGCATAGCGTTAAACAATCCGGTGCCTAATATTGCAACGATTACGATGGCAATGAGGAGGGTAGGGATGGACATAATTGAATCAAACAGGTGGTTTATAACGCTTGAACGCACCCCGCTTAGGACTCCCGCAAGCGCACCTAAGCTAACGCCAATAAAAACCGCAATCGCAACAATCACTAAACTACTGCCAAAGGTAGTTCTGCAGGCATACATAATGCGAGAAAAAACATCTCGCCCAAGCCCGTCGGTGCCAAGCAAATGGGCGATGGTACCATTAGGCTCCCACGCTGGCGGCAGGAGTATGGCATTGGTGTTCTGTAGGTGTGGGTCGTAAGGAGCGAGCAATGGCGCAAACACCGCGACCATTAAAAATACGACTAAGAGCACAAAGCCCGCTAATGCAATGTGACTGCGCCTAAACTCCAACCAAATATTAATAAGAGGCGAGGGGTGGTATTCTTCTTGATAAAGATTAAACCGTTGCACTTTCTGCTCGCTCACGCGCTGGGTCAATTGCGCGGGTGATAAATTCAATGGTAATAGTTAAGGTCATAACAAAGAGCGACACCACCAGCATTCCAATACGGATTGCTGGGTAGTCTTGTTGATAAATGGCTTGTATCAGCCAGCGCCCAATCCCGGGCCAAGAGAATATAGTTTCTATTATCATGACATTGGTGATTAGCGTAGATACCTGTAGTGCAAGAATAGGCAGTATTGGCAAAAGCGAATTTTTTAGTCCGTGCTTAAAAAATATTTGGCTTTGCGTGAATCCCCGTGATTTTGCAGCAACAATGTAGTCTTTTTGCATTACATCCATGATACTGCGACGGGTAAAGCGAATAAATAAAGCGGTCGTCACGATTGCTACCGATGCAGTTGGCAGTATTAAGTGATGCAGCGCATCGATATATGCAGCTGATTTATTCTCTATTTCAGAGCGCGCGATATCAATAAACACAAAGCCGGTGTGCATGGGCACATCAAATAACAAATCGATGCGGCCAGAGATAGGCAACCATTCAAGCTGTAAGCAAAAAATCGTGATGAAAATCAGTGCCAGCCAAAACACTGGAAAGGAATATCCAACAATCGAGAAAGTTACAACTGAAAAATCAAGAGGGTTGTGGTTTTTAAGGCCGCTTAAAAAGCCGATAGGGATGCCAACAATAATGGACACTATTAATGCGTAAGCGACTAACTCAAGAGTGGCAGGTACTGCAAATTCTATTTCTTCAAAGAGCTTGGCTTGGTCACTTGAGCTTACTCCCCAATTTCCATTGATTAAACTTTCCACATAAAAAATAAACTGATGGAAAATGGACTGGTCAAGTTTATAGACTTGCTCTAAAGCAGCGCGTTGCTCTTCACTTTGAGCAACAATGCCTGAGACATTTGTGAGTAAGTCTCCTGGAAACAAAAAAGGGAGTAAAAATGACAAAAAAACTAATGTAAATACCGTTGCCACCATGAGGTTGAGATAGCGCACAAATAGCTTTATCACTTGACTCTCCCTACATCATCAAAGCGAATGCCGCCAAAGGGATTAATTTGCATGTTTTTGACGTTACTGCGCACCGCTTGGTATTGAAATGCATGTGCAATGGGCATAAGCGGCATCTGTTCAAAAATCAATTCGTTGGCCTGGTGGTATATTGCTGTGCGAGTATCAAAATCTTCTACCAACAGCGCTTTTTCTACAAGGGCGTCGTACTCTGGGTCACACCACATGGCTCTGTTGGTGCCAGAAGGAATGGCATCGCAAGTAAGAAGTGGTCGATAAAAATTGTCCGGGTCGCCATTATCTGCATTCCAGCCAATTAGCACCGTGTCATGCATACCTTGCGTTAAGTTTTCCCTGAAAATGTTCCAATCGTAGCTAACAATATTTACCGTGACGCCCACATCCGCTAAATAGCTTTTTATCAACTGTGCCATTTTCATTGCGTTGGGGTTATAGGCACGCTGCACCGGCATTGCCCAAATATCCATCGTAAAATTAAAGGGAACACCTGCCTCATCGAGCAGTTCTCTGGCACGCACTGGGTTATAGCCTAGCTCTTTGGCATTAGACTGATATGCCCATGACGCAGACGGAACTAAACTTTTTGCACGAGTTGCCTGACCAAGGTAAACGGCATCGAGCAGAGATGTTTTGTCGACGGCTAAGGCCAAAGCTCTGCGAACCTTAGGGTTGTCGAAGGGGGCTTTGCTTGCATTAAAGGCCCAAAAGCCAATGTTTAAGCCGGGCTTTTCAAGCAGTGTTAAGTCGCTTCTATCTTCAATTACTGCTAAATCATTTTGTGAGGGAAAGGCCACTGCATCGCACTCACCCGTTATCAGCTTAGCCATGCGCAAGCTGCTTCTGGCGGTGATATCAAACACGAGTTGATCGGGCCCTATGGTCGGTAAGAAATAGTTTTGATGGCGTTCAAATCGAACGTATTGGTTTTGTCTGAACTCTCTGAATTTGTATGGGCCGGTGCCAATTGGTAAGCGGTCTAAGTTAGTTGGGCGTCCCTGTTTCATTAACTCCATGGCATATTCTTCTGACAAAACTACGGCAAAGTCAGTAGCTAAATTCGCCAAAAAAGAACTGTCAGGTCTGAATAAAGTAATTTCAACGCGGTAGCCATTAATACGCTCTACACTTTTTATGCGCTGATCAAGGCGCAAACTGTCAAAGTAAGGATAGCTGCCTCCGCCAACGTCATGATAAGGATGCGCTGAGTTGCGCCAGCGGTCTATGCTGAAGATAACATCATCGGCATTGAAGGTGCGCGAGGGCGTAAAATAGTCAGTACTATGGAATTCAACACCGCGGCGCAGTTGAAAAGTGTATGTGAGGCCATCGTAACTTACCAACCAGCTGCTCGCTAAACCTGGTTCTATGATTCCGTTGCTTGGATTGAATTCTAGTAAGCGGTCATAAATTTGGTGTGCGGATGCATCAGCGGTGGTGCTAGAAGTGTCGAGCTGAGGGTTAAAAGAGCCGGGGTTACTTTCAGAGCAAAAGGTAATGGCGTTTAGGTTGTGTAACTGTTGTTTCTCACATGCAGACAAAACGATACACAACACACTGATAAGCAAAGTGCGAAGCGCCGCTGGAGCTTTGTAACTGTGTTTTGTAAGAAAACCTGATGACATTAGGCTACGTCGCTGTTGTCGAGTAAATTATATTTTTTTAAATACCCTCTGAGTTGATGATAAGTTAAGGACAGTTTTTCTGCAGTCTTTTTCTGATTAAATTGCGATTCTTTTAAAGCTTGTTTAAGCATTTGTATTTCAAAATCTTGTGAAACTTGCTTTAAATCAAGGGGAAATTCGATTGCAGGTGTGTTTAGTTCTTGCGAGCTATCCGCCGTTGTTACCGATGCCTCAACAGTCTCTGCTGAAATGGGGGCACTTGTTACGATTGGCGCAGGCGTGTGAGCCTGAGGAGCCTTAGTGCGTCCCTGCGGCCTAAATTTTGATTCAAAAGGGTCGATTGAAATGTCGTGCACGGGCAAATGAGGCGAATTTCTATAAACAGCTCGCTCAACAACGTTTTTAAGTTCACGAATATTCCCTGGCCAGTGATAATCGAGCAAGGTTTCGCGAGCACGTTTGCTAAAACCACTAAATAACTCCATTTCCAACTCTTGTGCCATTTTCGTTGCAAAATGCTCCGCCAGAGTGAGTATGTCTTCTTTGCGCTCGCGTAAAGGAGGAATGGTGACTACGTCAAACGCTAAGCGGTCGAGTAAATCGGCTCTAAATTCACCTTGTTCGGCGAGAGTGGGTAAGTCTTCGTTGGTTGCCGCAATCAGGCGCACATCGACTTTTACAGTGCGGGTTCCGCCTACGCGCTCAAACTCGCCGTATTCAATGACTCTTAACAACTTTTCTTGCACTAGAGCTGATGTGTTGGCTAATTCATCTAAAAACATTGTGCCCTGATCGGCATATTCAAAGCGGCCTTCTCGACGTTTACTAGCGCCGGTAAATGCGCCCGCCTCGTAGCCAAAGAGTTCACTTTCAAGCAAACTATCGTTTAACGCTGCACAATTAAGCTTAACGTAGTTTTGCTCCCAGCGTTTTGACAAAAAGTGTAATCGAGCTGCTACGAGCTCTTTACCCGTGCCGCGTTCGCCTATGACCAGAACAGGTTTGTTTAAAGGTGCTACCTGAGATATTTGTTCAAGTACTTCGAGAAAGGAGTTGGCTTCGCCGATGAGATTATCGGTCTTTGAGAACATGCCCACGAATGGTTCCTTATTTATTAGTCAATTCGACTAAATAATAGTGTACTTGAAAATGAATTTAATACCCACTGCTTTTTAAATAAATAAAAAAGTCATTAAAAACAGTTGGTTAAATAATAATCATAAGTTGGCAAGCATATTGAATATAGATGAGTAAGTGTAATCAACTTGAATCCAGTAATTAGTTTACTCGACATTCTTATTTACTAAAACAGAGGTAACATACCATGGGTATATTTTCACGTTTTACCGACATTATTAATTCAAACATCAACGCCATTTTAGATAAGGCAGAAGATCCAGAAAAAATGGTTCGCCTCATTATTCAAGAAATGGAAGATACCTTAGTAGAAGTGCGCAGCGCATCAGCAAAAACCATTGCCGCGAAAAAAGATGTTTCGCATCAAATTAGCAAGTATGAAACAGAAGCCGCCAACTGGGCTTCAAAAGCTGAGCTAGCACTTTCTAAAGACAGAGAAGATTTAGCAAGAGGCGCCTTGCAAGAAAAAGCCAAAGCAAGTGAAGCGGCAGAGGCGCTTAGCAAAGAGCTAGGAATTATTGAAGATGAGCTTGTGAAGTTGCAAAGCGAAACCGCTCAACTGCAAGAGAAGTTAGCCGATGCCAAGAGCCGTCAAAAGACCATTATTATGCGTCAGAATACTGTAAGCTCAAGGCTTCAAGTAAAAAAGCGTTTAGACTCTGGCACCGTGGATGCAGCTATGGGCAAGTTTGAACAGTTTGAGCGCAAAATTGACGATTTAGAGTCGCAAGTTGAGTCATACGATATCGGTAAGACTTCACTTAAGGATGAGTTTGCAGCCCTAGAATCAGACGGCAAGATTGACGACGAATTAGCTGCTCTGAAACAAAAAATGCAGGGTAATAAAGGCGCAAAAGGAAATGTGACCGAAGTAAAATCGAAATCTAAAAAGGCATAATTCAAGGCAATATCACTCTGTTAGTTTACACTTGATAGAGTGATAGTTGCTTTAGTGGTCGGTGAGCTTGCATACTAAATATAGGCTCACCCCTCGATTTTACAGCTTCGATGGAGAATACTGATGGAAGAATTATTTGTTATTTTAACCGGGACCTCGTTAATAATATTTACCCTGGTAGTTGCGCCAATTTGGCTCATATTGCATTACCGCAGTAAAAAGCAGGTTAGCCAGGGTTTAAGCGAGACAGAAGTACACACCCTTCAAGATTTGGCAGCGAAAGAAGAGCAGATGTCTGAACGCATCCAAACGCTTGAGGCTATACTTGATGCGGAGTCACCTAATTGGAGAGAACGCGCATGAATAATGTAAGTGATAAAAAGAGCTTATATCGCGATCCTAAGCAAGGAAAGATTGCGGGTGTTTGCGCAGGCTTAGCTGATTATTTTAACGTCGAGGTTTGGTTAGTAAGAATTATCACCATTACTGCTTTTTTACTAATGACAGGGCCGTTCATAATAGTCAGTTACATAGCCGCTTGGTTGATTTTAGATAAAAAGCCAGAAGGCTTAACTGGGCAATCAAATGCTTATGTGCCGGGGAACGCTGATAGCAAAGTTTACAGCGGTAAAGGCTACACAAATGCTAGTGCGAATTCAGAAAAAGTATGTGTTAAAGCGAAAGTTTGGCAAGCAGGCATGCCCCCAAAGCAAGCATTTGTAAACATACAGCAGCGCTTTAACCGCAGTGAAAACCGCCTGCGCAAGCTCGAGAGCTTTGTTACTAGCAAAGAGTTTCAAATTAATCGAGAGTTAAATCGTTTGTAGGCTAATGTAGGCATTTTTATAAATGCTGCATTAGCTCTTATGTTTTAACCAATAAAGGTTATCCCATCGAAGAAACGTCATTCCCATCGAAGAAACGTCATTCCCACGAAAGTGGGAACCTCCCAACGCGA
>CAYQMI010000123.1:0-9833 GCA_964418575.1 uncultured Glaciecola sp.
AGGCTTTAAACAACCCGTTTAATTTCATTTGTGTTCTCCATTTATAAGAATATGCTTAATACGAAACGCAAATGAGATTAACTGAGGAAAGTGACAGAATTGTTACATAAGTCTCTTGTCACAAAAGTTTAACAAAAAATAAGTTATTGTTTTTTATGTATTTTTTATTCTAATAGTTTTCGTTGACGCTCTAAAAGGCGTCCGCTAACGGGATAATAGTTGCTTTGCTCAACGATCTTTTGCCCCTGTTCTGACAATACAAAGCTTAAAAAGGTTTTTTCCAAGGTGGGTAGCTCTTGACCAGGTGCTTTGTTTACAACAATGTATAAATATCGAGTGAATGGATAATCTTCTGCCACAATGTTTTCGGCGCTAGGCGCAAAAAACTGTTCGCCACCTCTGCCAATTGCGAGGGCTTTAACATTTGTATTGCCATGACCTAAAGCGGCGTAGCCCATTCCGCCAATACTTGAGGCAACTGATTGAACCACCGATGAGGAGCTTGGCATCTCGTTAACTGTCCTATCGTAATCGCCATCACACAAAGCCAAATGTTTATATAGGTCGTAGGTTCCAGATGCAGAATTCCTTCCAAAGAGCTCTATGTTTCGCTGTTTACCGAACTTTCCAACCTCTAGTTCGTGCCATTGTCGTATCGCTTTGCTTGCTCCGCAAAAACGCGTCATTGAAAATATCGCGTCTACCTCTTCAAGAGATAATTGGTTGAGTGGATTGTTTTTTTCCACATATATCGCTATTGCATCCACCGCCACAATCAAAGTCGTTGGCGGATAACCAAATTTGCGCGTAAATAGTTGGGTCTCGTTTGGTGTAAGCGCTCTAGACATAGGACCAATACTGGCTGTGCCTTGCGTTAAAGCTTGCGATGCAGTAGCTGAACCAGACGCTTGAATTTGAAATTTCACATGGGGGTATAGTGCTTGAAAGCGCTCTGCCCATAGTGATATAAGGGTCGCTAGCGTATCTGAGCCAATTGATGTGATACTACCGTATACGCCCGGCGTCGCATCATACGCATCGCCTGATTCATCTCCAATTGAGCCAATCGCATCCAACGATAGGCGCTGCTGTTCAAAATTTTCTGACGTATTTTGTAAATTGCTTTGTGGTGACTTTTGCTCACTTTTAATTTCCAAGGAGCCTTGGCTTAAGTTTTGCGCTTGCAAAGTATCGTTGCTGTAAACTTGGTTATGCCAACAACATAGCCCGATGATGGCGATGGTGACTAATTTTTCGCACAACTTGTTGCTCCACTTTGCGCACAGCGATAAATAGATAGATTGGCAAATAAGTAATTTAATCTGCATTGTCAGTCGCAATTAACTCCGGTGGTAATAAAAACGAAAACTCACTGCCTTTTCCTACTTTGCTCTCTACTTCCAAACCTGCATTATGATGATGCAGCACGTGTTTCACAATAGACAAGCCCAAACCAGATCCGCCTGTTTTGCGCGATCTTGCTTTATCAACCCGATAAAAACGCTCGGTTAATCGCCTCAGATGTTTTTCTTCAATACCATCGCCATTATCTTTTACAGCAAAAAAAGCGCCGCCGGAACGCCTTTTCCAAATCACTTGAATTGAGCCTTTCTCCGGTGTGTAGTGCAGCGCATTAAATATAAGGTTTGAACAAGCGCTTCGCATTTCAGATTCTACGCCAAATACCTTGAGCTCAGGGTCAACTTTAAACACTATTTTATGTTGCTTTTCTTTGTTTAACGCATTCGCTTCCATTTCGATTTGCTTAAACATCGGCTGCATGTCTATGACGTTTTCAAATATGCGCTCGGAACTCGATTCAATGCGTGACAGTATTAACAAATCCTCAATAAGATTTTGCATGCGCCGCGTTTGAGTATTCATTTCGCTAATCGCTTTGCCCACTATTGATGGACTTCCCTCAGTACTGCTATCGAGCACTTCTAAATAGCCGTTAATAACTGTTAAGGGCGTTTTTAACTCATGCGACACGTTCGCCACAAAGTCTTTTCGCATCTGCTCTAAATGAGAAACCCTCGACACATCTCGCACAATCAGCAAAAGCTGATCCTCGCCATATTCCATCATTCTGTATTCAAAGGTTTTATGAGGATTGGTTGGTGCCGGAATTTCGATTGGATATTGGTAATCGTCGCTCTCGAGGAACTCAATGAATCGAGGATGGCGTATAAGGTTATCGATACGCCTACCATTGTCATCAGGCCAGCGTAAACCAAGCTCAATACGAGCATTTCGGTTGCACCACATAATACGTGCTTGATTATCAATCACCACAACAGCATCTGGCAAAGCCTCTGAACCATCGCGAAAACGTTTTACTAACTCACCTAGGTTTTTTCGCTTATTCCGATTGCGCCTCTGCAGGTAATAAATACCCTCATATATATGATGCCAAATACCGGGGGCATTTGGAGGCGTCATGGTTCGGCTTTGCCACAGCCATTTAGTTAAGCGGTACAAATGGAAGTAATTATAAATAAGCAGTGAGGCAAACAAAGTAGCAAGCATCAGCACCACATTGTCGATAAACATGCCCACTGCAACAAACAGCAACAAAAGCACAGCAAAGCGGAGCAGCGTTTTAGACCAAGACTGGGGATAATACATTACGCTAAAGCCTTTGCGCTAAATGTAAGGGGTTTAAGCTTTATTAGAAAAGCGATACCCAGAACCTCTTACCGTCTGTATCATAGCATCGTGACCATGGTTGGAAATTGCTTTGCGCAGTCTGCGGATGTGCACATCCACCGTTCTGTCTTCCACATAGACATTGGTGCCCCAGACGTTATCTAACAGCAACTCTCTACTGTAAACACGCTCAGGGTGGGTCATAAAAAAGTGTAGAAGTTTAAATTCCGTTGGTCCCATATCTACCGAATCGCCATTACTGGTAACGCGATGTGAAACAGGCTCAAGCACTAAACCATTAAACTCAATTGGCTCTTCTTTTGAGGTTGGCGTGACTCGGCGCATCACCGCCTTTATTCGTGCCACAAGCTCTTTTGGTGAAAATGGCTTGGTGATGTAGTCGTCGGCACCGGCCTCTAAACCGCGAATTTTGTCGTCTTCTTCACCGCGCGCGGTAAGCATGATCACTGGGATATCTTTTGCAAATTCATGGGTTTTTAGCTTTTTTGCGAGTTGCACTCCGCTTCCACCCGGCAGCATCCAGTCTAACAAAATTAAATCAGGATACGGTTCTTTGATTTTTTCTAAGCCAACATCATAGTCTTCTGCTTCATCCACAACAAAGCCAGCCTGCTCAAGCACAAAGCTCAGCATGTCTCTTATTGGCGCTTCGTCTTCCACTAACAATATTTTACGCGACATCTTTTTCACTCGTGTCATAAAATTTGACCGTATTATTGGAGTGATCTGTGACAGTTTTATGAAACAAAGCAGAAAAGATGTCAAGGAATAAGGTTAATAAGCATGCTTGAGCTCAGAAAAATACCGATTTGTGACTAAAACATGACATTTTGATGAATTTGATTTTGACCATCAATCTTAAGCTTGCTAACCTCTCGCGTCTTCATTTTCACAAGGCAATTATCAAATATTATGTGGTTTAAAAATCTTAAGCTTTATCGCTTCACACAAGAGTTTTCTCTCGATACTGAAAAACTGCAGTTAATGATGGAAACCATGCCGTTTCGTCACTGCGGCGCACAAGATATTTCTAGCATGGGATTTATCTCACCACTGCGTTTGGGCAAAGACGATGATGCACAGCTTTTTCATCAAGCTTCTAATGCGATATGGTTCACACTAAAACGCGAAGATAAAATGCTACCTGCCAGCGTAATCAACGCCGAGCTAGCAGAAAAAGTTGCCCAGATTGAGCAAGAAACAGGCGCTCCCGTTGCCAAAAAAGCACAAAAAGATTTAAAAGAAGAAATCGTACAGCGCTTGCTTCCACGTGCTTTCAACAAACATGCTTATATCAATGGATACATTAGCTTAGACCAACAGGTAGTCGTGGTAGATGCTAGCGCTGATGGCAGTGCTGAAGTATTTCTAGCGGCATTGCGCAAATGTATCGGCTCTTTACCCGTTGTGCCTTTTGCAAAGTCTCAACAACAAGAAATACTAACCGACTGGTTATTAAAAGATGCACCTGAGGGTATAGAGTTACTCGACGAAGCGGAATTTAAATCACCGGCTGATGATGGCGCAATTGTTCGCTGTAAACAGCAGGATTTAGACGCTGATGAAATTCTTGCCCACATTCAAGCTGGAAAATGGGTGCAAAAAATTGCAATAAATTACAAAGAGCGACTCACATGTATTATTGCAGAAGATGTTTCTATTAAGCGCCTAAAATTTACTGATATCGTTAAAGAGCAAAATGAAGATGTTAGTAAAGACGACATGGCAGCAAAGTTAGACGCTGACTTTACGTTGTTTGTTTCAGAAGTAGACGCTTTTGTTAAAGACTTAGACAATATATTTCAGCTTGCTGAGGGATAATCGTATTTGCTTGGGCTATAAAACGTCATTACTGAGAAGGCAGCAAGGTCCCAAAACAATAGGCGTCATTCCTGCGAAGGCAGGAACCTCCCAAATGTTGCAGTAGTGCATGAATTTACAGCCTTTAAGGGTGTTCGTTGTTGTATTGGGAGATTACCGCCTCCGCGGCAATGACGATAAATTCCTTAAGCGAACAGTATTACGCCTTCGCGGGAATGACGGTGTTATTTTGTAAACAGCGGCTTTTTACGCTTAGATGACGATGTTCTCGGCGCAATGTTGGCGCTTACATAAACAGCGCCTTCGCATTGTCTCTTAATTCTTCAAACTCTGGTGTCTGCAAGTCATCGATATCTTCGAATACGCCCTTTTGCTGCGCCGCCGTGAGCACTTCGTCAGGTTTATCGGCAAGCTTAGCTAATGCCGCGCCTACCCGGACAAAATCAATATAGCTTATTTCAGGTTTAACATATTCTGGATTACGCCATTGCTCTGCGCACTCAATAAATACTTCATTAAATTTCCATTCACGCATAATGCTGCCGCCGATGCGACCAGCCAATTTGTCGATGGCCACGTCTAAAAAAGTAGGGTTTGCAAAAACGCTATCGTGGCGCTCTGCTTCGGTTAATACCGGAAGGGCGCCAATATCTGCAACTAAAGCCGCTAAGGTCATGGTGTCTAGGCTTAGGCTCTTACTTTTATTTGCCTTTTGATAAAGCGCTAACGTAGCCATCGCATTGCCAACAATATTGATGATGTCGGTCCATTTTTTTGCCATGTACTTTTTAACAATTTCATTCTTTGAAACGAAAAGCTGCTCCATTGCCAGCGCTGTAGCAATGTTTTTTACCTGAAATAGACCAATTCTTGTAACAGCCTGAGTGGTAGATGTAACCTTTACTTCTCGGCCTAAGTAAGCCGAGTTAGAAATCTTAATCATACGCGCGCTCAAGGAGGGATCTTGGCCGATAACGTCTGCCATCTTATTAAGGTTAATGTTTGGGTCATCTGCGGCTTTGCGAACTTTTAGCGCGATTGCAGGTAAGGTTGGCAATACCAAAGTGTCGTTGTTTATTTTTTCAACCAATATGGTCAGCAGTGCATTTTGAGTAGACATGTAGGCCCTTAATTCCTGATAACGAATGTGTTTGAGAGTCCTTGCTTAAACCACAGTTAGTCTTGTTTACGCATCCGGTGCTTTATTATTAAAAATAACCGTAAACATTGATGCTGCTTATTCAACCTTCAACTTTTGCTGATAAGGAGGCCAGCCTAAGGGTTTTCCTGCCAACACATGCAAATGAATGTGATATACAGTTTGCCCACCATCTTGATTACAGTTCATTACTGTTCGGTATCCCTGTTCTGCAACGCCTTTTTCATCTGCAATTTTTGCAGCAATGCGATGCATGTATCCGACAACGGCTTCATCCTCGGCTGAAATGTCGTTTGTTGTCGCGATAGGTTTTTTAGGGATTACCAGAAAATGAATAGGCGCTTGCGGGTTTATATCATTAAACGCTAGCACCCTTTCGTCTTCATAAAGGATATCGGCAGGAATTTCTTTTTTTATAATTTTTGTGAAGATAGTTTCTGACATTTTTTAAGCTCCTTAGGTATTTAGCCTATTATTCGTGCGCTAAGCTAAAACAAAGATTAGCAGTACCACTCCTAAAATAAGCCGATAAATAACAAAGGGCAACATACCGATATGCGAAATCCAGTTTAAAAATAAATGAATACACATATAAGCTGCAACAAATGAAAACACTGCACCGTATAAAAGTGAATACCAATCAACCGCTCGCTCAGCCTCTACCAAATCCAAAACTGAAAACAGCCCAGCGGCCAAAATTATCGGCATCGACAGTAAAAATGAGAAACGGGCGGCCGACTCTCTATCTAAACCTAAGAGCAAACCTGCAGTCATGGTAATGCCTGAGCGAGAGGTTCCTGGAATAATAGCCAAAGCTTGCGCCACTCCAATAAAAACAGTGTCTTTGAGGCTAATTTTATCGATACTTTTTCTTTGCGTTGCTTTTGCGTCTGCGTACCAAAGCAACAAGCCAAATACGATGGTTGTTATGGCAATAATTAGCGCAGACCGGGCGTTTAACTCAATCCAATCTTTCATCAAAAAGCCAAACAAGCCTGCGGGTATGGTGCCAATGATTACAAACCAAGCCAAACGGCTATCGCTATTTTGACTGGTACTAAAGCCCTTACTCAACCAAGCAGTAGTTAAACGGACAATGTCTTGACGAAAATAAATCATCACCGCCAACAGGCTACCCACATGTACAGCAACATCAAACGCTAAATCGTTATGACCCCAACCCAATACTTGTTCGGGCAAAATAAGGTGTGCGGAGCTAGATATCGGTAAAAATTCAGTAATCCCCTGAATGATCGCCAATATAATAATTTCGAGCATTGTCATGGTTTAGGATGCACTCCAATCATAATTTACCGGCCACAGCTTTTGCTGGGATTTATCGTATTCTTGCCACATTTGTGCATAAGACTTTTGCGTAACCGGATGAATTTCATCAGGCACTAAATCGGCCATTGGTTGCAATACAAAGGCGTTAAATACAATTTCTTCTCTTGGCAATATTACCGGTTGCTTGCACACCAAATGGTCGTAAGTCAGTAAATCTAGATCCAGTGTTCGAGGAGAAAACTTTTCTGCTTGCCTAACACGGCCGCAGTTTTCCTCAATCTGTTTTAATTCGCTGCACACCTGAGCAACTGTTTTACTGGTTTTCGCACTTGCCACTAAATTGTAAAAATTTTCACCTGTAAACCCAACCGATTCACTTTCATATACCTTTGAAATGCCAATTTCACTAAAACTTTTTGCCATGGCGTCTAAACCAAGTTTGGTATTGGTTTCTTTGTTGATATTAGAGCCTAGACTAACCAAAATGGTGTGACAATTAGAATTTGACACTATCAAACCCGCTCACGATGAAAGCAAACACCAACGTTTTGTGCGTTATCAAGAATATCGGGTTTGCAAAGTGTCAGTTCTAACTTATTGACAGCAAACTCTTTGAATATCACATCAATCATGTGCAGCCCTAGCGCTTCTAACAACTTATACGAGGCGTTTTCGGCTATGTCAGACAATCTCTGGGCTACTTTTCCATAATCGAGGGTATCAGCGACATCGTCTGAAATGCCCGCTTTACTCAAGTCGGTATATAAAACTAAATCGGCAATAACTCTCTGTTTTTCATGTCGCTCAAAATCATACACGCCAATTAATGAATACAGGCAGAGGCCCTGTATTATCACTTTATCCATATTACTTAGTTTCCGCATGGTTGCTTAGACTAGATCTGACGCCAGTGGCGACAAATATTTCGGCGGAATGTAAATAGCAATCCACCTTCGCATTTAGTAATCTTATATTTAGTGTATCGCGAATGGGCAAACCAAGTACATGACAACATGGATTGTTTTTTTCATCATTGCTGCCTACTTAGGAGGGTCTATCTCCAGTGCAGTTTTGGTATCCCGACTTCTAAAACTCCCCGACCCTAGAACCCAGGGCTCGGGCAACCCCGGCGCGACTAATGTACTTCGAGTCGGTAGTAAACTAGCTGCTATAATTGTGTTGGTTTTCGATATATTAAAAGGCGCGATACCTACCTACGTCGCCTATTTGGTGGGCGTTAACGACATTGCCATCGGCGCAATTGCAATTAGTGCGTGCATTGGCCACATGTATCCCATCTTTTTTCAATTTAGAGGCGGCAAGGCAGTTGCAACAGCACTTGGGGCAATGCTGCCTATGGGCTGGCTGTTAGCGCTAGCGCTCATTTCAACATGGATAATTGTGTATCGATTATCTCGATTCTCATCCATGGCAGCGATTGTCACTGTGTCTCTAGCGCCGTTTTATACCTATTGGTACAAACCTCAATTTACCATTTCAGTTGCCATGTTAAGCGTTTTGATTATCTTAAAGCATCGCAGTAATTTAGTGCGCTTGTTCTCGGGAGAGGAGCTAAAGAGCCGAAGCAAAAAGCCTTAAAGAAAAAACATCGACCTAAATAGCACTTAAGCTATCTAGCGGCCACCTTGGCATAGACTTTTCGCTCAAGGGAGTGCTTTGGCCAGCCAATAAACGCTGACATCCAGCATAGGCAATCATTGCGCCATTATCGGTGCAGTATTCAAAGCTAGGGTAAAACACTTCAAAGCCGTCTTTTTTGCTCGCCTGCTCAAAACAATGTCGCAATTGTTTATTCGCGGCTACTCCGCCCGCCATCACTATGCGTTTATGGCCAGATTGCTTAAGGGCTCTTCTGCATTTTATCAGCAGAGTGTCGATAACCGCTTCTTCAAAGGCTTTTGCTATATTAGCTTTACTTTGGTGCGAACCATCGCAGCTGCGGATAGTATTGGCGGCAAAGGTCTTTAATCCACTGAAACTAAAATCTAGTCCGGGTCTGTCGGTCATTGGCCGCGGAAATGTGTAATGCCCACTCTCACCTTCTTCAGCTAATTTTGCTAACAATGGACCGCCAGGATAATCTAAACCTAGTAATTTTGCGGTTTTATCAAAGGCTTCCCCTGCGGCATCGTCTACAGATTCTCCGAGCACTTTATACTGACCAATGCCTTTAACATCCACCAACATGCTATGACCGCCAGATACCAATAAAGCAACAAATGGAAACTGCGGTGCTGGGGTATCAAGCATAGGAGCAAGTAAATGCCCTTCCATGTGATGCACACCCAAAGCTGGTACGTCCCAAGCGTAGGCCAGCGACCGCGCCATAGAAGAACCAACTAAAAGCGCACCAATTAAGCCTGGGCCGCGTGTGTAGGCAATCCCATCGATGTTCGATTTGCTAAGTTGTGCAGAGGCCAAAGTGCGCTGCACAAGCGGCACAATTTTGCGAACATGATCGCGTGATGCTAACTCAGGCACCACACCGCCGTAGTCAGCATGCAGCTTTACCTGACTATAAAGCTCGTGAGCTAACAAGCCCTTTTCACTGTCGTAAATTGCAATGCCGGTTTCATCGCAAGAGGTTTCAATACCCAATACTTTCATTCTATTCTCTTGTTACTGCCCGCTGAACATCATTTTTGCTAAGTGGAAAATGCGAAGACAGATGCTGTAAAATCGCAAAATTATACAGCGTAATTCCGCTTGTGGGTCAAATAAGTGAGTTTTTTCGCAAAAGCTGTCACTATTTGCGCAAATAGCCTTTACACACTCTTCTAGAAAGAGTACTATTTCGCACCATTTTTTAGCCCGGGTAATTAAATTAACATCTTAATCCCGTCAACGCGGCGTTGATGAGGACAGTGTATAATTT
>CAYQMI010000124.1:0-5786 GCA_964418575.1 uncultured Glaciecola sp.
TATGCAGCGAACGCGTGGTTCTATCAAAAAAGCGCACGCCTGCTTTTGTTTCCATTGCTGCAATGCGCCGGCTAAAAGTGGCGACGGGCATATTCATTTGCCTAGCGGCTTTGGCGAAGCTGCCCGCTTTTGCCGCTTTTACTAGTGCGTATGCATCATCAAGTTGTTTAATTATCATCACCGCCACCATTATCCCATTTTAAACAATAAAGAATCTTAATTTTGCATACTACTGCCATTTATTTAAATAATCTATTCTTTCCCTGTCTTAACGAATTAGTAAAAACATTAATAATTAATCCAGAGGAAATTATCATGAAAAACGTATTGAAATTAATCAGCTTATCTACAGTTATACTTTTAGCACCTGTAACCGAGTCTTTAGCTGCGAATGCGCCAATGCAGCAAAGCAGTGAGTACCTGAGCGAACAACACGCACTTAGCACAGCAAGCGATATGCAGCTTCGTCAAATCATTGCCCGTCTTAACCAATCAATCGATTTGGGCGACTATAAAAGCTACGCTTCGTTCTTTGCTGATGATGGCGTATTCGACACTGCCTTTGGTAAAGCAGTAGGCCCTGAGCAAGTAGAGGCCGCGCTTGAGCAATCTCGGCCTTACATCAGCGGAAAACGTCACGTCGCATCTACGATGGTAATCAGTGGCGACGATAAAAAAGCAAAGGTTACGAGCTACTTAACCGTTTATGAAGCTACCACGTCTCTTGCGTATTTAGGCTCAGCTGTAAACACAGATGACTTTGAATATCGCGATGGCGAATGGGTCATTACTCGCCACAGCACCTATATGGACCCTGCAACCATTGCTGCAATGCAAAAATAGGAGTAAAAAACATGACCCTTGTTAATGAAGTAGTATCACAAAACCCAAATGCGCCTGTTGTTGTATTGTTTGGTGGCGACGAAGTTCGTCGTCACGAAGTAATCAAGCACATTTCTCAAATCGGTGACTTGAGTGTGTATGGCACTCTCAATGAGAAAGAAGGCATGCAAAAAATAGCAGAGTTGCCAAAAGTGGATGTCGTTCTTATTGGAGGACGCTATTCTCAGCAGCAACGCGAGTCAATAAAAGCTCAGCTAAATGAGCTACAGCTAAAGGTTAAAATTTCGGAACCCGGACATAGCTATGAATACTCAAACTCTGCTATTAAAAAAGACATTGCACAAAAGTTAAAAATAAACTAATCGGTAAGGGGCATGTTAAAATGCTCCCTTATTTTTCATATAAGCTCCAAGCCAGTCATTCATAACCTGCTCCCTTAAACTAAAAGCGAAAACGCCCATGATAAAAATAGCGCCGGTATTGCTCCTCACCCTGGTAAACACCCTGTCTTTTAGTTTATTGATTCCGGTTATGCCTTTTATGCTTCGCAACTGGGAGTTAGCAGACTGGAGCTTTGGTGTAATTATCGCCTTATTCAGTTTTTGTCAGTTTTGGGCTGCGCCTATTTTTGGTCGTTTATCAGACCAGCATGGCAGGCGTAAAATTCTGCTCATAACCCAAGGCGGCACCTTGCTATCGTGGTTATTGCTTATGTTGCTGTGGTTTGTTGAATCAAGATTTACGCTGCCAGTATTTTTGTTGCTGGCGTTTTTAATTTTTGTGAGAGTGGTAGACGGTATTACCGGCGGTAATAGCTCTGTTACTAATGCGTATTTGTCGGATATCACCTCTAAAAAACAAAAGGCCACGTATTTTGGATATTTAAGCGCCACAATGGGCTTGGGTATGATTATTGGGCCAGCAGTAGGCGCCTACACCATGGCAACGAGCTACGACTACCTTGCCACCGCTGCAGTGGGTGCCCTGTTAAGTTTAGTGACCCTTGGCTTTATTGCTTTTGCTCTAAAAGAATCACTTTTGGATAAGGCAACAAAAACTAAATTAGACTACTTACAGCCTTTTAAAATTGCAGGTTCGTTTGCTGCCTTAAAAGGGCAAGACATCGTTAAAAATGTGCTTGTGGTTAGGCTATTTCTGGGTGCAACTTTGGCGTCTTACACTTCGGTGATGGTGTTTTATTTAATCGATCAGTTCTCTTTGAGCCAAGTACAAATCGGCAACTTCTTATTTTTTGTGGGCGGCTTCGCCATCTTCAATCAAATTGTGTTAATCAAGCCAATTGTGGCTTTGTTTGGTGAGGCGAGAGCGCTCGTTTTGGGTTTGTTTTTACTTTTTGCAGGATTAGTAAGCTTTCCTTTTGTTGAGCAGTACTGGTTACTTTTATTGGTGTATTACTTAGCAAATCTAGGTTTTAGCATTTGCTTGCCCACCATTAAATCGGTGTTGACTACGCAAACCGATAAACGCAATCAAGGCAGCATTTTAGGTTTAGAAGAGAGCCTTGGTGCGCTGATGATGACCATTATGCCGGTGGTGTCTACCCTTGTTTATTCTGCAATTGGCGTAAATAGCTTTTGGATTTGGGGAAGTTTGGCAGCGTTCGCTTGTGTATTTTTAATACTTGCTTGTCCGGGCATCATCAAAGGTACAGGCCAAAATGCCTCGCCACAGTCATATAAATAATACATGCCCAGACTAGAGGTGCTTAAGCTGTCGAGGTGTCATGCCCGTGCCGCGTTTTATCAAATCGCTCAAATGTGACTGTGATGAAAATCCTGTACGCAGCGCTATCTCATTAATCGAGTCATGGCTTGTTTGCAAAAGATATATAGCCCTTCTTAATCGGCATTTAATGACAATTTGATACGGGCTTTTACCAGCAAGCTTTTTAAATTCTCTACAAAAATGATAAGGGCTCATTGCGGCTATCGAAGCTAGGTGGTGGATGCTGATCTTATTTTCTATATTTGACTCAATATAGTTGAATATTGTGGACAGCCTTTTTGCGCAAAGTCTTGTACTTTTTGGAGCTACAAATAACTCGCTTTGACTGCTGTTTATTTTATTGAGTGGTTTTTTTAGCAGTGAATCGACGCTCTTCAATGGCACAGATGAGGCCTTGTATTTCTTCTCGCTAATGTTGATGCTGGCGAGTAGTTCAGAAAGCAAATAAGAGTTAGAGTCAGTTTTATCTGCATTGCCACTAGATGGCTTAACTACCTTAATTTTTGTCATCACTTCGCCCTCAAATATGCCGGTGCTAAAAGCTTAGAACCAAAGGGCGAAAACGAATATGGGTAATTAGGGCTAAACCTCAGTCAAACTATCGGCCTATTTTGCTTTGTACTTATATGAACTATGCTTTGTTAGCGGTGCGTATTCGATTGGCAAGTGTGTTATCGAGGTCGATTTTCGGGCGACAAGTTCATTCAGCTAAATTCAGCATAAACAAAACATAAGGCGCTCAAGCTATATGCATGCTTTTTCAATAGTTATAAGAATAGTGGTCAGCACTTCAAGCTTAATGTTTTATGCCAGTCTGAGTATGGCTTGTGTCAATTTGCCCGACCAATCGTTTACAGATAAACCTATTCCCCAAAGCGATGAGGAGCTTTATCAAATTATTTATGAGATGGAAGATTATGTGCAAAGCTGTCAACTTGCTCGGTCGCTAGAGGATGTTGAGGATCATTCTGCTGCAGCCGTCGCATATGGCAAAGCGGCAAACCTTGCACAGAGTAAAAAGGCCCGAGGTTATGCCTTGCAACGTCAGGGCCTGATGTACTTTTACAGTGATGTGTTAACCCAAGCGATGCAGGTGTTTTTGGAGGTCGCAGAAATCGGTGAAAGTATTAGCGATGTTGGCTTGCAAATCGAAGCACTGAGTGGACGCGCAGGCATAATGACCGAATTAGGGCGCAGTAGCGAAGCGGTTGAAGCGCTTGATTTTGCAATATCGCTTGCACTTGAAAAATATAGCGCTGAGCCAAGTGATGAGGGGCGTCGGCAGTTATTGCGGATGCATTATAACAAGGCGATCGCCTATCAATACTTAAAAAGTGTAGATGGACTAAAACGCACAATCAGTGATGCTAGGCGTTTTGTAAGTCAGGCAGACCCGCCTTTTATGTTTGGCTATCTCGGACAGTTAGCCGGACATCTAGCTAGACTAGAGGGAAACTACGAACATTCTGAAAACCTTCTGCAAGGAGCCTTTGAGAACATTGATACAGCGCCAAGCCCTATATTTCGTTTGAATTTGCTCTATGAAATGGTGCTCACTTATGAAGCCCTAGGCGATGGCGTTTCTGCCTTAAAATATGCACAAATGATGGACCAACAAATGCAGGCCCTGCCAAAACCTCTGGATTTTATTGGTCCAAAGATAACAGAATCAAAAGCACGAGCATACAGCGCAATGGACGATGATAAAAAGGCAGCTTCGCATTATTTAGACGCCTATCTCACATTAAAAAAGGAGCAGCAACAGCGTCTGAACAGCGAACTGATTTGGCTTAATGATATTTACGACCGCGAGGTTCGTCGCCGCGAAATTCAAATGCTTCGGCAAGAAACAGAGGCAAAGGATAAAATTATTGAACAGCAGCGTTATCTAGTGGCGCTTTCTAGTTTATTGTTTATTGCCCTGCTACTTTTTGGCATTTTTAGAGCGCGGCAATTAAAAGAAAGAGAGGTATTTAGGCAGACCCTTGCCAGTGAAAAAGCAACTAGAGACGAACGCTTGCGTATTTCTCGCGAGCTTCACGATAATCTGTTGCAAGGCGTAATGGCCGTATCTATTCATAGTCAGAGGGCGTTAAACTGGTTAAACAAAGACCCAGCTAAAATGCAGTCGGTTTTACAAGACTTAGTGTCACTTTCTGATAGAACCGCAGTAGAAGGGCGCAAAGCCATAGAGACATATCGACATGCCGACGACACGATTTTACTTAAAGAGTTAGTAAAAATAGTCGCCGTAGAGGCAAAAAAACTAGCAATCACCCTTAAATTACCCGAACAAAGCGAACATATATGGCAATATTCATTTTCATATGATATTGGCCAAATCTTTGCGGAGGCGACTCGTAATGCACTTAAACACAGTGAGGCAAGTCAATTATCATTTACGGTTGAACAAAATAAAGACGCTTTTACCATTATCTTTTGCGACAACGGTAAAGGCTTTGACCAGAGCGTTGTGCCTATTGGTCATTGGGGGCTTTTAGGCATGCAAGAAAGAGCTTTAAATGCCGGTGCAGAGCTTGATATTCATTCAGATAGTGATGGCACACGTGTAAGCGTCGTTATCAAGCACAGCTAATTTAGTCGAATTAAACCGCGTTGCAATGCAATCATAATAGCGTCGGTACGGTCTTTTGCTTTGAGTTTGTTTAAGATACTTGCCATATGATTTTTAACCGTTGCCTCGCTAATACTAAGCTCGTAGGCAATCGCTTTGTTAGCATTTCCTTGCGCGACTATTTTGAGTATTTCTAGCTCTCGCTCAGTAAGTGAATCATCTTGAATGGCTTGGGCGTAGCGCTCGGCTACCACGCCTTCGATAAATCGTTTGCCTTTGTGCACATGCCGAATTGCCTCAACCACTTGGCTACCGACAGCGTCTTTTAGCATAAAGCCTTTTGCACCGGCATTAATCGTCCGTTTTATTGTATCTGAGCCACCATATGTGGTTAACACAATGATTTGCATGTTGGGCGCTCGTGCGAGTACTTTTGCGATGACATCCTCGCCTTGAATATCGGGCAATTGTAAGTCCAAAACGATGACGTCGGGAGCGAGACTCTCAAAAGTATCTAACGCAGTTTTACCGTCGCTAGCTTCGCCCACAACTTGCATATCCTCGGCATCGTTTACTAAAGCAACAATGCCGAAGCGCAGTGTGGGATGGTCGTCTACGATAA
>CAYQMI010000124.1:5886-9755 GCA_964418575.1 uncultured Glaciecola sp.
AAGATTGCCACTAACATGGTAATACTTAAGGCGATTGCAGTTGGCCTAGCTAATAAACCTAACATTAAAAATATACCGCCAAAAAACTCGACAGAGCCTGCCATTAAAGCCATTAACCAGCCCGGTGACAAGCCAATTGAAGCCATCCATTCGCCGGTGGCTGAGAGACCTGCGCCGCCATACCATCCAAATAACTTTTGACCGCCATAGGCAATGAAAATGACTCCAGCGACCAAGCGCAATATTAAAGGTGACCAAGAGATGTTTTTTACAAGCAACAAACGCATCAACATTTCCATAATAGCTCCTCATTCAGAGTAATTAACGCCCCAGTAAGCCACTAAAATTACCAAGAGCATAGGTTAAAAAGTCAAAAGCTAGTAAACAACTTTTAGGAGTGTAGTGAGTAATTCAAGCCTAATCTTCCAGATTCTTGCGTTTTTCTATTAAAGCTCGAGCGAGTTAATAAATAAGGCCGAGCTATATAGAGATTGAACAGACAGCAACATTATGGAAGAAAAATGTTGATCGGTAACATAGCATCTTAAACGCCCAATTATCGTTAATTGACTGGCTACTAATACACCTGAGTCTGAGTGAAATTATGAGGTGCTCGGGCTCTGTGATTAATTAATTTATTAAATATATGTTTTAAGGAAATACAATATGGCTCTTCCAACAAGTGAAATTACTCCCAATAACTGCGTATTTTTAATGATTGATCATCAGGTTGGATTAATGTCTTTTTTGACGTCTATCGACCCAATGAATCTTAAACATAATATTCTAGGTCATGCCCGCACCGCTAAAGCTTTTGATATCCCTGTGATTATGGGAACAAGTTGGCCAGGCGGTCCAAACGGACCAACTATGCCTGAATTAAAAGCGCTATTCCCTGACGTAGATGTGATTGACAGACCTTACGTTAATTTCTGGAACGATAAGACGTCAAAAGAGGCGGTAGAAAAAACGGGCCGTAAAAAGCTGATTATTTCTGGGCTTGCTACCGAAGTATGCGCTGCATTTCCTGCATTAGCAGCACTCAGAGAGGGCTACGAGGTCTATGTGGTCATCGATGCATGTGCAGACTTTAATCCACTGATCACTCAAGTCACAACTCAACGCCTAGCTGCCGCTGGGTGCATTGTTACTACTTGGATTGCGGTACTAGCAGAGCTTGCAGCAAACACGCAGCAAAATGGACAATACATTGGTCGCTTTTTAGCTGAGCACAATGGCCAGTACTACACTGCGATGAATAACTTTTTAGGCTCGGGTAAAAACGCAGATGCGGTAAAAGCAGGTTTGGGATTTGATTCTCTGCCGCCAATCCCCCAGGCTGGAATTTAGTAAGCTAGTTTAGAATGGGCGCATTTTCTAGCGCCCTTATCATTATCCAAATAAACGTTTTCCTTACTGAGCCAGTTATTAAGGTAAAGACGTAGTTGGCTTGCGCAGCTTAGCCCCGATTTGATTTGCTTTAGCTTGCATTAATGCATGAAGGCGTGTGACGTGCTCAGGATATTCATTGGCCCTATTGAATTGTTCAAACGGGTCATTTTGCAAATCGAATAACTCAATGATGATAGGCTCTTCGCCAGTATTTATTTCTGGTGAAATCCAATCATCAGCTTTGTAAGAAATACGAAGTTTCCATCTTTTATCTCGCACGGCATCTAAATAACTACCAGTAAAATAATAAAATTCGTTTCTGGGGCTTGGCGCGTTTTTCGTTAACATTGGCAGTAGGTCGTATCCATCCAATTTCAGCTCATCAAGATTAGCATTATCGATACCTGCAAGAGATAAAAGAGTCGCGTGAACATCTAAGGTCGATGCCATTTGTGTGTTCACTTGTCCATCGGGTATCGTATCGGGCCAATTAAAAATTGCGGGTACTCTAAAACCACCTTCATAAGACGTGCCCTTAGCGCCCGCAAGAGCTCCCGTGCTGCCGCCATGCCATGGGGCAACTTCATCATTGCTAAACATACGCGGGGGTAAGTTGCGCCACGGGCCGTTATCACTGGTAAAAATAATCAGCGTATTTTTAGCCAAACCTTCTCGCTCAAGTGCTTCTCTGATTTTGCCAACGGTGAAGTCAATTTCTTCAATAACATCGCCGTAGTCTCCTCCTGCTGACTTTTCTTTAAACTTCTGCGATGCGTAAATCGGAACATGCGGCATGGAATGCGCCATATAAACGAAAAAAGGTGATGTCCGATTTGTTTTAATAAACTCTATCGCTGCATTTGTGTATTTTTGCGTGAGTAAACTTTGGTCCAGTTCTTCTGGTATCGCCTGGTCGTTTTTGTAAAGCTGTAAAGCTCTTGTAGTATTAACCCAAGGAGGAATCATATCGTTGCTATACAATAAACCTAAATATTCATCAAAGCCTCGGTCGGTAGGCATGTATCCTGGCACTGCGCCTAAATGCCATTTGCCGTATGCCGCTGTTTTGTAGCCCACTTCTTGTAAAGAGCTGGCAATGGTTTTTTGGCTTAACGGTAAACCGCCATCTGAATCAGGGCCCAAGTTGTAATGCAAACCAGCGCTTAGCGGGTATAAGCCGGTCATTAATGCCGCTCTAGATGGTGTACAAACCGAAGCCGCGGCATAGAATGAGGTTAGTTTCATGCCCTCATTCGCAAGTTGGTCTAAATTAGGCGTGTTGATAGTAGGGTGGCCATATATGCCCAAATCGCCGTAACCAAGGTCGTCGATAAAAATTAAAACGATATTGGGCTGTGGCGTTTGCTTATCTTGGCCTTGAGCAAAAACGACATGTGATATTAAAAATAGAATGACCAATATACTTGATTTTTTCATACCTGTTCCTTAGGTTTCGAGTTAGTTTTCAATAGTATGTCGCCACCCTTGTGATGATCTTGTGTTCAAAATATTACTTCCATTTGGTAGCAGCAACCGTGTGACTTACTGATCATCTTTTGATGCTCGCCATCGCATTAATTTAAATTCTTTGCAGGCACAAATCCAAATTTTCCTTTACCTTCAACATCAAAATATAGCTTCGAAAAATTCACATGCACAGGCCTGCTAGACATATCCTCGCTGGTATCAGGGTTTGCGAGCGTTTCAACGCCTAAGTTGATGTCACTGACTACGTAATTTGGAGTGGGGGCATTAATTGCCCGGGTTTCACCATCAATGTCTAATAGCGGGCCTTTTTCATCTAATAAGGCTTGCAGGCCCCCATTTGTCATAAAATCAGCGAAGGCTTTGTAACGGATTACCGGCTGTTCTTTAATAGAATATAACTCTGGTGTGCTTCGATCCATTATGAATGATATATAGCGAAAATTTTTCGCACTGGCGGTTTCTACCTTGTATTTTACAAAATAAGCCTGGCCATCGATAAGAAGCGTTTTATTGTTATTCAGTGCAATGCCACCGGATGATTCGTAGTACGGAGGCTTGTGGTACCAAATCATCATGGCCCACTTTTTAGTGGTCGCAGGTAAATCATCCATCGAAACATTAAAAATCTTGCCTCTTGAATCATTAATACCATTTAAGGACCCTAACAGTGCTGGGCTACTTAAGTTGTCGGCATTGTCGATATCGTGAAAGTAAGAATCGATTGCAAAAAAGAAGCTGCCATATTTGTCCTTGGGAGGGACATCGTCGCTACCACCTTCAAATTCTGTTTCGATATGAATGTCTATATTGGGTAGGTTTGCCACTCGCGAGGGAATGCCTACTATTTCGCTCACCCTCACTTGGTCAACAGTTTTTACGCCACGGCTTTGCTGAACGGGAACTGCATCAGGAGAGCCAGAGGTGGCAAAAGGCTGGCCTGATGCTGAACCAATGCCCATTCTTGGATAGGCTTTAACGGTATTGCCACC
>CAYQMI010000125.1:0-9727 GCA_964418575.1 uncultured Glaciecola sp.
AGCCCGCTGCACCAAGCAAATGACCTATCATCGATTTTGTTGAGCTTACTTTAACCTTGCTCGCATGCTCTTTAAAAATCGACTTAATCGCATTTACTTCAGCTACATCGCCTGCTGGTGTTGATGTGCCGTGAGCGTTTACGTACACCACGTCTTTCGCTTCTACATCAGCATCGTTTAGGGCATTAGCCATTGCGTCAGCCGCGCCTTCGCCATCAGCAGGAGGTGATGTCATATGGTACGCGTCTCCGCTCATACCAAAACCTACCACTTCTGAATAAATTTTTGCGCCACGCGCTTTAGCGCTTTCGTATTCTTCTAACATGAGCACGCCTGCGCCCTCGCCCATAACAAAGCCATCTCTGTCTTTATCCCACGGACGGCTCGCCTGCTGCGGTGCGTCGTTTCTTGTTGAAAGCGCTCTAGCTGAACCAAAGCCAGCAATGGCAAGTGGCGTGATGCTTGATTCTGCGCCGCCAGCTAACATTGCATCGGCATCGCCATATGCGATGGTTCTGGCTGCTATACCAATGTTATGAACGCCTGTTGTACACGCTGTTACCACATTCAGATTTGGCCCTTTAATCCCTTCCATAATAGAGAGGAAGCCAGAAATCATATTAGTAATGGTAGAGGGCACAAAAAATGGAGAAACCCGTTTAGCACCGCTGGTAAGCAGCTTTTTGTGATTCTCTTCTATTTGGCCTAGGCCACCAATCCCAGAGCCGATGGTGACACCCACTCTTTTTGCATTTGTTTCGTTAATCACCATACCAGAATCGCGTAAAGCTTGAATGCCTGCGGCAATGCCCAACTGTATGAAGCGATCCATTTTTTTCGTTTCTTTCTTGGGAATGTAAGCTTCAACGTCGAAGTCGACTACTTCGCCGGCGAATTTGGTATTGAACTCAGATGGGTCAAAATGAGTGATAGGACCAATTCCGCTCTTACCCGCAAGAATATTTGTCCAGGTCGTATCAATGTCATTACCTAAAGGTGATAGCATGCCAAGACCGGTCACTACTACGCGACGTTTTGCCACCACAGCCTCCTAATGTAAAATTTTACTATGTTATAGAAACGAAAAAACGGCCCGTTAAGAGCCGTTTTCTAATAATTCTGCTTACGCGTCTTTATTAGCGTTGATGTAGTCAACTGCTGACTGAACGGTGGTAATCTTC
The DNA here is from genome assembly GCA_964418575.1 of uncultured Glaciecola sp. Classification (GTDB taxonomy): domain Bacteria; phylum Pseudomonadota; class Gammaproteobacteria; order Enterobacterales; family Alteromonadaceae; genus Glaciecola. The sequence goes on from CAYQMI010000125.1 coordinate 1,182, forward strand.
TCCGCTTCTTCATCAGGGATTTCTGTATCGAATTCTTCTTCTAGAGCCATTACTAGCTCAACAGTGTCTAAAGAATCAGCTCCTAAATCATCTACAAATGAGGCTTCTGACTTAACTTCGTCTTCTTTAACGCCTAACTGTTCTACAATGATCTTTTTTACGCGTTCTTCGATGTTACTCATAATGACAGGTTTCCTTTACGTACCTTGTTTTAAATTATCGCGCTTAGTTTATTGCGCTATCCATAACCATGCAAGCCTAACCAACAATTTAATAGGTGGTCAAACCACAAATCTTTACTAAATGTTTAAAAAATATACTAAAAATTATAACATTTTCAGGCCGCTTACTTAGTAAAACACACCTTCATCGTCAATAAAATCGGCTTACCTAGGCATCTAAGCCATGTGCATGCCGCCATTTACATGAATAGTCTCGCCAGTAATGTAGGCCGCAGAATCTGAGCACAAAAAACCAACAGTAGCGGCTATTTCTTCAGGCTGACCTAAGCGGTTAGCAGGAATATCGTTAAATATTGCCTGTTTTTGCTCATCCGTCAAACTTCTTGTCATATCAGTATCGATAAATCCTGGAGATACTACGTTTACCGTAATGCCGCGAGAGGCGATTTCGCGAGCCATAGACTTGCTAAATCCAATCACAGCAGCTTTCGCCGCTGCATAGTTAGCCTGACCACCGTTACCCGTTGAGCCGACTACAGAGCCTATAGAAATAATTCTGCCGTTTTTCTTTTTCATCATGCCGCGCATAACGGCCTTTGACAACTTAAACACAGAGGTCAAATTGGTCTGCATGATTTCATCCCACTCGGAGTCTTTCATACGCATAATCAAATTGTCGCGAGTAATGCCCGCATTGTTGATAAGTATGTCTGGCGCACCAAAGTCTTCCGATAAAGCACTTAATACCGCAGCAACCGAATCATCATCGGTGACATTGAGGGTCATACCCTTCCCGTGGTTACCTAAATAATCTGAAATGGACTGTGCGCCGCCATCTGAGGTTGCTGTGCCCACAACGGTTGCGCCTTGTGCCACAAGCTGCATGGCAATCGCTTTGCCAATACCGCGACTCGCGCCCGTTACTAGCGCTACTTTTCCTGTTAAATCAAACATAATCTACCCTTATAAATCTGCAGGTGAGCTAAATGAAGACAATTCAAGCGATTTATTTATTCGCTTGTTCAAGCCCGTTAGCACCTTACCAGGCCCAACTTCGATAATCCTATCAACGCCTTGTTTCGCTAAAAACTCTATGCTCTGCGTCCAGCGAACTGGGCTATATAGCTGTTTTATTAACGCTTCTTTGATTGCTTGAGCACTCTTTTCAACACTCACATCAACGTTATTTACCACGTTAATGCTAGGTGCGGAAAACTCAATATCATCAAGTAACTCGGCAAGTTGAGCAGCCGCTGGCTGCATCAAAGCGCAATGAGACGGAACACTTACCGCTAAGGGCAAGGCTCTTTTCGCCCCTGCTTCTTTACACGCTGCGCCTGCTAAATCAGCCGCTTCTTTATTGCCTGCAATTACCACTTGACCGGGCGAGTTGTAATTCACCGCAGATACAACAAGCTTAGTTTCATTTGATACCTGCTTACAAATATCAATAATTTTTTGGTCTTCCAAACCAATAATGGCATACATTGCACCCGTACCAGCAGGCACTGCCGACTGCATAAACTGCCCCCGCGCTTCTACAAGCTTAACCGCCTGAGTTAAACCAATGACATCGGCTGCAACTAGGGCTGTATATTCTCCAAGGCTGTGACCAGCTAAATACGCAGGCTGTATGTCTTTTTCAGCTTTAAGCACGCGCCAAGCCGCAATGCTGGCGGTGAGTAATACAGGTTGGGTAACATGGGTTTGATTGATAATGTCATTTTTATCGCTTTGTGCGACTTCCCACAAGTCATACCCTAGGGCATCAGAAGCTTCGGTGAAGGTGTCGCCAACGCTTGAAAAGTTATTTGCTAAATCCGCAAGCATCCCAATTGACTGAGAACCTTGCCCCGGAAATACGCAGGCTAATTGAGTCATAATGATAATCCTCTTGAGCTATTCTTATTATTTTAAAAATGTTTTCTATAAACAGATATTTACTTTTTTGGGCAGCGCACACACTGTTCACGTGCGCTAGATATGGCCTAGTATTTAACGAGTGCTGAGGCCCACGCAAAGCCACCGCCGAAGGCTTCAAGCAACAAATGCTGACCACGCTTAATTCGACCATCTCTGATTGCGGTGTCTAAAGCAGTGGGTACGGTAGCGGCAGAAGTGTTGCCATAGTTTTGCAGGGTAATAACAACTTGGTCTAGCGACATATTCAGCTTTTTAGCCGTTGCTTTTATAATTCTAAAGTTGGCTTGATGCGGTACTAGCCAATCAATATCTGATTTTTGCAAATTATTAGCTGCCAGCGTTTCTTCAACAATTAGGCTAAGCTTTGTTACCGCAACTTTAAATACTTCATTGCCTTTCATTGAACCCCAGTTCTCATGTACCGAAGCTTCATCACCATGCTGAACATGTCCAATTTGAAGAAGATCGCCATAAGAGCCAGCTGCATTGATGTGCGTAGATAAAATACCGGGCTCTTCACTGGCTTCTATTATCGTTGCGCCTGCGCCATCACCAAAGAGTATGATCATGCTCCTGTCAGCGGGGTCAATCATTCTGCTTAAGCAGTCTGTACCAATAACTAATATACGGTTAACCATACCGCTTTTTATATATTGATCAGCCACGCTCAAAGCATAGCAATAACCTGCGCATGCGGCGGCTACATCAAAGGCAGGGATATTATCGACACCGAGGATTTTTTGAATTTCACAGGCTGAACTTGGTAACGCGTAACGCCCGCTAGTGGTAGCACACACAATCATATCTATATCGTTAGCGCTTAAGCCTGCAGCATCAAGTGCGTTTTTAGCAGCTTCGGCGCCCATAGTTCCTGCTGTTTCGTTCTCACCAATAATACGGCGTTCTTTGATTCCTGTGCGGTCAGTTATCCACTCGTCTGAAGTATCTACCATGGTTTCTAAGTCAGCGTTGCTGCGCACTTCACTTGGGTAGTAACTTCCGGTGCCGTTTATGCGTGAATAAATTGGCCTTGTTAGCATTAATCAGTGCTCCATTAATTCTTGTTCTATTTTTGTTTTTATTTTGTCGGGCACACATTTAGTGACCTCTGCAATGGCTTGCTCAATGGCATAGAAACAGGCTTCTGAAGACGCGTTTCCATGGCTTTTTACCACAGTGCCGCGCAATCCTATCAGACTCGCGCCATTATACTGGTCGGGGTTCATACGTTGATACAGACTTTTTAATAAGGGTAAGCTTAATTTGCTGATTAAACGAGCAAACCAGGTCTCTTGAGTAATAGATTTAATCTCGCTCACAACAAGTTTAGCAATGCCTTCACTTGCTTTGAGTGCAACGTTACCCGTAAAACCATCAGTAACCACCACGTCTACCGAGCCGGAAAACATGGTATCGCCCTCTACATAACCCACATAATTTATACTTTCACACTGCTTGATTAACAAATCTGCATGTTTAATAGAAGAGTGACCTTTAATGTCCTCCTCTCCTACATTTAAAAGCGCGACTCGCGGTGATTTTAGCCCCTCAACCTCTTGCATGAGCACAGAACCCATCACTGCGTACTGCAATAGATTTTCTGCGTCGTAGTTAATCGAGGCACCTAAGTCTAACAAGAGTACTTTGTGTTTATTTGCAGTTGGCAAGGCCGAAACTAAAGCTGGACGTGAAATACCAGGGATTGTTTTTAATACATAATAGGCCATTGCCATCAGCGCCCCTGTATTACCGCTGCTAACACAAGCGTCTGCTTCTTCACTTTGTATTAAGTTAAGGGCTACCCGCATGCTGGAGTCTTTCATTTGACGCAGAGCAGTGGTTGGCTTGATATTCATATCAACAGTTTGAGAACAAACGTTATATTTCACACGGGAACTTAATTCAGAAGGAAGCGTGTTTTTGATGCGTGAAAGCGAGGGCTCATCGCCGCAAAGAATAAAGGATAGTTTGGAATGCGTCTGAAGCGCGCGAACAATAGCAGGGAAAAAAACATGGGGGCCGCGATCGCCCCCCATGACATCTAATGCAATAGTAATCATCGAAAAGACCTAAGCCTTAGATTTCGATAACTTTCTTACCTTTGTAAAAACCATCTGCAGTCACGTGGTGACGAAGATGTGTTTCTCCAGAAGTTGAATCAACAGACATAGTTTTTGCTGTTAATGAATCGTGTGCACGACGTGTTCCACGCTTCGCTCTGGATTTTTTACTTTTTTGTACAGCCATAGGTTACTCCTAATCTCGCTTAAGCTCTTTTAAAACCGCGAATGGGTTTTCGCGCTCAGGTTCCGGTTCGATCTTACCAAAGCTCATATCATCTTTTTTCACATTGCAATCTTCTTCTGCGTGAAGGGCTACAATGGGCAAAGACAAAATTGCCTCGTCTTCTAATAATTGGAAGAGATCGACTTCTCCATGGTCATCTACCTCTACCGGTTCATAAGCGTCGGGTAACGTTTCACTTTGTTCACTCCCCTGCACGGGCGAAAAACAAAATTCCGTATCCACATAATATGGATAGGTTTGGTTACACCTTTGACAAACTAGCATCACCTGTACTGCTAGCGTACCCTGAAAGTAAGTAAGACTCTGCGCGTCTTTTGCAAACTCAACTTTCACCGATACATCAGATAATACTGAATCAACCATGTCATTAAGCCTTTGCATATCGCTGGCGACGTATACACCCTCATAAGAGGAGCGTTTTTGTGCGCTTTTGATAGGGTCGAGGCGTTTTGGAAGTTTCACATTTGTCATAGCGCGCGCATAATATAGGTTTAGCATGCCTTAGTCAAAGTATTTCATGCTTAAGTTTATATGCCCTATACTATAAAACTCCTCGTTTTCTTCCTATTAATTTCATTTGCTGACTTTATATGATCTATCTCTTTTTCATCGCTGGTTTATTACTTTTAATTTCAGGCGCTCAAATACTGATCAAAGGCTCGGTAGCGATAGCAGAGCGCCTTGCTATACCGCCACTCATTATCGGCCTAACGTTGGTGGCATTTGGGACTAGCTCACCTGAGCTTGCGGTAAGTGTGCAGGCAGCCTTTAACAATCAGGCTGATGTTGCCCTGGGTAACGTTATTGGCAGCAACATATTTAACGTACTGTTTATTTTAGGCCTGTGCGCCTGCCTACTGCCCTTGAGTGTCTCAAAGCAGCTTATAAAGCAAGATATTCCCATTCTACTGCTAATTACGATATTAGTATTCGTATTAGCTCTTGATGGTGGTATTTCGAGGTTAAACGCATTAATACTAGTATTTGCGCTATGTTTATATTTGTGCTTCTTGATATGGCAAGGTAAGTCACAATCGTCAGAGCATAAAAATAGTAGAGGCGTTACAGACTCAAGCAGCCCTGCTAACGCCCCAGAGCAATCAAATGCTGTTCTTTCTAAACTATTCATAGATGTTCTGTATATTATAGCGGGATTAGCCGCACTAATATTTGGCTCAAACTTTTTGGTAGATGCATCTATCGAATTTGCAAAGATGCTGGGCGTGAGTGAACTGGTGATTGGTTTAACTATTGTTGCTATTGGTACATCATTGCCTGAAGTTGTTACATCTATTATCGCCGTTTTTCAAAAGCAGCGTGATATTGCGGTAGGTAATGTCATTGGCAGCAATATTTTTAACTTGCTAGCTGTATTAGGCGTCACTGGCGTAATATCCAGCAGCGGCATTGCGGTTGACAGCAGCCTATTAGGCTTTGAATTTCCCTTGCTCGTTGCCGTCGCGCTTATTTGTTTGCCTATGGTGTTTACTGGCTTTGAAATTAACCGAAAAGAAGGTTTATTGCTGTTAGCAATATATACTTTTTATTCCGTTTACTTGTATTTTAGAGCGACGGCGCATCCATCGTTGGATTTGTTTCATAATGTGTTCTTTTACATTGCACTGCCACTGATTATTCTGCCAATGCTGATAGTTTCTTTTAGACAGTGGCAGCAGCAAAATATGAATAAAAACGATGGTTAGTTTTGTAAACCACCCATAATTAGCAATATTTTTCATAATTAGAGTAAGTTAATGTCTTCAGACCTTAAACAAATCAGTCATACGCCCATCCTGTTAGCTTCATCATCGCCATATAGAGCAAGCTTGTTGTCTCAGTTAGGCCTGGCGTTTGATACTTGTTCACCCGATATTGATGAGTCGCCGCTTGAGAATGAGTCTCCGTGCGATTTAGCGAGGCGTTTAAGTCTTGCAAAAGCGCTTGAGCTAAAGGATAAATACCCAAATCATATTATTATTGCCAGTGACCAAGTCGCGAGCGTAAGTGGTTCTGATAAGCCATTAGGAAAGCCTTTAAGAATAAGTAATGCGATTAAACAGTTGCAGGATTGCAGCGCTAAGACTGTGCGCTTCTACACTGGGCTAAGCGTGATTGCCCCTGCGAGTTTTAATAATCCGCAAGTACCTAAAGCACAAACACTGGTCGAGAGCTTCGACGTGCAGTTTAGAACCTTAACCTTAAGTCAAATAGAGCGCTATATTGAGCGTGAGAAACCACTCGATTGTGCCGGCAGTTTTAAAGCCGAAGGACTAGGTATTGCTTTATTTGAGCGATTCGAAGGGCGCGACTACAACACCTTAATTGGCTTGCCGCTTATGGCTTTAGTGGATTGTTTTAGCGCTTTGGGCATTGACGTATTGCAGTTGCAAAACAGCAATACCCTCCACTCTAACAATTAATCGTATTATGCAAAGAACCAGTAGCTAACAAGAATTGCCGCTGTAATACCGCCTGCATCTGCGGCAAGACAACAACCAACGGCATAGCGGCTGTGCTTAATACCAACCGCGCCTAAATAAACCGCAAGCACATAAAAGGTCGTTTCTGTAGAGCCTTGCATGACAGATGCTAAGCGCCCTGCAAATGAGTCTGCACCATGAAACTGCATCGTTTCTATCATTAAAGCTCTTGCGCCGGAGCCGCTAAGTGGTTTCATTAATGCTGTTGGCAGTGCGTCAACAAACATGGTGTCGAGGCCCACCATTGCTACCAAGTATGCGATACCGCCAGTTACCATTTCCATTACCCCTGAAGCTCTAAGCATGCCAATTGCAAACAACATCGCAACGAGATAAGGAATAATACTGATAGCTACTTCAAAGCCTTGTTTGGCGCCTTCAACGAACTGTTCGTAAGTATTTTGTTTTTTACGGTAGCCCGCAATTAGCACAATAACAATGAATAGAAACAGGGCAAAATTAGCTATTAAACTAGATTGTTCAGCTAGTTGGTCAGATGCTAATTTAGAAAAATACAGAATAACCGCAGTTAACAAACTAAAAATACCAACTAAATAAGTTAGTACCACCCGGTTAAACAAATTGACCCTTTGCACCGCGCAGGTAACAAACAAGCCAACAAGGGTTGAACAGCTAGTAGCCAATAAAATAGGGATAAAAACATCGGTGGGGTTGGCTGCGCCTTGGTCGGCTCGATATAAAAACACAGCTATTGGAAATAAGGTGACCGCGGAAGTATTTAATACTAAAAACAGGATTTGAGAATTGGTCAGCGTGTCTTTTACAGGAGCAAGGGTTTGCATATCTTGCATGGCTTTAATACCAAAAGGCGTAGCCGCATTATCGAGGCCAAGCACATTCGCAGACATATTCATGGTTATACTGCCTAATGCCGGATGGCCCTTTGGAATATCGGGCATTAGCCTGCATAAAAGAGGCTCTAAAAGACGAGAGAATTTGGCGATTAAACCTGAGTTTTCAGCCACTTTAAATATGCCCAGCCAGAATGCCAGCAAACCAATTAGGCCAATCGCAATGTCAACACTGGTGCGTGCCATGGTATTCACTGCGGTCATGACTTCTTGGAAGGAGCCAAAGTTACCCGTAACAAACACATTGTAACAAGTTGCAATGAACGCGCTTAGAATAAAGCCAAGCCAAATTTTATGAAGCATGCGCCCTCTTTCTTTTCTTTTTATTTGGGGACTGTTTTATAAGTCTACGTTAAAAAAGTAAAGAGTACCAAGCCGGCGTTTGCTTCTTTGAGTTATTTAATTGCTGCGCTAGCGTTTTAGCACTTTTGCCAAGGACTGCACGCAGTAATCAACATTTTTTTGCTTACATGCAAATCCCATCAAGCCTATTCGCCAAACTTTTCCTGCTAGCTCACCTAGCCCTGCGCCAATTTCTAAATCGAATTCATTTAATAATGTTGCTCTTACCTTTGCGTCATCCACGCCTTCGGGAATAACAACTGAGTTTAACTGCGGCAAGCGATATGCTTCATCAACAGCCATTTCCAAGCCAATATTTTCAAGGCCGGCTTTCAAGCTTTGGTGAGTATTGGCGTGTCGTTCCCAACTGTTTTCTAAACCTTCGTCTTTTAGCATCACCAAACTCTCATGCAGCGCATATACGCTGTTGACTGGCGCAG
>CAYQMI010000126.1:0-9639 GCA_964418575.1 uncultured Glaciecola sp.
CATTGGGGTGTTTATTGAGAGTGGCTAAGCTGTGGTCTAAGCCGCCGATACCGTTATCGTCAAGCAGCATACGAATGCGGACACCGCGCTCGGCGGCTTCGTGAATAGCTTCTAACAGTAGGGTACCGGTAACGTCGTTTTCCCAAATATAATATTGAATATCTATAGAGCGCTCTGCGGTTTTTGCAAGCAATACCCGCGTGGCAAACGCATCTTGAGGATTGCCAAGTAAATAAACACCGCTTTGCCCAGGGTAGGTGTTGGTGTTTGGGTTTGTGGCTTGATACAGCAAAGTATCGCTGACTTTCGATGCGCTTAGATAGCTCGATTCTGCGCGCTGCGTTTGCGGTGGCAAAGCGCAGGCACTTACCATAAATGTCGAAAGAAACAGTGTGATAAGTCGGCGCATATGCTCACTATCTACCATGGTTTCAAATTAGCATATCAGTTTAAAGCCGATAAACAAAAGTTTCAGTCTTCTACACTATGTTTGTTTTTAGCCGCTATCCACTGACTCATATATTGATGAGTTTGCAAGCTATGGTGACAGACCATTTGCTGCAAAAAATTTTGCTGTCGGTTTTCATCGCGCTCTGCAAGTGCTTGTTCAACGGCATTTATCAGGCGAGCTTTGTTACTTTGTGTGTTGAAGTTTTGGTCGAGCATGTTGCGCGTTTCGGGTAAATAGTCATGCTTAGACTCGTATACATCACCCGCTTTTTGTATAAAGTCCTCGCGCTCTGTCACTATTGCACCGGGCCAAGTAGTAAACTCAAGTCCTTCAGCGCCAATGGGGGTAGTAATGCTTGGGAGTCCGCATCTCATAGCATCTACAATTTTACCTTTAACACCCGCGCCAAATTGTATAGGCGCAAGCAGCACTTTTGCTTGGCTTAACATTTGATGATGATCTTGCACGTGCCCCTGTATAAATAAACGATTTTTTGGATTGTGCAGATTTTGAATGCGCGGGGGCAAATACGCGCCATATATATGACATTTGGCATCGGGCAAACGCTTTGCAATGGCCGGCCATAAGTGCTGAATAAGCACATTTACCGCATCGATATTTGGTGCGTGCCTAAAGTTACCGATACTAACAAAGTCTTTGCGCACCTGATGGGCTTCAATGTTTGTTTGTTCTAGTAAGTAGGGGATATGCACTATGTTTTTTTGTGCGATGTGAAAAGTGTTAGTTAGCAGTTCTTGCTCAAAGGCAGATAGCGTAATAATTAAGTCGCTGCGATAAATACAGGCCATCTCTCTGCTTGTTGCCTCATTAAGCAGCAGTGGTGCATGTTCTTTATCGAGTATTGCTTTGGGTTGTAAATAAGCAGGCTTACTTGGCTGATAACCGCATTTTTTATAGTGTGCATGCCTTGCGTGGCGAACAAAGTGGAGGTCTTCAATGTCAAGTACACGCAGCGCTTTAGGGGCAACTTTCATTACGCGCCAAGCAAACTGTTCTTCGCTCAAGAATCGATCGAATAGCACGACATCGGGGGCAATTTGCGCTACTAAATTGTCAAAGCTACTGCAATTTAGTTTTATTGTATGGCAGGCAACGCCTAAAGGTTTTAAGTCGGTCGAAAGCGGCGAAACTTGTGCCGCGCTAGCAAAGTGAACCTCATGTCCACGCTCGGAAAAGGTCTTTAAATAACTAACGATATTTTGGCTTGCGGCGGTGGAAGTTATTTCTGGCCAAACAAATCCAATAAAAAGGACTTTCATGTTTTTTCTCTCAAGGCTTGCATCTTTGTCACTTGTGTCTTAGAACTATGGTTTAAGATCACTGTAAGTGTTGCAAATACGCAATGCTGAATTGGAGTCTATCTTGAGCGAGAAGATACCACAGGTAAGCACCAATAAGCATGCTCATCATGTAATTTTTGGTGCCGGCTTAATAGGGTGTTATTTAGGAGGGGCACTTACTGGAGCAAAGCAAAGTGTCTCGCTTATTGGTCGTAAGCATTTTTTAAAACAACTGCAAAAGCAATTTACTATAAGCGACTATACAGGCAATCGGTTGCATGTGTCTCCACTACCCGCCTGCTTTGAAATTGAAAAAGCCGCAGATTGCGCCGCTGCTGATGTAATTTGGTTAACGGTAAAATGTACTGCCTTAGACGATGCCATTGCTGATATGCGTCCCTTGGTTAACAAAAATACGATGATTATCTGTTGTCAAAATGGAGTGAGTAATCATCAAAGTGTAGAGGCTGCGTTTCCGCATAACACAGTGATACGTGCAATGGTTCCTTTTAATGTGGTAAACGATGAGGGTGGGGTATTTCATCGCGGTTCAGAAGGGAAGATGATACTTGAAATTAATTCTGAGTTAGCCAGTTCAATTAAATGGCTAGCAAGACAGTTGAATACGGCACTGCTGCCAGTAGATATTACCTATCACATGACCGCGCTCCAGTGGGCTAAGCTTCAACTGAACTTAAGTAATGCGGTAAATGCGCTTGCCGATATCCCCGTAAAAGAGATGTTAGAAACAAGCATTTATCGAAAATTTATTGCGACCTTGATGGAAGAATTACTTGATGTCACTGATAAACAAAAAATAAAACTACCGAAAATCGCAAATTTGCCGAATACATGGATACCGAAAGTATTAAGGCTACCCGACTTTTTATTTAAATTGCTTGCGCAGAAAATGATTGCTGTCGACCCAAAGGTAAAACTATCGATGTGGTGGGATCTTAAGCAAGACAAACTTACCGAAGTGGATTTCATTAACGGTAAAGTGCTAAGCCAGGCTGACAAGCTAGAAGTGGCGGTACCTGCAAATAAATGGATAGTTTCTTTAATTCACCGTGCTGAGAAGGGCGAGCGCCCTAGTGCAGATGAGTTTAAAGAGGCGCTATTAGAATTCGAACGAGAGCATAATGCATGACCAATAATCTCAGGGTAGTGGGAAATGAAGCAACAAGGCCTTTTATGAACGCAATAGAGTACTCACAAAAAGCAGCGGAACTTTTTTCGATTCCTGAAACAGCATCGCAGATAAAACGGATGTCTGATTCGGGTAAAGCCAGTGTGCAAGATATTTCAAAAATTGTGATGTTAGATCCTGGCTTAACTGCGCAAATTCTGAAATTAGCGAATAGCTCTATTTATCGCTTTCCTCGCAAAATCGAGACCATTGAAAAAGCCATTCAAATTATTGGCGTGCGAGCTGTTTACGACTACGCACTGGTGTTTAGCGTGTCTAATTCTTTAGGTAAAGAGCAAGACCGTTATATAAGCGTTGACAACTTCTGGAAACAAAGCCTTATTAGCGCTTTTATGGGAAAACACATTGCCCAGATTTGCGGTGAGCGAGACATTCATCGAGTCGTTACGAGCGGTTTGTTACATAATGTGGGTGAGCTTGCTGTGCTGCGTGTAAATTCAAGCGTTGTAAGAGACTGTAATCGCTTTGGCAGAACGGTAAAGCCTAAACAAAGTCAGCAGGAAGTTTTGGGTTTCAGCTTTGCAGAAATCTCAGCATCTTTATTACAACGATGGATGCTGCCAGACTCAATCGTTTCTACCGTTGCGATGCAGCATCATGATGATGGCCCGTCGGTTACTGTAGAATCGCAAATTATGCAGTTAGCATACGAGATGTCTTTGGTGATGACCTATCCCGATTATTATAAGCTCGACATCCATGTTCCTAGTTTTTTATATCACTGTTTAGATATTCAAGCTGAGCAACTTGTTGCGCTATACGAAGTCGTTAAGACAGAGTGTAACGAGACACTTAAACTGTTTAATAAAAACTTAAGTGAAGCTGCATAAGCAGGCTTCACTCGCACTTAATTGTTAAACCTAGTCAAATACTGCAATGGTTTGTCTCGATAGCGCAATCACCTTGCCGTGTGCATCCCACACTGTAGCCTCAGTATGCCCATATCCATCCGCCGCCTGACGCGTTTCCTCTTTGTACGCAAACCAATCATTGGGCGCAACATCAGCGTGTGGATAAATAAACTCTAGGTTCCAGCTCACTGTACTTGCCGGCGCCGGCCAACGAAGTTGCTGAATAAGAGTAGGGGGCCATGCGTCTAACAGGCTAATAACATGCGCTTGGGTAATTGCTTTGGGCGCCTTTTTAAAACGCATCCAACCATGGTAATGACTGCTCTTTTTACCCGTAAAAGGAATACCACCAGAATCAATAGATAGCTCGTAGTGACGCAAAAACTTAGGCGTCACTTTGGGTATTTGCGGAATGAAGTTAGCTTTTTTGGGAAGGCTTAAGTGGTGCTCTTCGGTGTTTACAACAAAGGTTTTCGATTCACGCGCTTTTGCAAAACAAAACTGTATCATGACACAGTTTTTACCCTCTTGAACCGCTCTAGCAAGTAATTGCGATATGTTTTTACCTTCGCGTACTATTTCTATCTGAATATTAAATGCCTGTTCACTAACAAGTGGGCCAACAAAGTTTGTAGTCATGGAGCGCAGGTAACGATCGCTGTCTACATACTCACTGGCTGCTGCATAGAGCAGGGCAGCAGACAAACCACCAAAAACGGTTCTTCCTTGCGACCAATCCTTTGGAATGGTCATGCTGAGATTTTCTTGTTGTCGATGTGTTTTGGCGATTTCTATTAATGCATCAAAGTCCATACTGCGCTCAAATCAAGTGGTCGGATTAGTTAGATTAGACAGAATGTAAGCTTGATTTGCAACAGTTCAGAGTCAAAAACAGGGCGTAAAGAATAGTAAACCAATGGGCAGAGCGAGCGCTCTGCCCAAGAAAATGCCTAATAAAGAAGTGATTGAATAAAGTTAGTAGGTTGATTGCTCGCCTGTCGTTTTAATATCTCAAGCTCGCGTTCGTTAGCAAAATGTGCATCCCAATGCTCTAGCTTTGGCTGCATAAGCTTAAACCAAAGAGGCGGTATAAGCACAATGCCGATGGTTGAGATATAGCCGCTTATCATAACGGGCGCATCTTCCATAGGCTCGAGCTTTTCAAAAGGTACTGCGCCTTGTGCATGGTGGTGACTATGGCGAGGCAAATTGAACATTGCCCAGCAGCTGATTTTGCGGTTTGAATTCCATGAATGCTTTGGCTTTACAGGCTGTTTTGGATCTCTTACAAGACCATAATGCTCCATGTAATTTACGACCTCCAGTATCAGTTTAGCCATAATGCCAATCGCGCTGAAAAACAACAGCCCTTGCCAACTTGCGAGAACAAAAGCCAAGACTAACCAAGTTGCTGTCATCGCTATGCCACGCAAATACTGGTTGTGAACACTTATAACAGACTGGTTTTTGCGGCTTAAGCGTTTAGTTTCAATCTTCCATGCGGATATATTTGTACCTACTACCGCTCGAGCAACGTGCGAATATACATTGCGCCCACGAGGTGCGGTAACCGGGTCTTCTTCGGTGGCAACCTTAGCATGATGGTGAAACACATGTTCAATAGAGAAGTTAGCATCAAAGCTTAATGCCATTAACCAGCGTCCGGTGGTGACCGCAAATTTGCTGCGTAATCTGTGCACAAGCTCGTGCCCAACAACGGTGGCTGCTCCGCTTAGCAGAAACCCGCAAAAGAACACAGCAATAAAAAGCTGCCATAGTGTAGTATTTTGTTTTGCCGCAATTAAATCGTAGCCAACAAGCTCAGATATGTTTTGCATAAAAGGCCAGTCGTAGGGCGTGACTAACCACATGGCAATAGTCAACATAAATAGTGCTAAGGGAAGAGCACTATACAAAAGCGTATTTAGCAAGCGCGTATGCTGCATGTTTGGTTTGGATAAATCATCCCCTAAAAAGGCATCACCAAACACATAAATTCCAACAAAAAGCATAAACCCTAGCCAAATAAAATGACCACCAAACAACAAACACGCACATCCAATTAGGATGGTTATAAAATAGTGGAAAAACTTCACGTAATGGAACATCACTTCAACTCCTTGTTTTGATAGAAGCACAATGCCATGCATGCAAACACTGCGTGAGAGCAAAAAATGACAATAAGGGGTCATTTGTTGCCATATGTGAATTTTTACATTACTGTGATACGCATATTCTTGCGAAGTTAGGGTTAAGGATGCTTGTAAAGCAACTGCCAGTATTTTATTTCGGTCACTTATTCAACGTACTCAACGACCATGCTGTGCCGCTAGAAAAGTGGCTTGCAATGCATAATCTAGATAAACAAAAGCTTATGCAGCCTGGCGCGAATATTAGCACTGAACAATTTGATGCCTTGATCAGCGGCGCCTTAAATAAAACCGAACTTGCGCATTTGGGCTTGCTAGTGGGGCAACGTTTACAAATAGCCCATCACGGTGCCTTTGGTTTGGGTATTTTAAACTGCCGAAGCATTCGTCATATTATCCAATTCGTGCAGGAGTATTTGGTCACGCGCATCCCCTTTATCGAAATTTCTGCCTTTGAAGAGCAAGATGAGATAGTTATTTTAGCCAATGATGCCCACTGGCAAGGGCCGATGCATCGCTTTGTAGTAGAAGTGGTAAGCCTAGCCATGTTGAATCTATTTATGGCCCTCAAACAGCGCCATCCCGATATTCACATCAATCGTTTATTCTTCGACTTCGATAGGCCGCAATATCACCAAAAATATCAGATGTTTGCCCCTGCAAATGTGCAGTTTAATCATGGCTTTTGTGGACTTGCCTTTGATTTGAAGTGGGCCGATTTTGTGCTTAACGATGTTGACCCGATGAGCTTTGAACAAGCCAAACAAATCTGCGAGCTCGAAAAACAAAAGCTCAGCGAGCAAATGAGTATTGCTGGGCGCGTGCGCCAATGCATTATTGCCAACCAAAATGAGTTCCCAACCTTGCAAGGCATTGCGGACAAACTTCACATAAGCCCGCGCACGTTGCACCGTGAGTTGGCCAGAGAAGGCAGTAGCTTTAAAGCGGTGTTGGAGGAGTTTCAGGCAAAAAAAGCCAGAGAATACTTGCTTGCATATCGCTACCCTGTGAGCAAAACAGCGCTTTTGTTGGGATATTCTGATACTGCGAATTTCAGGCGAGCGTTTAAGCGTTGGTTTGGCTGCGCGCCCTCCGAATACCTCGAACGAGAGGATGGCGCGTTATGAGTGAAATTGGCAAGGCCAACAGAATAAAAGCGCACTTTGCGCATGCCAATGGCTTTCCGTCGGGCAGCTATAAGCTTTTATTTGAGTACATGGCAGGGCAGCTCGACATTTTTGCCCTCGACAAGTTTGCCCACAATCCGCGCTTTCCCTTAAACGACAATTGGCTCAATCAGGTGGATGAGCTGATTGAACATGTTGAGCAAAATGCAAATGAGAAAGTGCTGGCGCTCGGGCATTCGTTTGGCGCAGTGATTTCGTATATTGCCTGCTGTAAACGTCCGGAGCTGTTCAGTGGCTTAATTATGTTAGACCCACCGCTCGCTACCGGACTATCTCGGCATATTTTCCGTTTTGCAAAAACCAATCGATTGATTAATAAAGTTACACCTGCGTATAAAACTCAAATCAGAAAGCAGCGTTGGCATAAAGACGAAGATCTAGTGGAGTATTTTAGTGCGCGCGCGTTGTTTAAAGATATGGATAAGCGTTGCATAAAAGATTATGTGCACAGCGTAACGGCGCTAAAAGGTGAGCATCGACATTTGATGTTTGATCGCGATATCGAGGCGCAGATTTTTAGGACCTTGCCTCACAATTTACCCGACTACTACGGCAAACTAAAATGCCCTGCAAAACTCATTACCGCCCGCTATACCACCGTATGTGTGCCTCGGCTGCGACAACCATTTTTAAAGTACAACCAGAGCGTTGAGCATGATGAAATAGCGGTAGGAGGGCACATGTTTCCGCTAGAGCACCCTAACTTGGTAGCTAATAAGATTATTGCAACTTTAAAAGCTTGGAATGTAAAAAACTAAAAGTACAGCGTAAAAAGTTGCGCTCAGAAAATTAGAGCGCTTGTAACATCTCACGCGTGACTAAAACTACGCCACCCTCTGAAACTCTAAAACCTCGAGCTCTGTCTTCGTCGTGGTTAATGCCAATTTGCGTATTATCGGGAATATGGCAGCCGCGGTCTAAAATGGCCTTTCTAATATGGCAATTTTGCCCAACTTCCACGCCCGGTAGAGCAACGGTTTCTTCCATGATGCTGTAGGATTTTACGCGCACATTCGAAAAGCAAATGGTGCGCCTGAGCGTTGCGCCTGAAATAATACAGCCGCCAGATACCACAGAATTTAGTGCTTCGCCGCGGCGGTCCTCTTGTTCCCATACAAATTTAGCCGGAGGAAGTTGCTCTTGGTAGGTCCAAATGGGCCAGTTTTTATCATATAGGTTTAATTCTGGAATAGGGGCAACCAGTTCCATATTGGCGTCCCAATAGCTATCTAAAGTGCCGACATCACGCCAATACGCGTCGTTTTTTGCACTCTTTCTAAAGTCAAAGGCAAATACTTTGTAATTGTCGATAATGCTCGGGATGATGTCTTTACCAAAGTCATGGTCTGAATCTGGGTTTGCACCATCTTTTTCTAGTTGCTCGAATAAAAACTCAGTGTCAAAAACATAATTTCCCATAGACGCAAGGCAGTGCGAAGGCTCATTGGCAAGGGGAGTAGGCTCAGAGGGCTTTTCAATAAAGTCGCAAACTTTATTTTGCTCATCTACGGTAATCACGCCAAATGCATTTCTGGCTTGTTCGATTGGCACCGATATACAGCTCACAGTCATTTGTGCGCCAGACTCTACGTGTTGAGCTAGCATTGGGCCATAATCCATTTGGTAAATGTGATCGCCCGACAAAATCATGACGTATTTGGGTAATTCATCACGAATAATATCAATATTTTGATACACCGCATCTGCTGTACCCTGATACCAATCTTCAGAGAAACGCTGAGAGGCAGGCAATACTTCGATAGACTCGCCCAGCTCTTTCTTAAAATGTCCCCATCCGCGCACTAAATGCCTGATAAGCGAGTGCGATTTATACTGTGTAAGCACACCCACGTTACGTATGCCTGAATTCACGCAGTTAGACAAAGGAAAGTCAATAATTCGAAATTTGCCACCAAAATATAGCGCAGGCTTCGCTCGCCAATTGGTCAGTTCATATAAGCGTGAGCCTCGGCCTCCGGCTAGCACTAATGCATAGGTGTCGCGGGTGAGATTACTAATATATCGATTATTTATACGAGACATATTTTATCCTTTGCCTTGAGCAGTAAACCATGAGCAACAGGTGCACTAACCATCTACCAATGCACTGTATAAAAACAAGATTTACTTGCAATGATTACATCAATCACTCGGTTAGATTAACTCTAAATAAACAAAAAAGTAACACGCAAATCGACTTTTTAAGCGATGGGTGCTTTCTACCGCGGTCTAACGAATGCAAAAAAGGATAATTCCATCCCATGAATCTTATTTATCTACTGAACCTTAGTTAGGCATCGGTTTAATTGTAGTACGATTAAGACCTATTCTAACTTACTGCACCGCTGTGTTTAGAGTACGCCTGCGAACTTGCAGCCATTGACGCTTTAAGAAGGTATAGGTGCTAAATGCCAATATTATCGAAGTGATTAAAGAAATAAGGGTAATAAAATATACATACAACGTTGGCAAATTTAATCCATCGTGTA
>CAYQMI010000127.1:0-9427 GCA_964418575.1 uncultured Glaciecola sp.
AAATATCCTCCGACCACCGTTTAGTTTGGGTAAGCATTCAATTAGCAAATTAAGCAGTGGATATTTCTGACAGTTCGTCACTATCGATCTCGTTTTTTTGAGTTGAGCAAGATATTTAAAATTAAAGAGCTAGCAAAAATAATCAATATGAATATCACATCGCCAATTATCGACAAAGTACCAGGTTCACATTGCCTTGCTTTTATAGTGCACTCGATATAAAAAAACAGCTCGAACGCAATCAGCGAACCAAGGCAACAAAGTAGTAATAAATAGCCTATTTTCCCTCTAGTATTAAAAAAGTATTGGATAATGACAACGATAGTAATAACGGAGCTAATAATATAAAACCAAATGATGTCCATGTTCGGTAACCTAACAAAGTTGCATGGTAGTTAGTCTAGTTCGTGCCGGCGATTGAAAACAAGGTATATTTAGAAAATGACTTCCAACCATCATCTTCGAGTGCCACAAACGTAAAACTGCGTTGTACTAATGTAAGTATTTCCCGTGTTTACTCCTTTAGATAAAAGTAATGAAAGGATGACATCAATATTCAAGTAAACGCATACCATGCCCAACACCTGGGTTTTTCAAGTATTGCTTAGTGGTGTCGTTACTTCTTTGCATATTAAATTCTTGCCTGTTACCACTCATTAGAAAGCACAATTCTTAGCCATAAATGCTTTGGCGGTAAAGTGCCTTTATAGCGGCTTATATTAAGTTTATAACACCAATCTAATAGTTGATATAAAGCCAATCGACAGGCGCTTGTATGCGTGTAAGTTTCATGTTGGGAGTCTTATAATAAATAGGAAAACACATGAAAAAACATATGCTAGGTAAATCAATCCAATTAGCGCTAGTTGTAAGTAGCGCCGCTATTTTACATTATTCACCAACATCAATCGCTCAACAGTCTAATGCGGAGGACTTGGTCGAAAAAATCCAAGTGACGGGAACAAGAATTCGTTCAGCAAATGCGTTGTCGTCGAGTCCAATCTTAACAATTGGTGAGCAAGAAATTGAATTTCAACAGCAAGTAGAAATTGAGCGTGTGCTTCGCAATTTACCCGCTACCATACCTGGAGATAATGCTAACGTTAACAATGGCACAGGCGGTGCTGCTACTGTCAATCTAAGAGGTTTAGGTACAAATCGAAATCTGGTGTTGATGGACGGCAAGCGCATGGTGCCTTTCAACACAACAGGTTCAGTTGATACTTCCACTATACCAACCGCCTTAATAAAATCGATAGACATCGTGACGGGCGGGGCTTCTGCAGTTTATGGCTCGGATGCTATTTCTGGGGCCGTAAATATCATTCTCAAAGACGATTTCGAAGGCGTCGAATTGAATGTTAATCACAATAGAAGCGAAGAAGGCGATGCCCTTAGTGACAGTATTGCTTTAACTGTCGGTGGAAACTTCGATGGTGGTAGAGGCAATGCTGTGGTGTCAGTAAGTTGGTTAGACCGTGACGGTTTATTGTTGGGCGACAGAGCACTGGGACAGTTTGGTATTGATACCGGGAGCGGTGGAAACTATCAAAACTTTTTAGATGGCGCTACGCCTTCTCCACCATCTGACCCAGGTTGTACAGGGGAGAATGTAGTCGCGGTAGGTGGCGGGTCTCCGAATGGTATTCCTACCATAATTGCGCTTAGTGGTGTCCCGAGTGTTTCTGGTCAATTTAGAGATGACAGAAGCTTGGTCTTCGGGCCACTCAGTGCAAGGTGCAGTGACTTTAACTTTAATCCATTTAATTTCTATCAAACGCCCTCCAATCGATATAGCGCAACTGCGAAGGCTCAGTATGAAGTTCACGAGAACGCAAACGTATATACGACTATTAATTTTACCAACACGAGCGTCACTCAGCAGGTGGCGCCTTCAGGCTTATTTGGAAATCCGTTTTTCGTGCCTTTAGCAAACCCATTTTTAGGTGCGAATGCACAAGCTATTATCGATAGCACAAATGCAGCAGTGAACGCGCAACTGGACAGTGGAAACCCATCGCCTTTAAGCGATAGAAATTTCATTGATGCAAATGGAAATGGGATCGTTGACTCAGAAGACTCAGTATTGCTTACGATAAGACGCCGAACTACCGAGCTAGGTCCGCGTTCCACGTCATTTAATACTGATCAGTTTCAGTTTGTAACGGGAGTCGAAGGATTTTATGGAGATTGGAACTATGATGTGTCAGCTCAGTATGGAGAAACAAATCGAGTTAACGGATTTGCTGGATACAGCAATGTAGACAATATTGGCAAGGCACTTAATTCGACTGATGGAGTTACGTGTCGAGGAGGCGACAGTACTTGTGTGCCAATCGATTTGTTTGGGGGGTTTGGTACCATTACGCCTGAGATGGCGCAATATGCTCAGGCGGTTGCATTTTCAAGAACACAATATGAGCAGCGTATTTTTTCGGCCTCGACAAATGGTCCTATTGACGCCGTCGTTTCTCCTTGGGCAGAGAATGAGCTTGCTATGAGCTTTGGCTATGAATATAGAAATGAAGAAGCTAGTTTTGACCCAGACTTGTGCCTTCAGCTTGCTCCCTCTAGTTGCTTAGGAGGCGCAGGTGGTAACTCTTTACCTGTTGGAGGTGGTTTTTCGGTAAACGAGTGGTATTTTGAGGGCTTACTTCCTATCTTACAAGACCAACCGTTTGCTAATAGCTTGGATTTGGAGTTTGGATATCGCTATGCAAATTATGACACTGTTGGAGAAAACGATACGTGGAAGTTAGGTTTAGCATATAGACCTATCGACAGCTTGTTGTTAAGAATAATGGATCAACGGGCAACGCGAGCGCCGAATGTGGGCGAGCTGTTTGCTCCTGTTACTTCAGCACTCAACAATGCAACTATTGACCCTTGCTCAGACGCAAACTCAGCAAACATTGATGCTAATCTTCGTCAGTTGTGCATATCTACAGGTATGACCGAGGCCCAAGTAGGCAGAGTTGCTAATATTGCGTCGTCTCAAGTAAATGCTTTCTCAGGCTCTAATCCAGACAGATTGCCAGAAGCCGAAATTGCTGACAGTTTAACCGTGGGTCTGGTATTTACGCCCGAAATTGATGGAGTAAATAATTTTCAGGTATCACTGGATTATTACGATATTGAGGTGGACGGATACATTGGCACGACATCAGCTCAAGAAGTGCTGGATGGTTGTTATACTTTAGGTATATCTGAACAATGTTCGCTGATTAATCGCATCGGTGGCGAGTTAGGCATTTCTGGTGCCGGTATTGAACTGTTTACAAGTAATCTTGAATATTTGAAAACAGAAGGCGTAGAGGCCTCTTATTCATTCGCGTTCAATATAGGAGACTATGGAAACCTGCAGTTTTCAGGCAACGTAAACCGATTTTTGACAGCGGATCAATTAAGCTCTCCAGTTTCTACAGTTAGGGATTGTAACGGCTTTTATGGCACGCGTTGTGTACCACAGCACGAAATGCGAGCCACAAATAGAGCAACGTGGCTGTACGACGATTTGTCTGTTTCGCTACTATGGCGCTATTACAGTGATATTGAGAGAGAAACTGCTCAACAAGCCTCCAGCTTTGAGCAATTCAATCGAATTGGTAGTTATAGCTATTTCGACTTATTCGCGAACTATCGTTTTCATGAAAATGTGTCTTTAAGTTTCGGAATAGACAATATGCTCGATAAAGCGCCGCCTGTAGTTGGAAACTCAGCCTCTACAACATCGGTAAATACAGGAAACACCTTCCCGGGTTTATATGATGTGATTGGAAGGAGTTTTAGAACTACGATTAACATCTCTTTCTAAGAAACATAAATGATGATTAAGCGGCGTAAAAATTAACTAACGCCGCTTAATTTCAAAATTACTCTCGTTCGCATCACAAAACCGCAGTTTCATCACAGAAGACTCCCTTCATAAACTTTTATCTATTAGTCTACAGACACTCGCAGCGCAAATGCTTGAGGTGTTCATAACATTGTTTTGTAGCTACAAAATAGTAACTACAAAACGCGGTGTTAGGTCAGCTTCATGTTGAATCAACAAAAGGAAATGATCATGAAAATAGCGATTGCTGAAAGTGGAAGTAGCATTGAACGTCTACTTATCACCCTTGACCGCGATATAGAAATAACGCGGGTTCATATTGAAGATTGCGTAAATCTCCTAGAAAGTGCAGATTACTTTGAATCGGATCTTTTGTTTATTGAATATTCCCAAGCTTGTAACAACGCGTTGTTGAGTAAACATTTTTCTCCTCCCAAACATTTTCCCCCAATTCTTATTTACTGCGAAGACGAAGATAGCTATGCGAAAGTTTTTGAGAACAAAAACATATGTGCTGTACGGGGACCTTGCTCGGAAAGGTCTGTACTAATCGCCCTTGTTAAATCAATGTCAGCTTTTTATTGTGGCTCATATGAAAATCATCTAAATGGGCTGTTCGTTGAGCAGACAAATAATAAAAGTGGTCATAGACCAGTAATCGACAGGCTTGTTTTACGCGATGCGACCAAAATTCGACTGATCCGAACCAGTGATATTCGTTTTGTGAGGGCAGCTGGAAGTTATGTAGAAATTCATCTTATAAATAATCAGACAATACTACATAGAGCACTTCTAAAAGATATTGAGGAGAAACTCCAGCAGGCTCCATTTACTCGGATTCACCGCTCGTTTATTGTGAGATCGGATTTAATTTCTGAACTTCGCACCATTGACGGTGGTGCATATAAAATAAAAATAGAAGGTGGTGAGGAATTTACTCTGCCACGGAGTAATAAACAGTTATTGGACTTTTGGGAACATGCAGTTTGAAATAAATAAAAAAATGATGAGCAATGCAATTGCTCATCAAAACGGGGTACGCTTTTTTACTTCGAAGCTGATAATGATGTTATTAATTATCGCGCTACAACTATATATTGCCACATACAGAGCTGTTCGACAGACAAATGGTATGAAATTACTAAACGGCGTTGCAAATTACAGTGCACATAAGATGCTTTTTGAATTTGGTTTAGACATTAGATGAAATCTCGAAAGTCGTTTTCAATTTAAATAAAGGATAAAAATAAATGAAAACACTATTTGCAGTGACAGTCGCTATATTACTTTCAATGGCATTTGAGTTGAAGTCTCAAGAATTTGAAACTGAGGATATTCACTTTACTAGCCAATCTGTTCGCTTAGTCGGAACTTTAGTGACGCCAAGCGAGAAAGAGGCAAGCGCAGCCGTTGTGTTTGTCCATGGCTCAGGAAAACAAACCCGCAACATCGAATTGGCAAAGATGTTTGCAACAGAGGGTATTGCTGCATTTGTATACGATAAAAGAGGAGTTGGCGCGTCGAAGGGAGTTTATGAAAACAAAGCCTCGGTAGGGGAGAATAACTTAAACTTACTAGCAGATGACGCAGCTTCAGCAGTAAAAGCTTTGCAAACGCATTCCAAAACTAACCATTTGCCCATTGGCTTAACTGGCATCAGTCAGGCTGGCTGGATTGTTCCGCTGGCCGCAGAGAAGGTAAACTCTTTATCATTTATGGTGCTGTGGAGTGGGCCAGTTGTCAAAGTGAGCGAAGAGGATATTTACAGCAAATACACCAAAGATTTAGATAAATCTTCTGTACCTTCGTATCAACAAGCCTTGGATGCAAGAGTAAACAAATATAGGTGGCCAAGATCATTAGGAATTGATACGAATCCAAGTGATAGTCTTCGAAAAATTAACGTACCGGGCCTCTGGGTGTTTGGAAAAAAAGATGGCAGTATTCCAGTGGACTTATCGATTATCAGACTCGCAAAGCTTATCGAGAATGGCGCACCCTACGAATATGTCCTTTATTCACGCTTAGGGCACAATAATATACAGGATAGCTTTCCCTTAGTAGTCCATTGGATTCATGAGACGGTAGACTCGCAAAAGACTAAAAATAGTAATATCAAATAATGAAATAGAAGAAAGAGCACGAAGATTGTTAGTACGTGACGACTCAAACTTGAGCTGAAATTTTACTTTTTAAGGTTTGAATAGTCTAAAAGTCAAAGGGTTGCTTAGAGTTAGAGTGCACTGTTATTAAGATAAAGTTTGCAGCAGCCAACAAATTCACTATTTTGCTAAACGAATTTATTTTCTTTGTAAGTAACTTTATAACGAAAAACATAATATTCATCTCATTTGCAAACATCTGGGCTCCTCAACGCAGTACTATTAGCTTGAATCTCTTGTCTCCCTAGACTTGGTTCAATGTTTGAGCATGGTTTTCTATGTTTTAACAAAGGCGAGCTGAGCAATAAACTTGGCTCGCCAATCCTCTCACCGATTAAGCCTTAATGAAATTTAAAAATTTAAACTTCTTTAATACACCCCAAAAAAATAGGTTTAAAGCATTGGTTTAAACGAATGCTCGGTCCATTCGTCAGCAGATGCATTATGTTTGCACCATGGGAGTAGCGCTTGCTACCAAATCAATTACTTAGTGCTGCGCAAGTTTGTAGACTAATATTAACCACATTGAAATGGATCAAATCATGTCTAAAAAACTACCGGTACTAATTACATTAACTCTCATTTTTTCCCATGCCCATAGTGCTACCGTATCTACCATTACAAAACCATTCCAAGCTAGCGGTGGCCTAGCTGTGAGCCTCAATGGAGATATATTTGTTGCTGATTATGGCGAGCAGACAACAATTGCCAACGGAGTCAATGTTTACAGAGTAAATAGCGATGGTGAGGTAAGTATTTTTGCTACGAACATAAAAGGGGCTAGCGGTAATGCAGTTGACAAATCAGGGGTACTCTATCAGTCGAGTTATATCGACAATAAGGTATATAGAATCAACACGGATGGCGAGGCGACTGTATTTGCGGAGGGGGAGCAACTTAGTGGGCCTGTTGGCATTCAATTTGACTCCGAGGGAAGCATGTATGTTGCAAATTGCAATAGCAACAGCATTATTAAAAAAATAGGGGACAATTTAGTCAACTTTGTAAGGTCGTCAGATTTCGCTTGCCCGGCAGGCTTAGCGTTCGACGAGAATGACAATTTATATGTGACACAATACGCAAATGGTGACATTCATAGAATAGATGTTAACGGCAATATTACCTTACTTGCTAGTTCACCCAGTGGGCATACCAAAACAAACGGAGGTAATGGCCATATAACCTATGGAAATGGCAAGCTCTATTTTGTGAGTGGGGCAACACACCAAGTGTTTTCTCTTAGCCTAAGCGGCGAACTCAGCATAGTTGCGGGCAGCGGAAAGCAAGGAAGAACTGACGGAATAGCTTCATCTGCCGAATTTTCTTTACCTAATGGAATAGATATATCTTCAGATGGAAAGTTCCTGTTTGTAAATGACTCGCAAACTGTTGGAAATGACAGTCAAGTTGCACCGAATGTAATACGAAAAATTACCTTAGACTAAATCATACTGGGACAAGCTGAGCTTTTCGCGGTGTTAACGGATTATTTACGTGCATAAGACGCATTACGCCGTAGTTATCTGAATAATGTCAGCTACGTAAGCTTTTGAAATTATTATACAAAATAATATGATTCTAGGGTTGGATTGGACTTTTCGGGTTTCCGTTGCATAATCTATTACGTTTTTAAATTATGCGTTCACTCGCAGAGAGTAACTAGTATCCAATATTTGAGATTATGGGGCATGAGCCTTCTTATATGGACCGGTTTTTTAACTGCCATATCTTTTTTAGGCAGCAATGCATCCGACAGTGTTACGTTTACAGAGGTCTTTGTTCTGTATTCATACTGGTATTTATTGTGGGCACTATTTAGTCCCGTCATAATGCTTGGAAATTTCAAGCTTCTTGAATCAAAACCGAAGACACTTACTGTTATTATATGGCACCTTTCAGGTTTACTCATATTCATGCTGCTCTATTTAATGTTAGGTGTGGGAATCAGTCTTGTTGTCTTAGGGGAAGTGCGCGGGGAAACGGACTACGCGAGTGCGCTGCTTGAGACCATAAAACAAAACGCTTGGATTTTTGACATGACGCTTTATCTGCTCGTCACTATCGCATCTTATGCGCTGCACTATTTCAATGTCATGCAAGAAAAAGAAAAGCAAAACTTACTGTTGCAGTCGAAGTTATACAAAACACAGTTAGAATCACTACGTTCACAGCTCAATCCACATTTTTTATTTAATGCCTTAAATACTATCTCTGGATTAACAAGAATGAACGATGCCGCACGTGCGACTGATGCAGTCGCAGAATTGAGTTACATGCTACGTATAGTGCTGAGTGAGCAGTCAAACACAACAATATCCCTTGAAGACGAAATGATTTTTATTAAAAAATATGTCAAGTTTCAAAAATTGCGTTTCGGTGACAAGCTTCTTGTAAATATTGATGTTGATGATAAATGTTTAGACGTAAAAGTACCGTTTTTACTGATTCACACAATCGTAGAAAATGCGGTTAAACACGGTTCGCAATTGAGTAGCAATGATAACTTGGTTGATATCGTGATTTCAGAGCATGGTGATACTATTAATATTTGCGTAGAGAATGATATCTGTAAATCTAAAATGGATGATGGCTTTGGGATTGGCTTAATAAATTGCCAACAAAGGCTGGAAAGCTATTACAAGGACGATTACAAATTTGAAAGCAAAGAACTGAGTGCAGGTAGGTATTTAATCAATATCACCATTCCTAATAGAGAAATAATAAATGCTTAACGTATTGATAGCCGATGACGAGCCTATTGCTCGAAAAACACTCGAAATATTAGTCAATCAACATCAACCAGACGCCACTATAAAATTTGCGACCGACGGTGATGACGCGATTCAGAAAATCGGTGAAAACGTATTTGATATTGTATTTTTAGACATTCAAATGCCTGGAAAAACGGGTTTGGAAGTTGCCCAAATTGTACCAAATACTACGTCAATTATATTTGTGACAGCGTATGACCAATACGCAATAGATGCTTTTGCGCTTTCAGCGCTTGATTATTTGTTGAAACCGATTGAGGATTGTCGCTTCGGACAAGCCTTCGACAAAGCAAACCAGCGAAAGTACGCCGATGAGGCGAGTCAACACAAAGAGCGTCAGGCCTTACTAGATAAAGTTTCAAGTTTGCTTAACGGTAATAAAAAATTAACGCTTAAAGAAGTGGGTAAAATTAAAATAATTGAACAAGCAGATATAAAGTTTATATCTGGTGCAGGCAATTATGTTGAAATTCATCTACTTAATGATAAGACGCTGGTGCATAGAGAAACGCTTGCGAGCATTGAGAAAAAACTAGATTCAGCTTTGTTTACGCGTATTCACAAATCAACGATTGTTCGAAACGAAATGATTGTCGAGCTTCGACCTACTCAAACTGGTGATTACATAATTAAACTCAAAAGTGGCGACGAAGTAATGC
>CAYQMI010000128.1:0-6465 GCA_964418575.1 uncultured Glaciecola sp.
ATCACTTCTAAAAAGTCGGTAACCTGACTAACCTCCGCTCTTAACGACGTGATTACATCACTTGAACGTTTGATTAAGACAACAAGGTTTCGAATGTTATCAGCGGCAATATCGGTTTTCCCTAAGTTTGCTGTTAAGGTCTCTTTTGCCGCCTCACTCTGCTCTAGGTTTGCCCCGACCGTTTCTGAAATAGAATGAATCGATTGTGAAAGCTCTTCTACTGATTCAGTAACGCTCGCCGTTTGATTGCGTTGCTCTGAAGCATTGCGCTGACTTTCCACCGTAATAGAAGATAATTCTTCAGAAGACGACGCTAGCGCATGCGCGTTCTTTCTTAAGGTAGACACAATCTCGTGTACTTGAATAATAAAACTGTTGAACGACAATAATAACCGGTCGATTTCAGGCACACCGCATTCACGCAGACGGATAGTTAAGTCTCCCTTGCCAGAGGTGAGGTCTTGACACATTTTGCCAACAAAGTTCAGGGGTTTCGTGATGCGCACAATCAAATAAACAGATATGCCAATTGCGAGTATTAATACAATTAAGCCAACTACAATCACGGTGTATATGAGAGAAGTTTGAATTTCAGAGGCTAATTCCAGAGCTTCTTCTACATCCATCTCTGCTAACACCGCATAGTTGTATTTCCCGATTTTAATGGGCGCATAGGCGGAAAAAACTGGAATATTTCGGTAATCATCAATCTCACTAAATCCAGACTCGCCTTTCAAAGCGTTCACGACAGACGAAGAATTAACGTCTTGAATACCTACACTTGTGCCCGCAGCTTTGACAGCTTTTGCTGTTGCTGGCGTTTTCTCACTGAGAGCATCATAGTATGCGTTAGCATTTTCTAAAAAGAAACGACTCTCAGTGATTAGCTTTTTACTAGCATTCACCATGTAGGTCTCACCCGAAAACCCAAAGCCCTGCTTAATCCAATCGCTGTTTCTGGTCAGTACTGAGTTAACCCGGTCTAGGGGAACTTGGAATACCAAAACACCAATCAATCGCTCACCATCAAAAATAGGAGAAGATAAAAATCCTGCAATTGCGTCATACGATGGTAAATAAGTGTCCAAAGCGCTAAAAAACACTTCATCTGGCTGCTTAGCTTGCATGGCCAGAGAGTATGCCTCGCCTATACCAGTATTTTTATAAGGGCCTGTTTTAACACTGCTTGCAAAATCGAGCTCTTTAAATACGCTATAAACAATATCGCCGCTTGATGCATCAATTAAAAACACGTCGTAATAACCGAACTCTTTTAAGAAGCGGCGAGCATTTGGATGAAACTCGCTGTGAATTTTTGCGTAATCTGAGGAATTTGGAAGCATTACAAGACCGTCTTTTTTGCCCAAATCAAAGCTTGAAGACGCAATAAAATCATACTGAAGTGCACGGGAGTTAGCATTCAGCGGGCTGTACAAGCTCTCAACATTAGCGGGCTTTTTGTCATTTCTTACTTGATACGCATCACTGAAATCTTCACGGTAGTAATTTTCAAGTGTTTGTATTTCATTAGCGTTAAGTGCTGAGCGCTGTGATGAATAATTTTTATAAGCTGGCAAAAAATCGTTCATGGCTTTTACCCATGACGTTTCTTGGGACTTTATGCGTATTTGAGAACTTAATGTGTCAACATAGGTATCGATTGCTTGTTTGGTGTTTACCAGTTTTGAGGTGAGGTTATTCTTTGCAGAATCTGTCAATGCCGTGGTCGACACATTCACCAATACAGTAAGCGAAGCAACTGAAATCAACAGCACGCAAATAATCGCGATGGCAGCCATCGACAGCATTAGTCTTAGTTTCAAGCTCATAAATGAAGGTCTCTATTCGTAAAAAAGCGCTTTTGTAAAAAACAAAGGCGCTTTATTTATTGCTTAGAGCACCTTCATTCAATTTTTCGTAACAGATGACTATCGTCGGCTTTAAGCAACATCTTTTTGCTGTCGACCAAACACATTTGTGAATAGTCACCGAACCACTTAGCAGCCTCGTCAAACTGAGAAATAAATTGAGACTTATCTCCAGCTTCAAGTAATTCAATCGCTCGCTCGAAACGAGAGCTGAACCGTTTAAGAAGTGCTACGCTATCTTGATTACTGAAGATGATATCGGCATAAAGCTCTGGGGCTTGAGCAAATAAGCGCCCTACCATAGCTAACTCTAGGCGATAAATTGGTGAGCTAAATGCAATTAGCTCGTTAAGTTTGGGGTTTTCTTGCTGCAGATGTTGACCATACACAAAGGTACTAAAGTGGCGCATCACCTGAATGTATGCCATGGCGTGATCGTGCTCTTGCGCGCTGCTGTGGTACAAAGATGCACCCCACAAACGCATTTGCGCTAATAGCCACTCGTAATTATCAGGCTCGCGGCCTTGGCAAACCACTACAACTTGCTTAATCATGCCCGGAGCATCTGGACCAAACATAGGATGTAATCCAACCACCGGGCCAGCATGAGCTTTGAGCATTGCGTCGAGGGGCTCTTGTTTGATACTCGTAACGTCGACTAACAAGCAGGAGGGTTTTAATGAAGGAAGTTGGGCAATGATATCGCAAGTAAGTGCTATTGGCACTGCCATCACGACCAAATCTGCGTCTTTTAACAACTGCGCTCTGTTTTGCCAATCTGACTTTTCTAGCACGTCCACTGAATAGCCACTTTGCGCAAATAATTTTACAAACACCTTACCTAATGCGCCCTCACCACCGACTACCACAACCTGATTGATTGACGGATTGACGCAAGCATACTTAGCATGCTGAGAATGATAAGAGTCACGCATCATGCGGCGTAAAATATCTTCCACCAAGTCAGGCGATACCCCTAAAGATTCAGCCTGATTTCGGCGCGCCTCAATAAGTGCTTTTTCTCGCTCAGGAACATAAATGGGTTGAGCGTGTTCACTTTTTAACTCACCGATGCGCTTAGTAATGGCACCGCGTTTTTTAAGTAAGTTAACCAGCTCACTGTCAACTTCGTCTATGTCTTGTCGAAGTGAAGTGAGCTGCTGTTCAAGGCTTTGCTCAGAGGACATTAATACTCACTTGCCTAACTATAAATGCTGCATCAGTGCTGACGCTTTTGTAAGCGCATTGGCAACACTGTGATTAATTTTTCGCGAGCGGCAAGAATCGTTTTATGCGTCTGCTCCCAACTGATACAACCGTCGGTGATTGACTGGCCATACGCTAACTCACTCGCAAGTTTGCCTTTAGTGCCTTGATTCCCTTCAATGAGGTGACTTTCGAGCATGATGCCAATAATCGACTGATTGCCTTCTAGGATTTGGTTCACTACGTTTTCTGCAACCAAAGGCTGGCGACGATAGTCTTTCGACGAATTTGCATGACTGCAGTCAACCACTAATGCGGCCTTAACTGACGCTGCTTTAAGCTCATCTTCGCACTGCGATACGCAAACCGAATCATAGTTAGGCTGCTTGCCACCGCGCAAAATAACATGGCCGTCTGGGTTTCCCTCAGTTTTAATAATGCTCACCTGCCCTTGCTTGTTAATGCCCATAAAACTGTGACCAGAAGCGGCAGATTTTAGTGCATTAATCGCAATATCAAGGCTACCATCAGTGCCGTTTTTAAAGCCAACTGGCATAGACAAACCACTGGCCATCTCGCGGTGAGTTTGCGACTCAGATGTACGTGCGCCAATCGCTGCCCAGCTGAAAAACTCAGCCAAGTACTGCGGACTGATAGGATCAAGGGCTTCAGTCGCCACAGGGATTTCGAGCTCGGCTAAGTAATTGAGCAATTCGCGAGCGCGGCGGATACCGGTGTCAATATCGAAGCTATCGTCGATATGTGGGTCGTTTATCAGCCCTTTCCAACCTGTTGTTGTACGCGGTTTTTCAAAATAAACACGCATCACAATGTAGAGCGTGTCTTTGCAGGACTCATGCAACTCTTTAAGCTTTAAAGCATATTCTTTTGCAGCATCAAGATCATGAATTGAACACGGTCCGCATACCACGAGCAAACGGTGATCTTTGCCATGAATAATGTCTGAAATGATGCTGCGCGCATCTTTTACATAAGCGATAGCTTTGTCGCTTACGGGTTGTTCTTTTGCCAGTTGTTCTGGCGTGATCAGTACCTGTTCTGAGGCAACATGGAGATTATTTACGCTATCTTTTTGCATTTTTTAATATTACACAATCTATGCATCGCCATTACCAGCAATGCGTTTTTAGTCTTTAGTAGAGAAACGTTTATAGTTGCGCGGTAATCCACGTTCTGTCGATGTGTTTGCATCCCTTACTGCGAATCGGTGGATTTTTTAGTTTTGTTCACCGTTACAAGCGTTTTAACAAACCTTGTTAATAACAGCAATGCTTTTATTGTCTAAATATACAAAAACGGCGCTTTATCATAAATAAAGCGCCGTTTTACTTAAAAGCTCACAAATTTACATAGCCGGATAAACATAGCTCGACTGTATACCCAACGGAATGCCTAATGACCAATAAATCAACAGGAAGGCCGTCCAGCAAATTAACAAGGTAATACTGAAAGGCAACATTAGCGAAAGTAAGGTACCTATGCCGGTGGATTTAACATAGCGCTGACAGTACACCACTACTAGCGGGAAGTACGGTAACAGCGGCGTAATGATGTTACTTGACGAATCCCCTACACGATAAGCAATTTGAGCCAAGTCAGGTGAGATACCTAGCTGCATTAGCATCGGCACAAAAATAGGACCAAGCAACGCCCATTTGGCAGAACTTGAGCCCACAAACAAATTCACAAAAGCGGTCAAAAAGATAATGCCAACAATCGTAACCATCGCAGGTAACGAGAGTGACTTCAAAAACTCTGCACCCTCAATAGCCATTAACGCGCCTAAATTCGACTTACCAAAAGCATCAATAAACAAGGCACAGAAAAACGCCATGACAATGTAATAACTCATCCCCTGCATGGCTTTGGTCATGCTGTTGATCATATCTTTAGTGGAGGTATAGGTACCTGATAAATAGCCATACACCACGCCTGGAAATAAGAACAACAAGAAAATAATCGGCACAATTGATTGCATAACAGGAGCGGCAAAACTTGTGAGCTCTCCGTTAGCGTCGCGCATGGGTGAGGTTTCAGGGATAAGTACTAAGACCAACACGACGATACCCGCGACCAAAGCCGCAGTAGACCATCTTAGAGCCCGCGTTTGCACGGGATCAAGGTCTTCAAATTTTGGAATTTCGGCTGGGTCGCCATCCACTTCTACATTTTTTAATCGAGGCTCAATCACTTTATCGGTTAGATACCATGCGATACCAATCACCAACAATGAAGAGGCTGAGTTGAAAATCCAGTTATTTAGCGGATTGACCATAATAGTTGGGTCAATAATACGGGCGGCTTCTTGCGTGAAGCTTTGTAATAGTGGATCGATAGCCGATGGTACAAAGTTAGCTGAAAACCCACCACTTACGCCAGCGAATGCCGCTGCAATGCCCGCCAGAGGATGACGGCCCATCGCGTAAAATATCACGCCGGCCAAAGGAATGACGAGTACATATCCGGCGTCTGTTGCGGTATGGCTCACAATCGCTACCAAAACTACCATGGGCGTTAACAAGGCCTTTGGCGTGGAGTCGAGCATGCGCTTTAGACCTGCACTGATAAATCCAGAGTGTTCAGCAACACCTACACCTAACATTGCCACTAGCACCACACCTAAAGGTGCAAAGCCCGTGAATATAGTCACCATACGGCTTAAAAAGTCGGCCAGTGAATCACCTGTGAGAAGGTTATTGACTACAAGCGCCTCGCCCGTGCGAGGGTCGAGTGCTGAAAAGGTAAACTGCGAAAATATCGCAGAGCATACCCAAATAATGACTAAGCAGATAAAAAATATCATGGCTGGGTCGGGTAGTTTGTTTCCTACAACCTCGACTTTATCTAGGGCACGAGTTACCCAAGTGGATTTAGCTTGCTCCATCGCATTTGCTCCGTACTTTTTATTATTGTTTTATGTGCAGGCGTATTTGCTTGTTTAACACACCCCCGTAACTTGATTATGCGAGAAGTAAACAATAATGCAACTGCTTATGTGCTATTTAACCAAGGAGTTAGCGGGTATTACTCTTCCGTCTTCTATACATGCTCCGCCTATTATAGTGACATTGGCGCCAATCCATACATTGTTGCCAATGCTAATAGGCAGGGAGCGGCAAATTCCTCTCGCTCGCTCTTGTGCGTCCATATGATGGGATGTAGTGGCAATAACGGTACCTGGGCCAACAAACACACTTTTTCCAAAGGTCACAAGTGCGCCATCAAGAATGGTCACGTTATGGTTGATAAATAAACCCGAGCCAGCATAAATATTAAAGCCATAATCGCAGTAAAAATTCGGTTCTATCCAAGGGCTGCTCACATTCGGCAATAGTTGCTTGAACACGCCTTTGCGCTGCCCAATATTCTC
>CAYQMI010000128.1:6565-9370 GCA_964418575.1 uncultured Glaciecola sp.
GCCGATATTAACCTTATTAGGAACTCAATCCTTTCAAGATACAAGACCGTTGAGGAATGCTTTAAAGATGACGAAGCTGCTAGATTTTTGCGCTAAAGACCACTCTAGGCTCTGCCTTTGTGGTGAGTTTCTAGCCTCGGTAAAGGATATAATTAGGAGCGCCGTCAATGTCTAAACTGATGTCGTCTATCGACCAGCGTACAAAACTTGTGGGCGAGAACCGCCTAGAAATACTCATGTTCAAACTGGGCTCCAGGCACACATTTGCGCTAAATGTATTTAAAGTTCGTGAAGTGATTACTATGCCGACTTTGAACAAAATGCCTGGCTCCCACCATCACTTAACGGGCGTTATTAACTACCGCGGGAAGTCTATTCCGATTATTGATTTGCGCACCGCGATACAGTTAAAAGGCCAAGCCGACAACTACGAAGCTAACAACGTTATCATCACCGAATATAACCGCTCTGTTCAAGGCTTCTTAATTGGACAGATCATGAATATCGTCAATACGTCTTGGAGCGATATTCAACCGCCACCGAGCACGGCGGGAAAGAATCACTACTTAACCGCAATTACCAGAGTGAAGGTAGACAATGTTGAAGAAGTGGTTGAAATTATTGATGTGGAAAAAGTTCTGGCTGAAATTATTCATTACGACACCAGTATTTCAGAAACAATATTAGATACCGATATTACCGCGCATTTACCCGGCAAAAAGATATTGGTTGTGGACGACTCTGCTACCGCACGCTGGCAAATAAGAGAAACGGTTACTCCTCTAGGTATTGAGGTAATAGAAGAGAAAAACGGTTTAAATGCATTAAAACGATTAAAACAGTGGGCTGACGAGGGTAAAAACGTCAACGATGAGATTTTGATGATGTTCACAGATGCCGAAATGCCAGAAATGGATGGCTACCGCCTAACGGCGGAAGTGAGAGAAGATGAGCGCATGAACACATTATTCATTGCCCTAAACACCTCGCTAAGCGGCAGTTTTAATGAAGCTATGGTTAAAAAAGTGGGCTGCGACAGGTTAATATCAAAGTTCCAGCCTGACTTACTTGTGGAAGTAATACAAGAAAGAATGCGCGAAGTGCTGGCTCAGCAGGACTAGAATAAATGGAAAGCATGAGACAAATACAAAAATAGCGCTTAAAAGCGCTATTTTTTTAACTTCTGTTTATTGCGTTTTGAGCAAGGCTAATTATTACTCGGTGCAGGCCTAGGGTCAAACTCAGTATTTGCCATGTACGCCGTTACCATTGCCCATACCGACTGGTTTTGCTGTATGTCTTCAGGCTTAATCTTATCTAGCGTATCGTTTGCAGTATGATGATAATCGAAGTAGTAAGTACCATCTTGTTTTAAAGCAATAACCGGTACACCGTGGCTTGGCAACATCGACACATCAGGACCACCGTTGGTAGTGTTATTTCCTAACTCAATTCCCATTGCACTAAGCGCAGTATAAAGCTCACCAGCCTGCTCTCTGCGTTCAGGGTTAAAGCGTGTGTCAATCTGATAAATCTGACCTGCACCAAAATCTGATTCCGCCGCCATTATGATGTTCTCAAGTGTATCTTTATTTTCTCTGACGTATTGATACGCACCTACTAAACCAATTTCTTCAGCGGCATAAAGCACGACGCGAATTGTTCTTTTGGGCTGCCCTAGCGTTTCTTTCACAAGCTTTGCAGCTGCTGTTACTATGCCCACGCCCGCACCATCGTCTAGCGCGCCGGTTCCTTCATCCCATGAATCTAAATGCGCAGATATCAACACGACTTCGTCGGGGCGTTCAGTACCGGTAAATTCACCAATAACATTATAAGATGTTTGCCAGCCCGCCTCTTTAGCCTGCATATTTAAACTCAGTATGATGTCTTGCTGACTTTCAAACATGGCCTCTAAGTTATCCGCATCGGCGGTTGAAATCGCGCCGGCGGGGATTTTTGCTACATCTTCTTCATAGCGCATTACACCGGTATGAGCAAAGCGCGAGTTGTCGGTGCCTACCGAGCGAATAATCACGGCCTTTGCGCCAAGCTTAGCGGCTTGTGCAGCCCCACTTACGCGATTTGGCACGACTTTACCGTAAAATTTACCAGCTCTGTCTCGCTGCATGCGTGTGTTTAAAAACACGATATTACCTTCAATCTCAGATGGCTCTGCTTGATTTAAGGCTTCAAGATCGGCAAACATTTTTACTTTTGCCTCTATGCCAGATTCAGGCGTTGCAATTGAGCCGCCTAAGGCTGTGATCACTAAATCTTGAGGAAAAGGTGATACAACCTTTGCATCGGCAAAGCCCCTTTCCCAATTGCGAACGCGCACAGGCTGTTTATATACTTTGTCAAACCCAAGCTCATTTAATTTGGCTTCCGCCCATGCCACCGCGCGCTTGTCGCCAGCAGAGCCCGGAATACGTGGCCCTACTTCAACAGTGAGGGATTTTACAATTTCATAAGATAAGTCGCTCTGCTGACTTGCCGCTTTTACTTGTGCCATGCTTGATGCAATTTCTGAGGTGTTGCTCTTGTCTTTAGCCGGCTCGCTCGTGCAAGCGCTAGTTAGCAACACCATGCTCGCCGCTGCAAAAATGTTTTTTGATAATATTCGCAAGGTTGTTCTCTCTTTTTATTCTGGTTTTGGTAGGACGCTGTTGAATCTTAGTATAAAAGCTCAGAAAGCAAAAGAGCGCTTGAAGCGCTCTTTATGGTGTAAACGAAGCATCGCTTAATGTCTATTCCATAAAACGTTTTTTATAACTTCAGGCATGAATTGCTGGACTATATTCG
>CAYQMI010000129.1:0-9358 GCA_964418575.1 uncultured Glaciecola sp.
GTACCAATTTGTAAAACCGTGCAAGAATTTCCTCCTGGTCATTACATGCTCAACGGCAAGCTCGTTAAGTATTATCAGCGTGATTGGATGGATTATGAAAACGTTAAAAACAACGAAACGAATCTAGAAGATTTAAAACACGCTTTTGAAAAATCAGTTAAGTCACACCTTATGTCTGACGTACCTTATGCTGTTTTACTTTCTGGTGGCTTAGATTCGTCTTTGGTCTCAGCAGTTGCAGCCCGCTACGTGGCAAAACGTATTGAAGATGAAGACAAAAGTGATGCTTGGTGGCCTCGCTTGCACAGCTTTGCTGTTGGTCTCGAAGGCGCACCTGATCT
Source organism: uncultured Glaciecola sp. (assembly GCA_964418575.1). Taxonomy (GTDB): domain Bacteria; phylum Pseudomonadota; class Gammaproteobacteria; order Enterobacterales; family Alteromonadaceae; genus Glaciecola. The sequence continues at coordinate 342 of CAYQMI010000129.1, forward strand.
TCTTGCCGCACGCAAAGTTGCCGACATGATAGGCACCGTGCATCACGAAATTCACTTCACTATTCAAGAAGGCTTAGATGCCATCCGTGACGTGATTTACCACCTAGAAACGTTTGATACGACGACCATCAGAGCGGCAACACCGATGTATTTGATGACCCGTAAAATCAAAGCAATGGGTATCAAAATGGTGCTTTCAGGTGAAGGCGCGGACGAAATATTTGGCGGTTACCTATATTTCCATAAGGCACCTAACGCGAAGGAGTTTCATGAAGAGACGGTACGTAAGCTCGACCGCCTGCACATGTTTGATTGCGCACGCGCAAACAAAGCAACCTCTGCATGGGGCGTTGAAACTCGCGTTCCCTTCCTTGATAAAAATTTCATGGACGTTGCCATGCGCCTCAACCCACAGGATAAAATGTGTGTAGATGGCAAAATGGAAAAGTGGATTTTAAGGAAAGCGTTTGACGATGAATCATATTTGCCAGCGCAGGTATTGTGGCGTCAAAAAGAACAGTTTGGCGACGGCGTAGGCTATTCATGGATTGATTCTATTCGCGACTTCGTTAACACCCAAGTAACTGACCAACAGTTAGCAACTGCAGAATATCGCTTCCCGATGAACACGCCCGATACTAAAGAAGGCTACTTCTATCGCACAGTTTTTGAAGATTTCTTCCCACAAGAAACTGCAGCGAAATGTGTACCCGGTGGTAAATCAATTGCTTGCAGTACAGTGGAAGCACTTGAATGGGATGCCTCATTTAAAGAAATGGCAGACCCTTCAGGCCGTTCAATGAAGTCTGTGCATTCGGGTGAGTTTAAAGATAGCTGAGGTAACATGCTGTATGTTTAAGAAAAACCCGTCATTCCCACGAAAGTGGGAACCTCCCAAATCTACAGAAGTTGTTTAAACAATCAGCCATATTTAAGCTCAGTTGTTTCGTAAGGAGGTTCCAGCTTTCGCTGGAATGACGATGTATGGCTTAACAAAACCCCGTCATTCCCACGAAAGTGGGAACCTCCCAAATCTACAGAAGTTGTTTAAATAATCAGCCATATTTAAGCTCAGTTGTTTCGTAAGGAGGTTCCAGCCTTCGCTGGAATGACGATGTATGGCTTAACAAAACCCCGTCATTCCCACGAAAGTGGGAATCTCCCAAACCTACAGAAGTTGTTTAAATAATCAGCCATATTTAAGCGTAGTGATGGGAATCTCTTTCATCAAACAGCGGATTCACCCCTGCGGCAAATACCAAAGCTCTTGTTTAGATGTTGGCGTTAACTCGGGCAGCAATGGGTTAGCTAACTGAAAATAAGTCGCATTTTCTAAATCCAAGCGTTCAATTGTCTCGCCAAAGTGTTCATTAAACAATTCATCAAAGCTACCATCAGCGATAGCTCGCTCTAATCCGGTTTCAATTAATTTAGCTAATGTCACGTTACGTTTATTCACGAAGAAATACATCGCGGTGGGATATTGAATCGCCAAGCCTTCGCGTAGCCTCAAGTTACTGTTTGGGTTACTTTGAATTTCGCGCTCAATTTCAATAACCGAGCGCGGGAAGAAATCAGCTAATCCTTGGGTGATCATGCTTTTTGCTTCAATGTAATCTCTCGATGTAACCACGTTAAAGCCATTCGCCTGTAAAATTTTAGTATCAGGCCAAGATATTCCTTGCACAGGTTCGTAGGCAAGTAAGTCACTTAAGGTGTTTATTTTGGCTCGCATGAATGAGCCGCCTTCAGGCGCTAAAAACATTCGCCAGCCTATAAGACCTTTGCCAATAGGTATTCTAATGGGAAGTAGATGTTCTTCCCGGCTAATGTCTGTCATTGACCACAATACGTTGATTTCGAGGTTTTCTTCTAGGCGTTTAACCGAGCGCGACTGGCGCATCACTGTATTTGAGGCTTTTAATTCGAAGCGTACGCCGGTTTTGTTAAGGCCAAGTTCGAGTAAGGCAAGCGGATAGTCATAGCGCAAATCATTATCAACTGGAGACTGAGGATAAGTAATCACCCAAACAGCCGCCTGCAATGAATTTGCTAATACAAGCAAAAGCGCCAGTACCAGTATTTTAAATGAGATATATCTCACCTATTCCACTCCAATAAACTTGTGCGTTTGCAACGATAGCCGCCAATTTCTTTTGATACAAGTGCTAACTGCAAGTTCGGTTGCTCGCTTTTGCATGCTGATGGGCTGCAAATAAATCACAGGCAGGGATTTAAGCACCGGTCTTGCTAACAAATCATCAAGCTCTTCAATATGTTTATCCATAGCAATGGCATGCTTGATTTCGTTTGCACGAACAAGTGCGTCATCTCTAATCTCAAAACCGCCCTTCATGTTTATTTTGGGTGATAAAGTTACCCAAGTATCTTTGTGACAGCGTATTTCAAAAGTACCACTGGTTTCAATTTGAACGCTGTATCCTCGCTCGATAGCAGCGCTGGTGAAATGGTTTAAATCAAACATACAGGGCTCTCCGCCCGTAATAACAAGATGTTTAGCTTGATAGCCATAGCGTGCGAATAAATCAATAAGAGACTCAGTATCAGCACTAAAGTATTGTTCACTTTCAAAGTTTTGCATCATGATCACATCTTCAGACGCTTGCATCTGCTCTTTTACTTCCCAGGTGTGTTTAGTATCACACCACGGGCAGCCAACTGGACAGCCTTGAAGTCGAATAAAAATTGATGGTACGCCGGTAAAAGAACCCTCTCCTTGAATGGATTCAAACACCTCGTTTACCAATAGTTTTGTCATAATTTCTCGCGTTGTACCATGTTAGTGTTGATGGATGTATATCATTGTGCAGTTCACTAGAATCTATTGATTTTTGCAGTGGGATTTTACCCAGCAATGACTTAAGATCGCGATTATACACATAAACTTATGCAAGGTAGACATGAGCATCGCACAAAACCCCGTTGAAAAACGCAAAGTCGTTGTTATTTACTCAGGCGGCATGGACTCCTACACAGTGCTTCGTCAAGCAAGTTCAGAAGGCTTTGACGTTTATCCAGTAGCATTTAACTACGGACAGCGACATAGCAAAGAATTGCTGGTAGCGCAGCACGTATGTGACAAGTATGGCTATCCCTTTCAGTTGGTTGATGTGTCGGGCATTAACAAGTTAATTAAGGGGTCTGCCTTGACCGACGACATTGACGTACCTGAGGGACATTACGAAGAAGCCTCAATGCAACAAACGGTTGTTCCAAATCGCAATATGATCATGCTTTCGATGGCTGTCGGTTACGCGGTTTCTATTGGCGCAGAAGCGGTTTTATTTGGCGCTCACTCTGGCGACCATGCTATCTACCCAGATTGCCGTACTGAATTTGTAGAAGCGATGAATAATGTCTGCCAAATAGCGAACTATGAAGCAGTGGACATTCGTGCCCCATTTATTGGCAGCAGTAAAATTGATATTTTACGTGAAGGCTTAGCCCAAGGCTTTGATTATTCTGAAACTTGGACATGCTATAAAGGCTTAGAAAAGGCGTGTGGGAAATGTGGATCATGCCAAGAGCGCCTAGAGGCATTTGACCTTAATAACGCCGTGGATCCGATAGCCTACAGTGAGTAGGCTATATTTTTGCGTGTTAGAGACAAATAGGATGTTTACTTCTGACTCTCAGAAACAAAGTATTCAATTTCTTTAATGCAGTAACGTAACACAGGGTTAAGACGGGTGTTTTTGCCGTTCATTACAAATAAGTCGTGGGCAAAAGGAAACATAGAACCTTTAGCGATAGGCACTAAGCCCGTTGCTGCGCCCTGCTCTTTTGCAATGTAATCGGGCAATAGGCCAACATACTCGCCGGTCATAACCGCCGCCATGCACACATCAAAAGAATCTGAAAAAGTTTGGATACTTAAGCGTTTATCATTATTTATATAATTTGACGATGACAAACCCGATATACCAATGGCCGGATAGTCCTCGATATTCACCGTGTCAGGCAACACATCTACATCTCGATATTTCGCTAGTGGATGAGTCGGTGAGCAATACAAGCTTCCCTTGCACTGTACCCCAACTGGGTGAAACATCACAGATTCAGGCTTTACCATATCGTAGGTCGATAAGACCAAATGACATTCTCCTGACAAAGCAACGTGCTCTACTTCGTTGTAAAGACGGGTTTGAATATTTACATGGATATCATCAAATTTTTTCATTGTGCTTTTTACGGCTTTCGCCACCGCTAATTGCATAGACGTTGCCAAGCCTGCCATAAGCACAATAGTAATATGACCAGAGTAGTCATCGTGCAGACTTTTTAAATTGAACACAAAATTATCAAAAGCGTTGAATATGCGCTTTGTTTCTTGGAAGACGACTTCGCCTTCTTTGGTCATCTGAAAACCACCACGGCCGCGATGACACAATACTAAGTCCAGTCGTTCTTCTAGTTTTTTAATCGCAGCACTGATATTTGGGCGCTGCATTCTAAGAACCGGCTCTGCTGCGGTAAAACCATTACACGAAGCAACCGCGTAAAATACGCGCAACAATTTAATGTCAGATTCTTGCAGACGGTTAAGCATGGTTTTTCCTTAATAACAAAAATGTAAATCGTATGTCCGTGTCGAACATTCATCAAAAACACGGACATGCCAACAATGTCTATTAAGTTATCGTTTTGTATAACTTAAACTTTACACTTTTCTATTAAAATGAGCAAAAATCACCAAATTGCAATGATTAACACTAAGACAGCTTAACCACTTGAGCCCTTAAATTTTCTACTTCATCACGCAAAGATGCCGCTTTTTCAAAGTCCAAATCTCGTGCATGTTCAAACATACGTTTCTCTAATTGACTGATTTGAGACATCATTTCAGTGACCGTCATAGCTTTTTGCGCTTTTTGTTTGTCGCCCATCTTCTTCAGTTTTATCTTACCTGAAGCAGGATGCGCAGCGCTGTCGCCTAAATCCATGATGTCGGTAATGGCTTTGTTTAACTGCTGAGGCACAATGCTGTGCTTAAGGTTATGAGCACGCTGGGCATCGCGACGACGATTAGTTTCGTCAATGGCCTTGCGCATGGAATTTGTGATTTTATCACCATACAAAATTGCGTGACCATTTAAATGACGCGCTGCCCGTCCTATGGTTTGAATAAGAGACTTCTCAGCCCGCAAAAAGCCTTCTTTGTCAGCGTCTAAAATCGCTACGAGAGAGACTTCTGGCATATCTAAACCTTCTCTCAATAAGTTGATGCCCACAAGCACATCAAACTTACCTATGCGCAAATCACGAATGATCTCGATACGCTCCACTGTATCAATATCTGAGTGCAGGTAACGCACACGCACGCCATGTTCATTCAAATATTCAGTTAAATCCTCTGACATACGCTTGGTCAACGTAGTAATCAATACCCGTTCATTGACGGCAACGCGTTTATTGATTTCAGACAACACGTCATCTACTTGAGTGGCGACCGGACGTACTTCTATCTCAGGGTCGAGCAAACCTGTCGGTCTTACGAGCTGCTCTACCACATCCCCCTGACATTTTTCTAATTCAAAATTACCTGGCGTTGCCGAGACATATATCGTCTGCGGAGAGATATGTTCAAATTCTTCAAATTTAAGCGGACGGTTATCAAGTGCAGAGGGTAACCTGAAGCCATATTCCACCAAGGTCTCCTTACGCGACCTGTCGCCTTTGTACATTGCGCCTATCTGCGAGACCGTTACATGAGACTCATCGATAAACATCAAGCCGTCGGCCGGGAAATAATCAAGCAACGTGGGAGGCGGCTCACCGGGCGCCCTGCCGGATAGATATCGAGAGTAATTTTCTATACCCGAGCAATATCCCAGCTCAAGCATCATTTCAATGTCAAACTGCGTGCGCTGCGATATGCGCTGCTCTTCTAAAAGCTTGTGATTGTCTTTTAGATTCTTTTGGCGGTCTTTGAGCTCGGCTTTTATCGACTCAATTGCATCGACTATTTTCTCGCGAGGAGTCACGTAGTGCGTCTTTGGAAATACTGTTGTGCGCACTACGTTTTTATCGACCACGCCTGTTAAGGGGTCGAACAAGCTAATTTGCTCAATTTCTTCGTCGAACAATTGTACTCTTACCGCTTGTTTCTCGGAGTCAGCGGGGAATATGTCGATGACATCTCCACGCACTCTGAAAGTACCCCGCTCAAAAGCGATATCATTTCGCTTGTACTGCAGCTCTGCTAAGCGCCTCAGAATATCGCGCTGGTCCATCAAGTCGCCTTTGCGCAAATGTAGGAGCATTTTCATATAGCTTTTAGGGTCGCCCAAACCATAAATGGCTGAAACCGAAGCGATGATAACTACATCACGTCGTTCCATCAGCGCCTTGGTGGCTGATAAACGCATTTGTTCTATATGGTCATTTATAGAGGCGTCTTTTTCTATGAACGTGTCGGTGCTTGGCACATACGCTTCAGGTTGGTAATAATCGTAATAAGATACAAAATACTCTACCGCATTGTTCGGGAAGAACTCTTTCATCTCACCGTAGAGCTGAGCCGCGAGGGTTTTGTTATGCGCTAAAATTAGTGTTGGGCGCTGTACCTGTGAAATTACATTCGCCATGGTAAAGGTTTTACCCGAGCCCGTGACGCCTAACAAAGTTTGCGTGGCCAAGCCACTATCAAGCCCATCGACTAAAGCAGCTATTGCGTTAGGCTGATCGCCTGCGGGGGTATACTTTGATGCAAGCTCGAAACCTTTACTCATTCGTTGCCTTTTGCTCCAGTTCAATTCGCGTGTTTGTTTGTTCGAATAATGCCTGTTGTTGGTTCACTTCTTTATGAAACCAGTAGTATGAGAGCCCAGCAGTAACAAAGTTAGCCACAACGCAGCCCCAGAACAAGCCGACTAAGCCAAACAACGCGCTTCCTGCATAGGCAATGGGTACATAACATACAAACAGCCTAATAATGCTTAGAATCAGCGCAGACATGGGACGGTGCATGGCGTTAAAAGAAGAATTAGTCAATATAATAATACCCTGCAAACCATAGCCAATGGGTACAATAAACAAAAACATTTCAATGTATTGCGCAACAATCGCTTCTTTGGCAAACAGATCTGCAATTAAGGGCGCAAAAAGTGCAAGAACGCCAAACATAAAGAGTTGCCACAGCATCACAAACTTGAGGCTCATTTGGTAAGACTGTCGAATTCTATCAAATTTGCTGGCACCAAAGTTTTGGCTAATAAAAGGAGGAAGTGACATAGACAGCGCCAGCACTAATATACTCGCCATTGATTCTAGGCGATTGCCAACCCCCCAAGCAGCAACAGCTTCAGCACCATAGCCAGCAACAACAGCTGTCAGTATTCCACCTGCTATTGGTGTAAGCATGTTCGCGCCAGCTGCGGGCAAACCGATGATTAACACCCCGCGTGCGGATTGTTTAAAATCCTCAAAGCCTAGGAGTTTCGGCTCAATTAACTTACGCTGATATGCTAACAAATACAAAATCCAAACAACACAAACCGCCCATGCAATACAGGTAGCAATTGCCGCTCCTTTTATACCGAAAGCAGGAACAGGACCTAAGCCAAAGATAAAAATAGGATCTAGCAAGGCATTAATACCACCGCCTACCGCCATTATAATACTGGGTGTTTTGGTATCTCCTGCAGCTCGCAATATACTGTTGCCAACCATAGGAATGGCTAACAACACACCAGATAGGAACCACACCGACATATATTCATATATGTAGGGCATCAACTCCTCAGACGCACCCATTGAGCTGAAAACTGGTTCGATGGCGAGATACCCTAGCAAGCACAAAAGGCTAACCAGAATCACAGAGAGCATAATTGCCCCGCTGGCAATCGCTTTTGCGTGAGTGGTATCTCCGCTTCCAAGAAACTTACCGATGACCGCAGATGTACCAATACCTAAGCCAATATTTAAGCTAATGACAGTGAATGTGACTGGGAAGGTAAAACTAATGGCCGCTAGCTCGTCTGTGCCCAACAAACTCACAAAATAGGTGTCGACCAAGGAAAAGGTCATTAACATGATCATACCGACAATCATCGGCACAGTCATGCCCTTAAGCGTGCTTCCGATATCATCGCTAATTAGATTTCGAGGACTAGATTTCACAGGTTTGAATACACAGCTAATTTCGCTTTCTTCCGGCTCTGCCGATTACTATACATCACTTATCCTTTTCACCCGCGTTTTACTGTGATTAAATTTATTTAAGTTAAAATCTATACAAAACTAGTACTTTGTTTATAAGAATTAAGTTTGTCACAAATTTGACACATTAGCCGTCAAAGCATCGTCTGTGACATTAGCGACATTATTCATTTTCAAAGTAACGCACAGGAAGCTGATTCCTAGTGCTGTCAATGTATTTTTTATAGCTAATATTCGTTTAATTGATTATCTATATGATTTAAATGATAAAAATAATTATTTTAGCAATTACCAAAAATGAATATTGACAAAAGCATTAAACCGACCATTTAAATTTAACAATTTAATACACATAGTTATCCACAGAAAAAGTGGATAACTGGCTGCGCCTTAATAATGGCGGTAGCTACAAAGTTTTTAGTAAATTTCTATGTAAGTTGTTACTAACCAGTTAATTCCGATGGCTGTATGACACTTTTATGAACACCTGTGCAAAGATACAGTAATCAACATATTTTTAATACTTTTTTTTAATTTAAAATTCAAAATACAGAAATTTAGTTATAAGTAATAAAAACAATATCTCGCCATTTTTTTATGTGAATTGGTAAAAAATGACTTGCATAGATTTCCTTTTTAAGGAACGTTTGTTTTGCACGATTATTAAAGAGATTTGTTTGGCAAAATTTGTTGGACAGCTTAGATTGATTAATAATTCTGCAAGAGGCAAGACTGAGCATAATAATATGCGAAAAACATCAATTGTGTATTGACAGTAGGCACCATGCTCTTTAATATGCGCATCCGTTAAAAGTCAGGTCCCCCTTAGCTCAGTT
>CAYQMI010000130.1:0-3550 GCA_964418575.1 uncultured Glaciecola sp.
CGGATTATCAAAACGTTTTTCTGCCTCAATGTAAACCGCTTCAGCGGCAGTGTAGAGGTCGCGAATATTACTGCCGGCTAAATCCACGGCAACTGCCCTCGTGCCGCCGTCGTTACTCGAAATAATTGAACCGCGTGCAGAAAACGCGCGCATATTCTCAAAACTTCTAAATTTGAGGGTGATGGCATCCATCATGTCTTGAATATATTCAGGCTCAACTGGCGCACTTAAAAACCAAATGCTGCCAATGGACACCGACATATTATAATAAGCAAGAGGCGGCATGTTGGTTTCGCCATTTTCAAAGGCGGCTGGGTCAGCATTTACGTAATCATTAAAGTAAACACGCAGCTCTTCGCCAATTTTTTGCATCTCGCTTAGATTATAACTGGGCGGTGCGCTCATAATCGAAAACGCTTTTGGCTCTTCGCCTTCAGGCAGGTATTCTGCCGCGGGCATCAGCGTGTAGGCCCCGCCTAAAATGAAAACAACAAATATTGCGCTGTAAATTCGAGCCTGCTGCTTAGTTCGTGTGAACACATCAACGAGTTTTAACCAGCGTTTGGAAAGAACAGGGGCTTTATCAAGGCCCTTGCTATTTTCATTGCTAAGATTTGCCATCGCCACCGGCACAACAAAAATCGCCACTAGCATTGAGGCAATAATGGCTCCTGAAATGGCAATGGCAATGTCGGAATAAAGCTGACCAGCTTCTTGTTCAATAAACAAAATGGGCGCAAACACCAGCACCGTAGTGGCTGTGGATGCCAATACCGCAGGCCACACCTCTTTTACTCCTTCAATGGCGGCATCAAAGCGGTTCTTTCCCTGTTTTTTAGCCTGCATGATGGATTCGAGCACGACAATGGTGTTGTCTACCGTCATGCCAATGGCAAAGGCAACGCCAGCCAGCGAGATTACGTTTATGGTGCGACCAAAAGCAAGCAGCGCCAAAAACGCCGCAATGGTACAAATAGGTATGCCCATCACGCCAATGAGTGTAGAGCGGCCAGAGCGCAAGAAATAAAACATTACTAAAGTGGCCAGTACTGCGCCTAAACCAAGGTTTACCCATACATTTTTAAGTGAGCTTGATACGTATTGAACGTCGTCGCTAAACAGTTTTAGGCTCAAGCCATTCTGCGCAAGTAAAGATTGATTCAACTCCTCTACAACGGGCAAAAGCTGGGCTTTGATATCTATAACATTCGACCCACTTTCGCGTCGTACCGACATCGTCAGATTGCGCTCTCCGTTTGAATATGAGAGACCACGCGTTTCAAAATGGTCGAGTTTTATTTGAGCAATGTCTTTTAAATAAATATCGCTGCCATCAACACGCGATACAATTAAGTTCTCGAGCTCACTGAGTTGTTCAAAACGCCCGACTACTCTGAGTAGGTATCGGCTTGCACCGCTTTCTAAATCACCAGCTGAGGCGTCAGTGTTGCGAGTGCGTATGGCATCTCTGACTTCGGTTAAGCTGATTCCTCTTTGTGCTAGGCTTGCAGCGTCTACCTTGATTTGAATTTGCCGCGCCGAGCCACCCCTTACATCTACTTGTGATATACCCGGCACCGTTTCCATGCGCGGGCGAATGTAGTCGTCGGCAAAGTCTCGAAGCATATCCACATCGAGCGCCATCGGATTTCCGGGTAATGGGGATAGCCTGAAAAACATAAATGCGTTGCTAGAAAATGAGCTTGAAAATAGCCTTGGTTGGTCCACGTTTTCAGGATAGGCAGGAACTTGGCTCAGGGCGTTGCTGACGCGAATCAGCGCATCGTTTACATCCACACCAAAAGGAAACTCCAAGGCGATGCTAGCTGAGCCCATTTCGGCAGAAGAAATCATGCGCTGCAAATTGGGTAAGCTGCGTAGGTAACGCTCTTGTTCAATTAAAATTTCTTTTTCAATATCTTGAGGGGTTGCGCCGGGCCAGCCGGTTTGCACCGTAATGGTTCGCACTTCAAGGTCGGGGATCATTTGCACCGGAATATTAAGCGCCGACACCACGCCTAAAATACAGCCAATTAAAACAACAACCGTGACTAGCGTACCGCGCTTTATGGTTTCGCTTATCATAAGACCGTCTCTGTAATATTAGTGGCAGTCACGCGTGCACCGTCTCGCAGGAGCTCTACACCTGAAACTATATAGGGTAGGTTAGCGGGCTGTTGGTTGATGCTCACCATGCCGTTTGATAAATCGATATAAGGCGTGATGATTCGTTTTGCCTTACCATCTTCGACCACAAATATACTGCTTCCGCCATCAGGATGCTGCTTGATGGCAGAAAGCGGCAGAGTGAACATGTTCTGGCTGGTATTAGGAATTTGAATCTCGGCCCGCGCCGACATGCCCGCAGCTAAATCGCTGCCTTCAGGTAGGTCTATTTGTGCCTGAAAACTGCGACTTGTGCCACTTGATACAGGCACAAATCGACTTAATACAGCATCCATTGGTGCTGCAGATTGCACATCGGGAAGCACTTTTACTGCTACATTCTGCGCTCTAGATAGCAAGGGATAATATTGCTGCGGAATTAAGACATTTAAACGAAGGTGCTCTTCATCAACCAGCGTAAACACATTAGTTTGCTGGGTTATCCATTCACCTACATCAACGCTGCGTGACGCTACCACACCATCAAAAGGCGCATACAATGTGTGACGCTTTAAAATTTCTTGCTGCAGGGCTAAATTTGCCTGTGAGCGCGCAAGCTCTGCTTCAGCATTTGCGAGCAAAGCGGCGCGTTCTGCGATCAGCGTTTGTGCAACAACCTGTTGCTCAGACAGCACCAATACTTCTTTGTATAGCCTCTGCGCTTCCGCTAGGTTAACTTTTGATGCTTGTAAGGTGGCTTTTGCGCTTTCAACCAGTAGTGCGCCTAAATCGTCGTTAAGAGTAAGCAATACCTGCCCTTTAGTAACAACATCACCAATTTCAACAAGGAGTTGGTCTACTACGCCGGCCTCTAAGCTTGCGAGTTGCGCATTTTGTTTGGCATCAACTGTGCCGCTCAATGCAATGCTGCTGGTGCTTTGCATTTGGCTGGGGTACACCACATTTACATTAATGGGGGACTCAGCTTGTTGTGCAAAAACCGATGCGCTTAGTAGGCACCAAACAATGAATAGCAAGCAACGCATAAAAACCTCTAACAAAATAAGTAAATTCAAAATATCGCTTTTTAAACGTTAATAAGCTCATTAACGCGCAAATATTTATGTAAAAGTAATATTTTTACTTTAATTTACTTTAAATAGAACGATTTTGATTTGTACTGTTCGTATTTTATAGCAGTGTTTTAACGCGCTTATTATTAGCTCAGTTAATTACTGTAGTCTGCGGTGAGCTTTTCAAACTCTTTGCATTCCGGCGTTTCAAAGCCGTCCATTAAGGCTGAGCACTCTAATGCTTCAAGTGAATTAAAACAGGCCAGTGAACTATCCACTAGGTTAGTGTTTTCGATCACTTCTTCAAACTCATAAAATGACGTACACATATTCTTCGCCATATTTTTGGCCATTTCTTTCATTTGAGGGGG
>CAYQMI010000130.1:3650-9057 GCA_964418575.1 uncultured Glaciecola sp.
TTCTCTTTTAGCATGGTACATGGCGAGGTATGCATGTTGCCGCAATGCCTCTGGAGACTCTTCATCTTCAAAAATACTGCAGTACCATCAAAGAGCATAAACAACATTTATGCTCTTTAATCGGAATAAATGCAGTTACTTAGAACTGCTCCAAGGCACTTTCACTATATTTATTAGCATCAAGCTCTAGCTTAAATTGGCTAGCGAGTGCATCGAGCTCAGATTGTGCAATCGCCAAGTCATCCATTACAATCGTATTATCATCGAGTTTCCAAAGCAGTCTGGAGCCGGCATAGCTAAATTGCATAGCGTTGAGGGCGTCGATATTTCCTTTTTGGGCTGCTGCTTTGAGTTTGTCCATTTTGCGATTAATTCTGTTAAGGGATTTTTTTAATTCCCATACGTAAACCACCTCGGTCATATAATCATGCTGTTTATATTTGTTTAAGGTCCAGGCAATGCCAATGCAGCTGAGCACAACACCAAGTAAATTCCAGTGAAAATGACTGCCACTTGGATCTGGGAATAAAGCAATTAGAAGTTGCGCGACAGCTAAACTGCCTAAGGCCAAGGCAGCGATGCATCCAATAATTATCCGATTAAGGTGCTTTCTGTAGCGTGTTTTGTTTATTTCTATGAGCTGCATATGCACCTTTCGCTTCATCGTTTAACAGACGCTAGTGTACCTAAACCAATAATCAATCAACAAGATATCTTTCATATGTTTTGAGGTATTTTTTTGAAGAGTAATATTTGCTGGAGGGAGAGATAAAGAGAGCCGCTAGATTGCGGCTCTCTTTGAATCTTAAGCCTGTTTTACTTGTTGTGCAATTTGGCCAAATATTGAATTGCCTGAATTATCAAACATCTCAATACTCACATTGTCGCCAAATTTCATAAATGGCGTAGAGGGAGAACCGTTTTGAATGGTTTCAATCATGCGAATTTCAGCGATACAGCTATAACCCACACCACCTTCAGAAACAGGTTTTCCTGGGCCGCCATCAAGTTTATTTGAAACAGTACCAGAACCAATCACAGTGCCTGCTTCAAGCGGGCGAGTGCGTGCGGCATGAGCAATAAGCTGACCAAAATGGAAGGTCATATCAACACCTGCATGCGGTTCGCCAAACTTGTTACCGTTTAGGTGTGAAACTAAAGGCAGGTGTAACTTTCCGTCTTGCCATGCGTCACCTAAATCATCAGGCGTTACCGCAATCGGGCTAAAGGCGCTAGAGGGCTTTGACTGGAAAAATCCAAAACCCTTGCCAAGCTCATTGGGAATTAAGCCTCTGAGCGATACGTCGTTAACAATCATCACTAAACGCACATAACCAAGCGCATCATCTGCACTTACGCCCATTGGTACGTCGCCGGTGATAACCGCTACTTCGGCCTCAAAATCAATACCAAAACCATCATCGCTTGGCATCAAAATGTCTTCTTTAGGACCTAAAAAGGAGTCAGAGCCGCCTTGATACATAAGTGGGTCTGTCCAGAAAGACTCTGGCATTTCAGCGCCGCGGGCTTTGCGTACAAGCTCTACGTGATTCACATATGCACTGCCGTCGGCCCACTGATAAGCCCTTGGCAAAGGAGAGGCGCAGCTGCTTTGTTCAAATGGTTCAGCGGCAACTTCACCCTTTTCGAGTTTGTTGGCAAGCTCTTCTAGCTTTGGCGCTAATTCTTCCCAGTTATCGAGTGCATGCTGCAAGGTAGGTGCGATGTCTTGCGCGTAAACCATTTGCGTAAGCGCTTTATTAACAACAACTAACTTTCCGTCTCTGCCATGTTGTAAGCTCGCTAATTTCATTGTTATGCGTCTCCCTTATTATTGCTGGCTTTGAAGCCTTGGCCATTGTGTAGCCAATCTGCATGTTTAGGTGCCTTTTTAGTCTGCGACCATTCTGCTAACATCTCTGGTGCCACTCTTTTTAGCTCCGTCATCATTTCAGGTGTATGGGTATTTGCCGCTAATTCAATGCGGTGACCGTTAGGGTCGAAAAAATAAATCGATTTAAAAATGCCGTGATCTGTTGGCCCAAGCACGCTAATGTCGTTGGCTTCCAGCTTGTCTTTAGCGGCTAGTAGCTCGTCCATTGAAGGCACTTCAAATGCAATGTGCTGCACCCATTCAGGCGTATTGCTATCGCGACCCATTTTGGGTGAGTTAGGTAGCTCAAAAAAAGCGAGCACATTGCCGTTACCTGCATCTAAAAATACATGCATGTATGGGTCGGGCGCTTTAGTAGAAGGCACTTGGTCTTCTGCAATCGCGAGCTGAAAATCCATGCCCAGCATATTTTGATAAAATGCGACCGTTTCTTTTGCATCATTGCAGCGATAGGCCACGTGGTGAATGCGAGAAATGGCCATTATGCGCCTTCCTTCTCTTTGTTTGAGTCATCATTTCCACCGGCAATCACACCGCGCTCAACTTGGTCACGCTCAATCGATTCAAATAGTGCTTTGAAGTTACCTTCACCAAAACCTTCGTCTTCTTTACGCTGAATAAATTCAAAGAATACTGGGCCAAGCAAAGTAGCTGAAAATATTTGTAGAAGCAGACGAGGTTTACCGCCTTCGGTTGTGCCATCGAGCAATATACCGCGCATTTGCAATTCGTCGGCAGGTTCGCCGTGGCCTGGCAAGCGCTCATCAAGCATTTTGTAGTATGTTTGCGGAGGTGCGGTCATAAACTTCATGCCTTGCGCTTTTAAACGGTCCCAGCATGCAAGCAAATCGTCACAGGCAAATGCGATATGCTGAATACCTTCGCCGTTATACGCCATTAAGAACTCTTCTATCTGACCGCCTGCGCCGCCCGCTTCTTCGTTTAATGGAATGCGGATTTTACCGTCAGGGGCAGTCATCGCTTTTGATAGCAAGCCTGTGTATTCGCCTTTAATATCAAAGTAACGTATTTCGCGGAAGTTAAATAAGCTTTCATAAAACTTCGCCCAATGCGCCATGCGTCCACGGTAAACATTGTGAGTTAAGTGATCCAGCGTATGGAAACCACAGCCCTCAGGACGACGGTCAACACCTTCAATCCATTCAAAATCAATATCGTAAATGGTGTTCTCGCCTTGATAGCGGTCGATTAAATAAAGCGCTGCGCCACCAATGCCTTTTATTGCTGGCAGTTTAAGTTCCATTGCACCGGTTTGCATATCAATCGGTTGCGCGCCCTTTTCAATCGCCATTTTGTAGGCTTTTTGCGAATTTTTTACGCGAAATGCCATGCCGCAAGCAGACGGACCATGCTCCTGAGCATAATAGAAGGCTGGGCTATTTTTGGTGTAGTTGGTAATAAAGTTAATATCGCCTTGGCGCCATAAAGACACATCTTTCGATTTATGATTAGCTACCTGAGTGAAGCCCATCATAGTGAATACTGGCTCTAAAATGCCTTTTTCAGGCGCGGTGAACTCAACAAATTCAAAGCCGTCGAGGCCCATCGGGTTTTCAAATAAATCAGCCATTGTATTTCCTATTGTTTCATCTGCTTTATGGCAAAGGCGTTTGAATCTTTAACAGCAATTGCTATAAATAGTTGTAAGTGCAACTAAATTAGTTGTAATTACAACTAATGTCAAGTTTAATACACAAATCACCATTTGATTTTGCTCAGGAGCAGCATGTGTCTGACCAACAAAAAACATTACTCACTTTAGAAAAATATATGCCTTACAGACTTTCTATTGTGTCGAATAAGGTGAGTACTATTGTGGCGCAAACCTACAAAGATAAGTTCGCACTTTCCATTACTGAGTGGCGGATTATGGCGGTATTAGGTGAATATCCGGGCGCTTCTGCAGACGAAATTTCGGTAAAAACGCAAATTGAGAAATCGCTGATAAGCAGAGCAATCGGTCAGCTTTTAAAGCGCAAACTGGTGCTACGAAAAATAGCCAAAGACGACAAGCGCCGCTCGCACATCAGCCTTTCTGAAACCGGTTACGAGGTATACGCAGAAATAGTCCCGCTGTCTTTGCAGTACGAAAAAGCCCTGCTCGATTGTTTATCGGAGCAAGAGCAGGCAGTATTGAGCGATATGATTGAGCGATTGTACTCACATGCGCAGGCGATAGAGACTTTCTAGGTCAGTACTTTTAGTCGTCAATGGCGTTCAAGCTTGGTATTGAGAGGGTAAGTTTTAGTGTAGCAGACTCGAATAAGGGTTTTGTTCATTAGCAAGGAATAGCAAAATGAAGATAGAAGAACGCGTAAGGCCTTTGATATTTTATACCTCAGCTGTCGGGCTAATTTTATCTATTATATTGTTGACTGGCTATATAGCGGGCATAGGTACTTCAGATGCTGCATTGGCAAGTATGGGGCTTATGCTCGGTGTTGCTTGTATGTTCGGTTGCTTTTACAAGCGGGTAGTGCTTGTTGATACCAAGGCAAAAGAACTTATCACTCTCCATAGTTTACTTATTAGTTTTGCAGCACGCGCTTACCCATTTAGCGAGCTGTCTACTATCCACGTCCGAAAAGAGCTTGCGAGCACGCAGGGTGCAGATATTGAAAGGCAGGCGAATACATCTCATAAAACACCTTTGTTTATTGTATATGCCGACCTCAAAGGCTTTAAAAAAGGCAAAAAAAGACGAATTCATATCAAGAAGTTTTTTAAACAAGCGCCAGCGGATGCTTTAGCAAGTCAGCTTGCGGCTATTGTGGCGGTTTGAATTCCTAGTATTTGAAACAATAATTTAACTATGAGTTCCGATAACGACGTGCTTGATATTTTGACTCCTTTATACTCTGAGTTTTAGGAGATAAATTTAATCATGAATAACTTTAATCGTTTTAAACTGCTTCACAATACTGATCAACCACTACTTTTAAATAACGTTTGGGATGCTGCTAGCGCGGCTCTTGTGCAAGCAAGCGGCGCGAAAGCACTAGCTACAAGTAGTGCATCATTATCATGGTCGCTTGGATATGCAGATGGTTCAATACTACCCATTGATGAATTGATAAACGCGATAAAACGCATACAAAGGGTTGCAACAATACCCTTATCTATTGATATAGAAGATGGTTATTCGAATGATTGTAAAGAGGTTGCAGCTCTCGTTCAGCGTCTAGTATCGATAGGGGTCGTAGGTATTAATATTGAAGATGGTGAGCGCTCACCAGAATTATTAATTGAGAAAATAAAGACAATACGTGATTCCGTTGGTAGTCAATTATTCATTAATGCAAGAACGGATGTATATCTAAGAATGCTCGCGAATGGGGAAGCTGCTTTTGAAATGGCGATAAATCGACTGAATAGTTATCAAAGAGCAGGCGCAGATGGTGCATTTATACCGGGAGTATCAGACAAAGAGAGCGCGAAACGTTTATCACACTCCCTAACGATACCAGTTAATTTGATGGTCGAAAATTTACA
>CAYQMI010000131.1:0-8977 GCA_964418575.1 uncultured Glaciecola sp.
TAGCCGAGGTGATGACCGACAAAGCCACGGTTGAAATTCCGGCTATGTACAACGGTGTAGTAAGCAAGCTTTATTATAAAGAGGGTGACATTGCCAAAGTGCATGCGCCTTTATTTGCAATGTCTATGGAAGAAGAGGGCGCAGATACGTCTATTGCAGAGAATAAAACACCAGCGTCTGCACCATCAGACAATGCAGTCCCTAGCGAATCAGGTCCAAATGGAATTAGCAGAACAGAGTCGTTCTTATTGCCAGATATTGGCGAGGGCATTGTAGAATGCGAAATTGTGAAGTGGAGCATTGCCGAGGGCGACGAGGTTGAAGAAGACCAAGTAGTGGTTGAAGTGATGACCGATAAAGCCGTGGTAGAAATTCCGGCAAAATATCGTGGTAAAATTACGAAGCTGCATTATCAGCAGGGTGATATCGCGAAAGTGCATTCCCCTTTGTTTGATCAAACCGTTGCATCTGATGCTAGTAGTGATACTCAAAACGATGCAACAGCCTTAATTGCCCCTGAAAATTCAGCATCTGCACATGCGGGTAATCAAGGCGGTAGCAAAGCTACTTCTCAGACAAGTCCCCAAATAAGCGAGGCAAGCGCAAAACAAGGTGAAAACTTTGAAGCGCCAGTTGATTCAAATAAAGCGATCGCCAGCCCCGCGGTAAGACGCTTAGCTAGAGAATTAGGTGTGTCGCTTGCACAGGTCAATGGAACGGGCAAAAAAGGCAGAATTGTTAAAGCTGATTTATTCGCAGTTAATGCACAATTAACTAATGAAGCGTCTATTAAGTCGTCACAAGGCGCCACAACTGTCGCAACTGCAGCTTCAACTGCGGTTCAAGCAAGCAGCAATCAGTTTAATAATGCTAGCGAAGATAGAGTCGAACCCATCAAAGGCATTCGTGCTGCAATGGCAAAACAAATGATGGCAAGTGTAAGCACTATCCCTCATTTTTCAGTGAGCGATGAGCTGAATATGGATAACTTAATCGCGCTACGCAGCCGCTTAAAACCAGAGTTTGAGAAGCAGGGCATTAAGCTTAGTTTTATGCCGTTTTTTATCAAAGCACTGTCTTTAGCGATGCTCGAGTACCCGGTGCTTAATAGTCGCCTGAATGAAGAAGCCACCGAACTGACTTATCTTGCTAGTCATAATATTGGCATGGCGGTAGATTCAAAAATTGGCCTGCTAGTGCCTAGTATTAAAAATGTTCAGCAGCTCTCGTTGAAAGAAGTTGCAGTTGAGGTAAACAGGATTGTTGAGAGCGCACGAGAAGGTAAATTATCGAATACCGACTTGAGTGGTGGCAGCATAAGCATATCGAATATTGGTACTTTAGGCGGAATAACAGCAACTCCGGTTATTAATAAACCCGATGTAGCTATAGTTGCCCTAGGTAAAACCCAATAGCTACCGCGCTTTGCAGAGGACGGCAGCGTGTTTGCGCAGAACATCATGATGGTGAACTGGTCAGGCGATCATCGCGTGATAGACGGCGCAACCATGGTGAAGTTTAATAACTTGTGGATGAGTTATTTGGCAAACCCTGAAAAAATGCTGGTGAATTTGCGATAGGTTAAGTAAAGCTGAGAAGCCCTAGGTAAAACTTCGCATTGTGCGAGCATTTTGGCATTTCACTCACGCTTTATTTTGCCCTCCATAGCCTTTTGCAAAAAATCTAGGCGCACTTGAATATTCTCTCGTGCGTCGCAGTTCTTTTTGCAGCGTTTAAGTAAACGCTGCATGTCTTCGTAATGCTCTTGTGCACCTTTTTGGTCATCTCGCAGTAATTTCATAAGCGCTAATCTATACATGGCATCGTGCAGGTGCTTATTTAGGCGAATAGCGCTTTCAAAACTTTCTTCCGCTTCTTCTGCTCGGCCCAGCTGAAGTTGCGACATTCCCACCATATACACTTGGTAGCCTCGGTTATCGCAGGTAAGATTGCGCACTGGAGACTGGTCTTGTCCACTTTTGCTTGAAGACATCGCTGAGCTTGAATTGATACCAGTGTTTGGTGTGTTTGCAGTAATATCGCCGGTGATAGATTGCGTTAACTGCGAATTTCGCATGTCACTAGCAAACCTTTCTTTTGCTCGTTCGGCTCTCAATGCACAGCGTACATTGTCTTTAAATTTTATTTCTGCTAGTTCAAAGTTACCGGCACTAAACGCCTGTAGAGCGGCATCTCCCGCGCGGCCTGTTACGGTAATTTCCTCAACCTCTTGCTGTTGAACTTGCTCAGGCCCTTTGCTACTGGATGCAGAACTTATAGCTTCATCATTTTGAGCATGAGCAAAACTTAGCTTCAGGCAAAAGCTAAGCGCTACGCATGTAACCCCTAGTTTTGCTAGATTCACATTTTTATCTTTTGCTCTAACAGTTGAGAGTGCAAACATTATGTTCTCTTATCAGGTAATTTATGATTGAAATGTCAGCGGTCAGTATTTACTAAAACGCGGAGTGCTTCAAATTTAGCAAGGGATATTTGATTAACGAAAATTATTTTTATTATTGCGATATAAGTTTGAATTTAAAAATTCACAATAAAAAATATGAGGATATGTTTGGATCTTTAGACGCCAAGTCAAGACTTGAGTTTATGCACTTTGATATGAATTTGTGTAAATATTAGCGTGTTTTAATTCTCGCTATCCGAGTTATTTTCTGGGACGCCGTTTTCCGACGTGCTATGCTCACTTAGCGCTCCGAACTTTCTAGCATGTGCCATTTCGTAATAGTACTTTGCTTTATTAAAGTTAATAATAACTTGCCTGAAATCTTCACTCTCGTTTGCTAACTCATCAATAAGTTGCGCTTTTGTTTCTTTCAATTCTTTAATTTCTAAGGTCCCCAATTGGGCAGAGGCTGCGCCTTTCCCTATACCCGTGATGAGATTTTCAGCGTGACGTACTTCTTCAGCAAAGAGTTCTTCGCGTATGCGGATATCGAAGGCATCTCTGCAAACAGTTTCGACCATCCTTGAATTCTTTTTTCGTTGGCGTTTGCAAACATAATGAAGGTCGGGGTCTTCTATGAGTTCGTTGAAGCTATCAAAAAGCGCTACGCGTGATAGTTCGTATTGCTCTTTAAAAAAGGATAGGGGCCTTACACCTTGTACTTCTATTGTTTCAACGGAATTGAGCTGTTCAGCGCCATCACCAGTTTGAGCAAAAGCGACGTTTGTCATACAGGCATAAGTAATAATCAATATACAAACAGTGTTTCGAATCGCCATGCAGCTTCAACCAGTGAAAATTTTTTGTAAGTATAGTTGATAGTTGATTTTAATAAAGTGGATGTTTCAGCATTACATTTGTCAGGACACCTTTTAAAAAAGTACATGGAAGCTGCAAATAACGCGAAGCCGCTTGTAAGATAAAAAACCGATATCTTTTCATGCTCTCACCCTCTAGTTTAATTTTTAGCCCGAGAGTAAACCGACAATAGCGGGAACTTACTTTCGCCAAAGTTAATAGTAAGTGAGAGTGTCTCATGCGCATTAAATGAATATAAAAATTCACTTGGCGCAACACGCTTACCGTTTGCAACAATCGCCATAATATGTTTTTGAGACAAACTCCGTTTACCAGAAGCAAGATTTGTTGCGGTGACTACCGCCCAACGTTCACCCTCATCGTTGCTCATCAAAGCAAAGCTGTTTATCTTAAAATCGCTTTGCTCTGGTTGGATATTAGATTCATTGGGGAAGGCTAATTCAAAGTTTTGGGGAACGACTCTATCTATAGAAAGTGCATCGTCGTTTGCATAACTTGTAAACGAAACAGCGAACAAGAGCCAAAATATCCTTTTTATCATAAGTCTTCCTTTTATTGTGTCATTTAAATATTGATAACTACATGTGACCAAACCCACATGCTTTCTCTGCTTGAGATTTATTGTAAGAACCATTTACCATGAAGTTTAATTGTATGGTGGTTAATACAGGGTCTTTATCGGTGTTTTGCGTCGAGGCTTTCCATTTCCACTGATTTAATGCTGCTGCTGCGTAGTCATCAAACACGCCTTCGGGAAACGATTTGTGTACTTTATATCCGCCAGCTGTTCCATCACGGTCAATACCTACTATAAACTCGACGCAGCCAGACACACCATCTCTGGCAGCATTAATTGGATATTGAGGGTTTTGCCGTTTTGTCACCATCCAATAATCTTTAATCAATTCTTTGTTATCGTCTGATGTTAAATCAATATAATCTGCCGACTCTTTCGTTATCTCATCGGCGTTTTTGTTTGAGGTGCAAGCCACTGTAAAAATACAAAAAATAGAGAGTATCAGTGCTTTTTTCATTGCTAATTCCTTATAGCTCATTAAGTTCTAAATACGCCTATGAGGCAACAGGGTTAAAATTATTGGCTGCATTGCAAAACTTTTTCTTTTGCGGTCTAGTGCTATTAGATGACGAAATTTCTTTATAATACTTGCACTGCTCTCTAAAGTAATCTTTTGCTTGAGAGCGGCACGCTCTGTAAGCCACAGTTCCTTTTTTATAATTTAAGCACACTGATTTAGAAATAATTTTGCCATGACTTTCTTTCCATTTAATGTCGTAAGTTGTTTTTGATTTCGACTCGGCAACCTTTATTGAGAGCATGGTTAATAGCAGAGTTAACACCAGATACTTCATTATCTTCCTTGTTTATAGATACATAGTTTATTGGCTAAAGACAATACTAGCATTAATCTAACAATGCAGCTCACGCCTCTTTGCCGCTGCTAAATCTTACTGACTTAAAGATGTAAAAATAAACTTCGACAAACTGCTTATCAGCTTGTGTATCAGATAATAGGCGAAGTAATTGTGCTTAAAGTGATTGCAATCGGTAAGCGTAAAAGGTGTTAATTTTATAAAAATGCGTTAAAAAGAATCGATACGTAACATTAAACATTTTATACTCATATTTACTGTCCACTGCCACCATGGCATCGCGCCGTTTGAGGTTTCATTGCTAAGTTATCAACACGCCTTTCATGCAGGCAATCATGCAGATGTATTAAAGCACATTTCCTTAATCGCGCTACTTGGAAAGTTTAACCAAAAAGCCAAACCCTATTTTGCCCTCGACACCCATGCCGGGACAGGGTATTACGACCTCGATAATCAACCTACCAAGGCCGACGCTTTGGCGTTCACTCAGTTGTTGAACGCCTATCATAGGGGCGATATTGAGCATACTAGCGCCAAGGCGTATTTGTGCTATGTAAACTCGCTACATAGCAAGGCAATGTATCCAGGCTCGCCTATGTTGCTATCACAGTTTGCCCGAGCACAAGACAATTTGCATGCAAATGAGCTATCAGCTCCCATGTTTAAAGCACTAGAAGATGCTTTCAATGACACTCGCTTTGCTACCAACAAAGAAGCTGACAAAAGTGCTCATGTGCAACTGCATCAGCGAGATGCCTTTGAGTTAACCAAAGCCATAACACCCCCTAGTCCTAATCGAGGCTTTATTCTTATTGACCCTCCTTACGAACAAGCTAGTGAGTATGAGCAGGTCGCAGGAGCAGTTGAGGGAGCCTTAAAAAAGTGGCGCAATGGGACCTTTATGATTTGGTATCCGTTGTTATCGGCATCGCGCATTAATCGCAAAACGAAAATTGTTGAAGCGAATCCGAAAGCCAAACAAAGCGCTAAGATGCTAAGCAACTTAGCGCAAAGTGCATCGCAACATTGCACTGGTGGCATGTTAAGCATTGAGTTTGCCAATCAAGCGCCCAGCGAAAAGGTAGGTATGTATGGCTCAGGTGTTTGCATCATCAATCCGCCTTATAAAATCGATGAAGACTTAAATTCATTACTTGTGCTGTTGCAACGCTATGTTCAGCAAGACGGCAACCAATTATCGAGCCTTACTTGGCACGAGAGGCCGGCTTAAGCATGACCGAACTAGCTTTAAAGCACTTTTATATACCCGATGATCAGTCGGTATATTTGCTCTCGCACAAAGACGCAAAGCGGCTAAAAGACTGGTTTAAGTTGTGTGAGTCGCAGTTGCGCAAACTCGGTTACGCCAATATCTCACTGATAGGCAAGGGCGCCTTTGGCTTTGCTTTCAGCGGTGTATCGCCTTTAGGTGATGCGCATGTGTTTAAGTTTTCAAAAGTTACCTTACCGCAACATATACAAGATCGTCTCGAAGAAGAAGCCTACATGCTCGGCAAGGTGCAGCATGAGCTAGTACCACAGCTTATTCAGTTTCAAAAAATCAAACGTCAATCGATTTTGGTGATGCAAAGAGCACCAGGCTTAGATTTAGAGCAATATTCCCTGCAAAATGGCCCTTTGCCGGTCAAAGAGCTCATCGATATTTTAGTGCGGCTTTGCGATGTGTTATTAGCGTTAAGAGAGCACAGCGAAAACGGCGCGAAAAAACCGATTGTGCATGGGGATGTGAAGCCTTCTAATTTGGTGTGGGAGCCAGAGCAGAGAATATTATCGCTTATTGATTGGGGCTCGTGTGTGTTTGCACAGGTCGATGAACATCATCAATATGTGGGCGACAACGTTATGGATTTAATGTCGGGCGATTTGCAGCAAACCAATGCGCGCCTTGGCGATGTGTATTTTATTGGCGATGACCAACTAGAAGGCAAACTATCTTCCCCACGTTTTGATGAGCAAGGGCTAGCGAGCACTATTTATGCGATGGCAAGCGGGCAGTCTTCTCGTTTTGGTCGCAAAGCCATTACGCCAATGAGTTTGGGCTTGCCGCAGGCCTTAGCCGAATGCTTGCAAGCAATGATGAGCGACGATGCTCAAACGCGGGAGCGAGGTGGAGATTGGCTCTTTGCCAACTACCAACACTTTAAGCGTTTAGTGTTTACGCAAAGCCCGGTAGAAAAAAAGATTTGTATGTTGCCCACTTGGATAAGCGGCAGCAAAAGAGACATCGAAACCGTTGTATACAGCTCACGAAAGTCGTTTTTACGCCAGCAGTCTGGTGTGAATGTTGATGATCTGAATTACCTTAACGATGCGCAGTTTGAACGCTATTATAAAAATTACCTGCAAGGCATGGGCGAAACTGAAAAGGGCTTTATTTCTGCGGTGAGTCGTTTAGGTAAGTACCCTGTGGTAGGCGGGCTGGCAATCCGTTGGGAAGTATCGGGTATTTTTGTAGACTCAAGCCTCAAACTTTACGACCCATCTCTACAAGAATCTTTTGACCGCTCGGTCGACAATATGGTGAATTTAGCGCGAGCAATTAACCGAACCGGCATTTTTAAAAGTTGTATGTTTAATGCTAAAAATACCATCCATTTTGAGCGCGATGACGAACATATTCCATTTTCACCTTCAATAAATGTGGCTATTCCTTACGACTTGAGTAAGCAGTCGATAGTTGAAAACGAAACACGCATGCATTCGTATTTTGAAGACGGTGACGACCCCGATGAATTACTGAAACTTCCCCCTGAGCTACTTGCTTGCATAAAGCAACTTAATACCATTCATCACACTGGCTGCATTATTTTTGAGTCGTTGCCTAAGCATTTAAAAATTCATAATTACTACACTTTGCTTGATCATGAACAAGAGGCTAGTTTTAAGCGTATTCTCAAAGAGATTATTGAGCAGGTGCCACTAATTAATGGCTTAGGCATATCGGGCTTTATGAAATTGCCGTATAAAGACACCCGAACCTTTAGCTATCAAGACACCTTAGCCACGAAGTTTTATCCGCGTAATCCTCACGAGATTACTTAGCAAGCTTTTAAACATTGGAGACCCCCTTTGACAGATGTAACACTCTCACACTTATTTGATTTAGAAGCTCTCGAGGCAGGGCTGTACAGAGGTGAGTCTTGGGATTTAGGCTTTCCAGCACTTTATGGTGGACAAGTGCTCGGGCAATCGCTCATGGCCGCATATCAAACCGTACCCGAAGACAGAACGATTCACTCATTGCACTCCTATTTTTTGTTGCCGGGCGATGCAAGTAAACCCGTGGTTTACGATATTGAAAACGTGCGCGACGGGCGCAGTTTCTCAACTCGGCGTGTAAAGGCCATTCAAAATGGTCGTAATATTTTTTATATGACAGCGTCTTTCCAGGTTGAAGAGCAGGGCTTATCGCACCAGTTCGCGCAAATGCCTAAAACGCCTGACCCTGAAGAACTGACGCAGGATTTAAAATATTTTGACGATAATATGGACAAAACCTCAACGCGCATGAAAGAGGCCTTAACTTACCATCGCCCACTCGACATCAGAACGATTGGCGGCCCGCAAACATTTAAAGCAGGCAAACGCGACCCTAAACGCCAGTTATGGTTACGCAGTCGCGATCCGCTTGAGAATAAACTCTCACTCAACCAAGCTGCACTTGCTTATGCATCTGACTATCACTTTTTGTCAACGTCGTTGCAGGCTCATGGATTATCGGCAAGAGATAAAAGCTTGAGAATGGCAACGATTGATCACGCGATGTGGTTTCATAAACCCTTTAAATTTGATGATTGGCTGATGTATGAGATGGAAAGTCCTTTCAGTGGTAATTCCAGAGCACTGGTGCAGGGTAAAATATTCGACAAGCATGGACACTTGGTAGCTACATCTGTACAAGAAGGCTTAGTGCGCCAAATTAAAAAATAGGAAATGAACACAATGCTGTATTCGTTAGACAAACAAAACGTAGAAAATGATGAAACTGCTTATGTTGCGCCAGGCGCTCACGTAATCGGCAAAGTAAAGTTAAAAGCTAAATCAAGCGTGTGGTTTAATGCAGTACTGCGAGGCGACTGCGACCTGATTGAGGTAGGTGAGGGCAGTAACGTTCAGGATTTATCAGTTTTGCACACCGACTATGGCTACCCCCTTACTATCGGCAAAGGCGTAACGATAGGGCATAAAGTGATGCTTCACGGTTGCACCGTGGGAGATTACTCTCTAATTGGCATTAATGCTGTGGTGTTAAATGGCGCAAAAATTGGTAAATATTGCGTG
>CAYQMI010000132.1:0-8930 GCA_964418575.1 uncultured Glaciecola sp.
ACGATAAATTCCTTAAGCGAACAGCATTTCACTTTCGTGGGAATGACAGCTTGTTTGTTAAACGAACAGTATTGAGCGAACTAGAGGACAGCATTAAGCATGGCCACTCCTGTTGAAAGTAACACTGGCTTTTTAGTAGCGTTCAACCGTGAACTAAGGTGGTACCGAGAGAATGTTGGCGATATTGTGCTATCGTTGTGTGTACTTGTGCTCAGCATGCTGGTGGTAGCATGGATATTTTCATCAGGCACGGTACGAGACATGCCTATTGCGGTAATTGATAACGACAATACCAGCCTGTCTCGAACTTACATCCGAATGCTAGACGCTGCGCCGGAACTAAAAGTCAGTAACTCCTTTCTTTCGCCTATTGAGGCACGCGAACAGTTAGAACAAGCCTCAATTTATGCCTTTGTTGTTGTTCCTAAAGACTTTCATAAAGACCTAAAAACAGGCAGGCAGACAAAAGTCACAGCTTGGCATTCAGGGCAGTTTTTGACGATATCGGGAAACATTGTAAAAAGCCTCACCGAGGTTACAGCCACAATGTCGGCCGGGGTCAATATGACTTCCTTGGAAATGGGCGGAGAGAGCCCACTTGTGGCCGAAGTAGATTTTATGCCAATTCAGGCAGAACTTCGTACCCTATTCAACCCTTTTGATAACTATCAGTATTTTCTGGTAGCAGGCTTGTTGCCAGCGATGTTACAGGTATTTGTGATGCTGTGGACAGTATTTCTAGTAGGGCGAGAATATCAAAACAGCACGGCAAAACAGTGGCTAGATAGTGCAGGGGGCGTGTTTAAGGCAGTTCTAGCAAAAGTGTTACCCGTATTTGCCATCTCAATGATTATCGCGCTAGCATGTTTAATTTGGCTATACAGCATAGCTGGCTGGCCCATTGAGGGAAGTTTAGCATTGCTGGTGTTTGCGTGGTTTTTGATGATTGTCGCCTATTTAAGTTTAGGCGTGTTGTTTGCGTCTTTGGCCCCAAAACTTGCCACTGCCTTGTCGGTTGCGGTGTTTTTTACGGCACCTGCTTTTGCCTATGCGGGTGTGACATTTCCGCAGCAGTCCATGCCTATGTTGGCGCAGTGGTGGACATACCTTCTGCCCATTAGAACGCTATTAAAGCTGCAAATTGATCAAGTTGAAATTGGCACATCCATTCACAGTTCAATACCTGAAGTGTTTATTCTATTGGCCTTTATTTTAATTCCGCTTCCATTCGCGCTATACAGGCTGAGAACGCGCTGTGATGCGCAGCAGGCGGGTAGCTAATATGCAGACGCAAGATATGCAGACCCAGAATATGCAGACGCAAGCATCAAAGAGTATTTGGCAGCGCTTTTTTAATGCATACTGGCAAACCTTAGTAGCGGTAGTCAAAGACCACAATGTACTTTTGTTAGTGCTTATTGGGCCCATTGTTTATTCTATTTATTATCCTTTTCCGTATAGTCCTGAGTTAGTAAGAGAAATCCCCGTTGCTGTGGTTGATTTAGATCGCACAAGCTTAAGCCGAAAGTTAATCCGTATGGCAGACGCCAGCCCCGACATTGCTATTACCTCGGTTTTGACCGATACCGAAGCACTGCAGAAAGCCTTACAAGAGGGCAGCGTGCAAGGCGGATTAATTATCCCTAGAGATTTCAACCGAAATGCTAAAAGCGGAAAAGCAAACAAAGTGATTGTGCTCGGCAATGGCGCCTACTTTATGTATAACCGAGGCGAGCTATTGGGATTTTCTGGGGCGGCGCAAACGCTGTCTTTTGAACTTGAGTTTGCCCATCAGCGCATGAACTCAGTATCCTCAATGCAGGCTGCAGAACAAAGTGAGCCGATAATGCTGGATTTGCGCGCTGCTTCAAATCCTACTGGCGGGTACTCTACGTATATTGTGCCGGCAGTTGCTATTATTGTAATTCAACAGACCTTGTTGCTAGGCTTTTGTATGTTACTAGGTAGCTGGCGAGAATCAAAAGCGCCTTTTGATTTAAGTTCACTGAGCAACCGCTTTGGCCTTTTTGCGGCTGCTGCTAGCATTTGCTGTATCAATGTTATTTATTACATTGGCATTGTATATTGGCGAGAGGATTATCCGCACTTTGGAGAGCTCAGCGATTTGCTCTCAGTTGTATGCGTGTTTGCCATAACAGCCGCGGCTTGGTCGGTAGCCATCGCTTCTTTTGTTAAGTATAAAGTGCAGGCAATCATTCATTTCATACCCACCTCGATACCCACAATATTTTTAGCAGGCTTTGCATGGCCGGTAGAGTCTATTCCAGAACCTTTGGTTGCACTGAGCGCATTTTTACCTAGCACATCGGCTGTGCAGGCATTTTTGAACGTGGACCAAATGGGCGCATCTTTTGTTCAGGTAATGCCTGAGGTGATGACCATGACTGCTTTGTTTGGTCTGATGATGGTCATTATTATTTTAAGGAAAAACTGGCCTGCTTGATAAGCTCTAAGCAACATCATTCAGCGATGTTTAGCGAAAGGCTAATGGGAAAATGGTCTGAGCTTCGAATATCGGTGTGTACAACAACATTACTCACCTCAAGCCCACGATAGTAAATATGATCCAAATGCTTAAATAAGTGATTCAAACGAGGACGACGCGCAATATTTACCTCTTGCAATAACAGTGAGCTAGCCAGTTCATGAAAGTGCTTGAATCGTTGTTTATTCCAAGTATTAAAATCGCCCGCTAGCAACACCGGTCCTTGATGTTGTTTAATGGCATCAAACACTATGGTTAAGTGCGATATAAACTTGTCGAGTGATACAAAGTTAATCAAGTGAGCATTTACCACCAATAAACTTTGTTGCTGCCCGTGCAAGGGATATCGGGTCGCTAAAGACATTTTCTTTGTATTGGTAATAGGCTCGCCATGAAAAGACGACGCAAAAGAAAAGTCTTGAGCGGCCACAGCCGCCCCGGTTTTTACGCCGGTTTCTATGTTGTTTCGAAGGTTCTTAAAGCTTCGTGCCATCATCCACTGATGTTCAGTGGATTGCGTAAATTCTAAGTCAAAGCGTGAGTTAAGAACCGCCTCCTGCAATAGCACAAGGTCTTTATTTTTGAGTAGGCTACTGAAGTTTTCATGCCAACCGTTTCGTTTGCACTTAAATACATTCCACACCAAGACTTCAAAATGCGGTCCTAAACTTGCCTTTGGTGCAGAGCCCATTATTTTGATGGACTCCATCGGTTTGTACTGCGATTGAATCATTTAGTATAAAGCTCTCTATTGAAGTCACGTTTTGCCAAAGCGTTTACAAGTAGGGCGAAAACAAACGAAACAAGTTATTGCGTACTTTTTTATACATGGGAATGTCGTTGAGTTCCGGCTCTAACACTTCCTTTGCATTGTTTCTTTTACTCTCAAACAGCTCGCTTAGTTTGCTATTTAGCGATTTATCAAAGCACTCAAGGTTTATTTCAAAGTTAAACTCTAAGCTTCTTGAGTCCCAATTGGTTGAGCCAACAAAAGACCAAATATCGTCGATGAGCACAACTTTGCTGTGATCAAAGGGGCGCGTATTTTTATAGAGCTTGATGCCATGTTCTATAATGCGTGCTGCGTTTGCCTGCATTACCCAATCTAGAAAAGGAATGTTGCTGCTGTGGGGCACAATGATTTCAATCGATACTCCTCGCAGCGCTGCTGCGTGCAAAGATGCCATCAACACCCTATCGGGAATAAAGTATGGCGTTAATATTTTTACGCTTGTTTGCGCGCAAGAAAGCGCATTAATTAAGGTCCATTTTACTTTGTTGTGGTGTTCATCAGGGCCATCTTGAATAACCTTCGCAATGACTTTTTGTTTATCTTCGTTGTTAGCTGGCGCCTCGTACTGAGGAAAATCAATCATCTCGCCAGTAGCAAAGTACCAGTCTTCTAAAAACACCTGACTAATTTGGTCGACCACCGGCCCTCTGACTTTGAAGTGTACATCGTCAATAGGGCTAGTTGCAGTGGCAAGCACATTATTTTTACTAATGTTCATACCACCAACATAAGCGAGCTCCCCATCTACACAAAGAATTTTGCGGTGATTTCGAAGGTTAATAAAACGAATGCCGGTAAGCGAAATAGTTGGCAAAAAGCGTGCGCTTTTAACACCTAACTTTTTTAAGGCGCGGTCAGATTTATGCCAGCTGTAGCGAATGCCTATGCCATCTAACAAAACATGCACGATTACCCCGCGTTCATGTGCATTTGCTAAGGCATCAACAAACTTGCGACCAATCTCGTCGTAGTCGAATATGTAGCTTGCGAGTACGATGCTTGTTTTCGCTTCTTCAATCGACTTGAGCATAGCAGGGTAGGCATTGTCGCCATTAATAAGGGGTTCAACAGTATTGCCATCTGAATAGTCGCTAGGGTAAATGCTATAGCCTGAAATGATTTCGCCATGCCAATGCTTGGGTAAGTCAAAAAACTTCGCCAGTGACTTTGGGTGCGGTGCTTCGTGCTTAGGTATGGGCGGATGTTTTTTCTGGGCGAGTCTTTGAATACGGTTGATACCAAATATCCAATAAAACATACTGCCTATTACTGGAGAGAGCACCACTAAACCAATCCAAGCAAGGGAGGTGCGTTCGTTTTCTTTATACAATAATACATGTAACGAAGTGAGCAGAGATAAGCTAATATGCAGTATTACGGTAATGGTTACCCAATGCGGCGATAGCCAGTTTATCCAGTCATTTATCATTTACATAAACCTTAATTCGAAGCCTTTGCTGCTTAATAATTTACGGATATGAGCTTGTTAATCGAACTATACAACAAAATAACCGATTATTTGACGCTGAACTTTGGGCCAAACTTTGTATTGTTTACGGTTTTGTTAACTACCACGGTATCAGTTGTATATCTGCTTGTAATTACTTACATGATCAATCGTTTGGACTCTCGCTATTTTTTGCGCAGGCATGAGCTTTCTTTAAGCCAGATGTCGCGGGTGAGTTTTGAAAAACATACTAAAGAGGGCAACAGTACTATTGATTTAAACACCGAAGCAAAACTTCGCCATAAGAGCATTGCTTGGCTATTTAATTTAGTTAAGATTTTCTTTGGCCTGTGTTTGTTACTCAGCGGCTTAGTGATGCTGGTATTGCCAGGACAGGGGATCATTACTATTTTGTTAGGTTTAGGCCTCTTGCCATTTCCGGGTAAGCATAAACTCGAACACAACCTACTCTCACGGGGCTCTGTTAGATCGACTCTCAATTGGATGCGCAAAAAGGCCAAAAAAGAGCCTTTTATATTCGAGCAAGAATAGAAGCAAATTAGCAATTAAAAAGATATGCTTTAACGCGGCCACAGAGCAATCAAGCTCACTTTCCATTGGGCGTTTGAATGAGACTCAGACCAATATAGATTAGGGTAACGATACGTTTAGCGCGCTCGCCGTGCTAAAAGGTTTTGCTGGTGTTTCTCATCACTTTCCACTGGATTAGGAACATCGATGGCATAGCCTTGTAAATAGTCGATGCCTATCGCGCGCAGTTTCTCTATAACCTCTGCATTTTCAACATATTCTGCGATGGTTTTTTTGCCCATCGCCTCGGCGACCGCATGAATTGATTTCACCATAGCATAATCGGCAGGGTCGGCCGCAATGCCCTGCACAAATCGCCCGTCGATTTTCACGTTATTAATGGGAAGCGCTTTGAGGTAACCATAAGACGATAAACCACTGCCAAAATCATCCAATGAAAATTTACAACCAAGGTCCTGAAATAGCTCAATGAACTCTATGGTGCTGTCAATATCTTCAATGGCATGCGTTTCGGTAATTTCAAAGCAAATCTTGTCATGTCTAATCTGATATGTTTGAAAACAGGTCTTTAAAAGCTGAGTAAGGCCCGCATCGCCTATTGAAACTCCGCTCAAGTTAATTGAGCAATTATCAATGCTATTAACTTCCGCAGGATTGCGGCTTAGCCATTCAAAGGTCTGCTCAACCACCCATTTATCAATTTTTAACATTAGGCCGTAGCGCTCTGCCGCAGGAATAAATTCACTGGGTGAATATGACAGCCCATCTTTGTTTTCCATCCTTAATAAAATTTCATAGCCATACAACGAACAATCGCTGTTGTTGTACGCAATT
The DNA here is from genome assembly GCA_964418575.1 of uncultured Glaciecola sp. Classification (GTDB taxonomy): domain Bacteria; phylum Pseudomonadota; class Gammaproteobacteria; order Enterobacterales; family Alteromonadaceae; genus Glaciecola. Next base: position 6,133 of record CAYQMI010000132.1, read on the forward strand.
TTTTGCTTGTAAAGCCTAAAACCATCATTTGATAGCGCTTCGTTTATTGCTGTGACCAGCTCCATATCAAATCGGCGTTTACCAAATTCGATATTGTCGGAGGAATACATATGGATGCGATTTCGCCCGGCATCTTTTGCCGCATAGCATGCGGTGTCGGCAAAGCTCATGACATCTTCGACAGAGTTAAATCCGCGGCTCAACTCTACCAAACCAATACTTATACCTAAATTGAACACGCGCTTTTCGTGTCTGAACTTGTAATTACCAATTGCTTGCAAGATCTCATCTGCAATATCGTAGGCTTCATGCGCCGATAAATTGTATAAAATCAAACCAAATTCATCACCGCCCAAACGCGCAAGTAAGCCTCGCCCTTTTAAGGTTGTCTTCATCAGCTGTGTGATTTGTTTCAGCAACTTATCGCCTACAGTATGTCCGCAGGTATCGTTAACAACTTTAAACTGGTCAAGGTCCATATAAAGCACGCTGACCATGCTGACCATGCTGTTCTCAGTATTACTAACTTCAAGTGTTGTGCTGAGGCGTTCTTCAAATTCACGTCTGTTAAAAAGATCCGTAAGCGGATCGTGGGACGCGAGATAAGCGAGCTTCATTTCTGATATTTTGCGTGCGCTTATGTCAATCATTGAACCTTCGACTATCTGCTCAGCGTTTTCGAAATCAATAGACAGTCTGAGCGTAAAAGAAGCCCAAAACGTTTCCCCGTTAGCACGAACGAGTTCAACTTCTTCGTCAACAATTTCTTTAGCTTCAGATAAGTGCGCAATAATTTCGTCTCTGTCTTTTGGGTTTTTATATGCCTTTGCCATATTTCGCTGCACCGATTCAAGCATGTGTTCAGCACTGTCATAACCGAACATCTTAACAAATGCAGAATTTGCCCGAATCAACACGCCGCCAATGGTAGAAGAAAAAATACCCTCTATAGAATGTTCAAATAAATCCTCGTAGCGCTTTAAGTTATTAATCGCCTCTTTTTGCGCAGACAAACGTTTTGATTTTTCTCTGTTTAAACGATCGGCAATGGCAATTGATAGCCACACCACAGTAACGATCGCAAAGAATAGACCTGCAAACTCAGTAAATAGCGAATACTCAATGATCTCGAAACGGATAGATGCAGAAATCGCAACGCCAATAATAAAAGGGGTCCAAGCGGCGGCATATACTCGGGCACTTTTATCTCCCTTTAGCATCAAATAAACGGCTAATATTAAGCTGGTTAGCAGGAGAATTACTGCGTTTAATAGCCCAACCTGCACTAAAACGCTGTACTCAACAAATGGATACATCAGGATCTGTGCGCCACCAAAAGCCACTAGCGCTAGACAGAATCGGTAAAGTTTTTTTGGAAAGGGTAAGTATGTAAAGGCAAAGAGCGCATTACCAAACATGGCAATATTTATGGTAAATATCGACGCAAACTGATTGAGTTGAGGCAGGTTTGGCCACAAATAGCGCATCGTCATCCCCGATTGATTCGCCAGCAAAAACGCTACAGTTAGAATGAAAACAGCAAAACTGAAAAATAGCTTTTCGCGCGTTTTATAGAATACAAAGCCGTTGTAAATACCTGTTATCAACAGCACACCAAGCAAAATCCCAAAAATTAAGAAATAATTACTCTGATATTGAAAAAACGCTCCTCTTTCCCAAACCGAGATAGGTACGATGACGTTTCCTTGTGTTTGTATTTTTAAAAGAATGGTGCTTGTTTGACCCGCGTCTAAGGTAAAAGGAAACGCATAGGATAGATGCTCAATTGGTTTACTGCGATGTAAATAGCTATCACCTGTTTGATATTGCGTTTTTAGCTGCGAGGAGGCATCAAATTGATAAAAGCTTATGTCATCGGTGGGTGCATAACTATTAAGTAAGACTAGTTCTTTTGGCTCCTTCCCCAAATTATTGACATGTAGCTTAAACCAGTGAGGATGTTTAGATATTCCCAGATTAAGGCTAGCGCTCTGAGAGGTACTCCAATGCTCCTTACCTAGTGAAAGGGCTTGCGCAGCACTTAGCTCATTTTCTGTGCCTTTCAGATAAGACAAATTGCCATTGGTTTGCGAAAAAAGAAAATCTTCTGAAACGTTTAGGAGAGCTGATGAATGAGTTCCTGACTGCGAAAATGAGAAAGCAGCCACAAACATAATGATAAAAAGTGTTATACGCTTTATTGCTTTGTTCAAAAGCTCACCATCAGTTTTAAACGCAATCGTCGAATTGCGAAGGTAAGTACAACTGTAAAAAGCACTACATTAGGAAAATTTTAAGTATTTGCTTAGTTCGTTCCTAGCGTGAGTTTTCATAATATGTGATTTAGTACTTCGCTACAACAATTAACACGAAGTTATCTTTGAGCGCAGGTAGGATGATAATTTAATGAGTTACCTAAGACATCTACAAAAGTGTTTTAGCGGGGCGAAGTATGAAACTGAAAGCCAATGTAATAGCAAAACCTTCAGTGAGAAAAACACTGAACTGGTTGCGGGCAAAAGCGGATAAACAGCTTTTTAATTTTACCCTAATGTTCATAAAGCACAGTTGTCATTTTTTGTGACTGTAATTGCTCTGCACCATCGGTGCCTTCATTATGTTCTAATTCCTTAGCAGCGCATGCAACTTCTGTGACCGTAACATTAAATCCACAATTGACTGCCGCCCTTAATAGTGGCTTCATAAAATTAATTAGTTTCTGATGCCAAAAAGCCTCTAATCCAAACGCTTCTTAAACCTCAATGAAGCCACAATAAGACCCACAACAGTAAAAATGC
>CAYQMI010000133.1:0-8737 GCA_964418575.1 uncultured Glaciecola sp.
CTGCGCTGATTGAGCATCAGCACCAAAAGCCCGGTCGCGCAAGCATCGGGCTTTTTTAATGGCATAAATTTATTAATTATTAGACATATAGCTAACTTGCAATTTGCTGCTAAAGTGATGCACTATAATCGAGCAGTAAGATCAAAGAAGGTGCAAAAGTGTTGTTACTTGTACCTTTGGTGGCTAACTCTTGTCACAAAAGCATAATAAAAATATATATAAATTATAGAGTTAGCACATGATGGCGTCATATCGTTCAAAGGAATGCTTATTGCTACGCCCTTATTAGAATACACACATAGGACAACACATGAACACACCCAATCGAAAATTTAAACCTTCGAGCTTAAGCATTGCTTTAGCATGTGCTTTAGCTGCATCGCCTTTGCAGTCAATGGCGCAAGAACAACAAGATGACGAACAACTGGTCGAAAAAATTAAAGTCACAGGTTCCCGTGTTGCGCAAGACTATACGCTTGAGGCCACTTCCCCTGTAGTCTCCATTGGTGCAGACTCTATCAAAACGTCTGGCCAAATCGATTTAGGTGCTCTGCTTCGAGAGTCGCCTCAACTACAAGCCTCGCTTCCGGGATCATTTTCAGCCTTTAACGGCACGCCCTTAGGTGCCAGTCAGCTAAACCTTCGTAACTTAGGTACAGAAAGAACCTTGGTTTTAGAAAATGGCCGTCGCCATGTTTCAGGTATCGAAGGTTCAGGTTCAGTAGATGTGAATACAATGTCGACCGCACTATTGAGAAACGTTGAAATTCTTACCGGCGGTGCATCAGCCGTATACGGAGCCGATGCGGTAACAGGTGTTGTAAACTTTAACCTACGTGATGGCTCCTCTTTTGAAGGCCTAGAGGTGCGCACCCAAGCCGGTGTAACTGACCAAGGCGATGCAAATGAGTTCTTTTTATCGCTAGCAAACGGTTTTGCAAGCGCAGATGGAAAAGGCGATTTGGTGTTTGCCATTGAGCATACTCAAACTAGCCCTGTATTTGCTCGAGACAGAGACTTCGCGGGTTCTGGTTTATCAGGTAGAGTGGGCAATAATGACGTTGTAGCAAATGCTTTGGGCATCAGCCCAGACTTCAGCAATGCATATATCAACGATTTTAGATTACCTATTTCGAGTGACAGAGGCGTTATTTCATTAACGGGCAGTGCCTTTGTGGACGTAGTAGGATCTGGTGGTACGCCAGGTTGTTCGTTTTTAGGCTCGGCCAATGTGCCCGCTTGTCAGGTAGTAGGAGCAGATGGTCAACTTCGCGCTTACAACCCCGGTACCATATTTGCTAATGCTTTTGAAGCAAGCGGCGGTGACGGCGTTCCGGCAGACCCAGACAACGAATTAATTTTACCTGAAACCACACGCACTTTGTTTCAAACGGTAGCGCGATATGACTTAACCGATTTTGCTACTTTTTTTGTTGATGCAAAATATGTCACCAGTGAGACCATCGAAACTAACCAAGTAAACGGGTTTAACGATGATATCCCTATTTCGTTAGATAACCCCTTTATTCCAACGGCTTTGTTAAGTCAAATTAATACCTTGCAAGCTGAAGGCGTGCCAGTCTCCCTCGCTATGTCTAGAGATGTGCTAGATGTGACAGGGCAGTCTAATCCAGAGGCCGATCGTAAAACTATGCGCGTAGTTTTAGGTTTCGAAGGCTATATCCCGAATACCGATTTAGGTTATGAGATATCTTATAATTACGGTAAAACAGACGCCAATATTACATCACGCTCGCGCCTAGAAGACCGTTACTTTGCAGCGATTGATGCAGTTGTGGATCCGAGCACTGGCGATACAGTTTGTCGTTCTGATCTCAACCCCGATGCCTTGCCGCCCACGTCGCCTTTCCCAACTGTGAATGGTAATTTTGGATTTTTAACTTTCCAGCCAGGTGATGGTCAATGTGTACCCATCAACTTATTCGGTAAAGATGCGATTAGCCAAGCGGGCGCAGACTTTATTTTTCAACCAACAACTTCACAAAATGATATAAAGCAAGAAAATATACTCGCCGTGGTATCGGGTGATTCTGAGGCTTTATTCAGTTTACCAGCAGGGCCAATTAGTTTTGCATTAGGTTATGAGTGGCGCCGTGAAACGAGTTCTTTCACGCCAGATAACTACACGGCTGCGGGCCTTACATTTGGTACGCTTGACTCAAGAAGCGGGCCGACCAACGCCTCTTCTGGTCAGTACGATGTATCTGACTACTTTATTGAGGCTAAAATCCCAATTGTTGAAGACTTACCCTTCGCAGAAAGAATCGAGCTAACAACAGCTTATCGTTATTCTGATTATGACCCTTATGGCAGTACTGATGCTTGGACTGTTGGCGGTCTATGGTCACCTATTGCATCGCTAACTGTTCGCACAACAATATCAGAAGCGGTGCGTGTACCGAATATCGAAGAGGCATTTGCGCCTACCTTTGCCGCGACTTTGGGTGCGAGTCAAGACCCGTGTAACCAGAACTTCATTAACGCAGGGTCAGAATTCAGAGCCGCGAACTGTGAGGCTCTAATTGGACCTAGCATAGCCGATGGTAGTTATGACTCAACTAACTTCCTATCGGCGTTTGTATCTGGTACTACCGGAGGCAACCCCGATTTAGATCCAGAAGAGGCTGAAACACTGACTGTTGGCGTAGTATGGCGTCCCGAGGGTGAGTTTGGTGGCGTTACCGACGGTCTAGTGGTTACCTTAGATTACTATGACATAAAAATTGATGGTTTGATTGATAGCTTGAGCGGTTTCGATATTGCCTCGAACTGTGTTGATGCACCCACCATTAATAACCAGTTCTGCGGCGCGGTTGACCGTGATGCGCAAAACGGGTTTATTACCGATTTCCGCTCTGGTTTTATTAACCTTGCTGCGGTTGAAACCAGCGGTATTGATTTCAGAGTTGACTATGGTTTTGAAGTGTTTGATGCGGACCGTATTGAACTGACCGTAAACGGTACTAACTTCCTGAAAAACGACGAAACTCGTGACGTATCTGCACCTGATGAAATTACTGATGTACTAGGCACATTTACACGCCCAGAGTGGATTGTGAATTTCACCGCAGATTATATTCTCGGCGATTTCATTTTTGGTTGGAGAGCGCGTTATGAGTCTGACCAATTACTACCGGGTATTGGAAATGAGGATGTTGAGAACGACCCAATGTTTGCAAATATCACCAGTACTGGCTCAGCATTAGTACACGATTTCTCAGCATCTTATAACTTTTCAGACGATCTTGAGTTTTACGGTGGTGTTAATAATGCCTTTGAAGAGGAGCCATTCTTGGCAACGCTTTCTAGACCAGCGGGTCCAAGAGGTCGCTTTTTATATCTAGGTATTAACTATACGATGTAATACCTTAGATTTTAGGTATAAAAAAGCTGCTAAGTAATTAGCAGCTTTTTTGTTTGCGATTAACTGTTGATGAATCAGATTTAAAACCACATAACTGAAGTTTTTTCTGTCTGTATTGTCAATCAAGTTAGGCGTTTAAGACAAACGCCCCTTAAAATCCTCATACCCAAACTCACGCACCACATCAAGCTCGCCATTTTTGCGCAATATAGCAATAGCGGGGTGCTGAACACCGTTGAAGAATGTGGTTTTTACCATGGTGTAGTGCATCATATCTTCAAAAATTAGCCTGTCACCCGCTTGTAATGGTTTATCAAAGCTATATTCGTCTATGACATCACCCGCTAAACAGGAGTTGCCACCAAACTTGTAGGTATAAGCCTTTTCATTAGCCAAACCTGCACCGGTAATTGCAGGGCGGTAGGGCATTTCTAGAACGTCGGGCATATGACCCGTAGCAGATATATCTAAAATCGCGATATTGCCTTCGTTCTCCACAATATCGACGACTTCACATATCAAAGGGCCACACTGCCACGCCACCGCGGAGCCGGGTTCTAGCACGATATGCAGATTCGGATATTTGGCTTTGAAGGCTTTTAAGGTGCTTACCAAGTGCTCAACATTATAGTCTTTACGAGTCATCAAATGACCGCCACCCAGATTAAGCCACTTCAGATTGGGTAGATACTTCCCAAATTTTGCATCAATTGCCTCTAGCGTGCGCATCGCTGCATATGAGTCGCATTCACAAAGGTTGTGACAATGAAAGCCTTCAATACCGCTTAAATCTATGTTTTCGATATCTTTCGCTAATATGCCCAAACGCGAGCCAGGAGCGCAGGGGTCATAAAGCGGCGTATCGGCTTCTTGATTCTCTGGGTTAATTCTTAAGCCTGGTGATACACCCGCAGCAAGCACTTGGTCTTTAAACTGTTGCCATTGGCGAACGCTGTTAAACGATATATGGTTTACAAGCTGCATTAGCTCGTCCATATCTTGTTGCTTATAGGCGGGAGAGAACACATGCACATCTCCGCCCATTTCTTCGCGAGCTAGGCGCGCTTCCCAAACACCGCTAGAGGTAGCACCTTTCAAATACTGCTTAACTAATGGAAAGGTTGACCACATCGAGAAGCCTTTTAAAGCAAGAATAATCTCTACTCCGGCATCATTTTGCACGCCTTGCATAAGCTTTAGATTTTGCTCAAGCTTTGCCTCGTCGCAAACATAGCATGGAGAGGGAATATCTAAACCAGCGAAATCGGCCGTCATTATTGCTTGTTCCTTTTTAAATCTATCTTATCGCGCAAACGGGCTAGCATCGCACTCAATTACATTCCACGGCAGGCCGTGCTCATTGAGTAGTTCCATGAATGGGTCTGGATCGAATTGCTCCATGTTCCATACGCCCGCCTTGTGCCACTTTTTATTTAACATAAGCGCCGCACCAATCATTGCTGGTACGCCAGTGGTGTACGATACTGCTTGTGCGCCAACTTCTTCGAAACATTTGGCGTGCTCGCAATTGTTGTAAATAAAGATGGTTTTTTCTTTGCCGTCTTTGATACCGGTAATGTAAGTTCCAATGCAGGTCATGCCTGTATAACCGTCTGCTAATGAGCCTGGGTTTGGCAAAACCGCTTTTAAAAACTCTAAAGGCACAATTTTCTGGCCCTGAAAATCAATTGGCTCAATGCTTGTCATACCAATGCCCTCAAGCACTTTTAAGTGCGTAAGGTAAGCATCGCCAAAGGTCATCCAGAAGCGAGCGCGTTTAAGGGTAGGGAAATGCTTAACTAAAGATTCAAGCTCTTCATGGAACATTAAATAAGAAGCGCGCACACCAATATTTTGATAATCAAGATCCTCACGTACGCTTAGCGGATCGGTTTCTTTCCACTCACCGTTTTCCCAGAAGCGTCCACGCTGCGTGATTTCGCGAATGTTTATTTCAGGATTGAAGTTAGTTGCAAACGCTTGACCATGGTCGCCACCGTTACAGTCCACAATGTCGAGGTAGTGAATTTCGTCAAAATAGTGTTTAGCTGCGTATGCGGTATATACATTGGTAACACCTGGATCAAAGCCGCTTCCTAATAGGGCCATGATGCCTGCGTCTTGAAATTTTTGCTGATATGCCCATTGCCAAGAGTATTCAAACTTAGCTTCGTCTTTTGGTTCGTAGTTAGCCGTATCTAAGTAATCAGTTTTGGTTGCCAAACACGCGTCCATGATAGGTAAGTCTTGATATGGCAATGCAAGGTTAATAACAAGATCGGGTTTTACTTTGTTAATTAAGGCTTCAACTTCTTGTGCGCTGTCTGCATCAAGGGCAAATACACCTTTGACGCGATCTGCGCCAACTTCTTGCTGCAAGGCTTCACATTTTGACAATGTACGACTGGCAAGGTAAATCTCGTCAAACATTTGTGGCAAACGAGCACATTTTTTAATGGTAACGGAGGCGACGCCGCCGGCGCCAATGATTAATACTCGAGACATATTTTTTCCTTGGTTGAATTAGTTTCGCGGGCGGTGCATTGCAAGCACCCTGTAACCGCTGGATGGGCTATAGTGTGATTCACATTTATATTAGTTTCAATCAACAATGCTAAGTTTTGTGAATTGTTTTTAATCGGCAAAATCGCAAGTGAAGGGAACACCAAGTACTATGGCGTCTGACTCATATCGGTAGGGATACAGAGTGACCGTATTTTTGCCATTTGAATCGGTGATATTAAAGACGATTGCGTCGCTTTCGCGTCCTTTAGGCGTAGCTATTGTGGCGCAATATACCAGAACCGAAATGGCATTTTCCGCCAGTAGTTGCAGGTCGCGTGCCTCAGCTGACAATTCCTCAATCATACCGCCTTGCACTTTGTGGTCTTGTTTTTGACTAAATATGCACTGAACGTCGTTATCGATAGATATAACAGCGAAAGGATAAAGGGTATTCGAATGTCTAAGCATGATGTCGCACAAATCCAATGCAGAGTATATTAATGCCGCATAAGGAATATTTTGTTTGAGTATCATGTTGGGTTTCACGTTGCGCCCCCAAATCAATTGAACATACCCTTTGTAACGGCAGCAAGGTGCGATTGGTTCAGTCCTAATTGCTCGGTTTTTCTCTGTCTCCTTGCAGGCCACCGGTATTTAAAACGACTATTTTCTTGTTATTGCCAAAGGCTTTGTCATTAAGTAGTTGTTTAAGCGCAAAAAAGCTCTTCAAGTTGTAAATCGAGTCTAATGCAAAGCTTTGCTCAAGCTCAAATTGCCTTTGAAACTGCCTTTGGTCCTCTGTCGTTTTTGCATACCCGGGGCCAGTAAAATCTTTACTATGCAGAATTTCCCAGCATTCTCTGCTTTTTTCTTGCAGATATGGGACGTCGAGGAGAGAGTTAACGCGCTCTTCTAAGTAGCCTTCACCTTTTAAAACAGCAATCCCAATCACTTTAGTGGGTAGATCATGCTGACTAATATATTTAATTAAACCTGCCATAGTGCCGCCGCTGGCAACTGGCAATACAATATAGTCTAAAGCTTGAGTGTGCTGCTTACCAATCTCGCGCATGATATCACCTACGCCATCAAGGCTTTCTTTGTCTGAGCCTCCTTCCGGTATCAACATGTCAAGGCAAAGCTCGCCTATCAGTTTTTGAATAAACTGCTCTTGCTCGCGCAGTCGATATGCTTCGCGACTAACAAAATGTATATTGCTACCCCATTTCATTAAGTCTTTTAGCATTGGCGTGGGCGGGCTATCAGGATGTGCTCTTACTACGGCCGTAAACTGAATATTAAGTTGCGCACATGCAAAGCCTAAGGCATGCAAATGATTTGAGTAAGCACCGCCAAAACTACCAATGTGCTTTAGCTTGTTATTAAGTACTTTACTTATTAGCGGTCTTAGCTTGCGCCACTTATTGCCGCTAATAATGGTATGAAGAAGGTCGTCTCGTTTGCACCAAAGCTTGTTGTTACCTATTGAGCTTTGGCCCAAATCGAGGCTTTGCAAAGGCGATGGTGTTTGAATGTTGAGATGTTTTTCAATAAGCACGTTTGAATAAATGTTTGGCATTAGTTGATTAATAATAAGGGTTTATAAGCCTCGATGTCATTGGCTTTTGTGTCAAAACGACGATTCAAAGCCTGCATTACCAAATCTTAATGATCTAATCACCCTGAAATGTGCGTTAATAAGGCATTAGTAAGAGGATTTAATTTATGCAGCTCGTATATAGTTTAATATTTGTGTTAACGGTTTTGTTCACCGCTAACGCTAATGCCGTGTCACCCTATATTGAAAACCCTCGCCCCGTTGGCGAAGCTCGACTAGAGGTTTTATTTTGGGATATTTATGACGCTAAATTGATTGCCCCCGACGGCCGGTTTAGTCCAGAAAAGCCCTTCGCTTTAACTCTCACCTATTTGCGCGAGTTTGAAGGTAAAAATATCGCTAGTCGAAGCATAGATGAAATGCGCAAGCAGGGAATGGACGACGAAGTTAAGTTAGCAACATGGTTTGAAAAAATGCAGCAAGTTTTTCCGAATGTTGACGAAGGACATACGCTAACAGGCGTAGTTGATAATAACAAGCACAGCCATTTTTATTTCAACGACACTAAAGTCGGTACAATCGAAGACCCGGAATTCACGCGATGGTTTTTTGATATCTGGCTGTCGGAGGATACATCTGAACCCGAGATGCGTCAGCAACTTCTTGGCGGAACAAATTAAGATCACCTGCTCATGGACCTAACTTAATACCAGAAAAGGCGTCTACGGATGCCTTCTTTTTATTTAGGCTAATAACGAATACACAAAGCCATGCAAAATTTCGTCATTAGTCTTATTTTACCCTTTCTATCACTACATGGAGTTAACTATGTCTTTATTAAAATCTGTTAAAGCAGCAAGCGTATTTTTTGTTTTACTGTTGATTGGAGGTTGTTCGGTATCGATTGAGGGCGATACCTATAAAGATGTTAATCCGAAGTTTGAACTAGAGTCGTTTTTTGATGGCAAAGTTACGGCTTGGGGTATTGTACAGAATCGCTCTGGTGAAGTGGTACAGCGCTTTATTGTCGATATCGATGCCTACAAAGAAGGCGACAAACTGATTTTAGACGAAACCTTTGAATATGGCGTGGGCGACGGGCCTTTAAAAAGAGTATGGACCATTACTAAAAACGCAGACGGAACTTATACCGGTAACGCTGGCGACATCGCAGGGCCGGCAACAGGTAAGTCGTATGGCAATGCCTTTAGTTTTGCCTATGAGATGGATTTAGAGGTTGATGGCAGTACTTACAGAGTTAATTTTGATGATTGGTTCTGGGCTTTTAA
>CAYQMI010000134.1:0-8372 GCA_964418575.1 uncultured Glaciecola sp.
CTAATATTGGGCGCAAAGGTTTTCTTGAGCAAGTCATGGGAGACCGATGTCGATATTACCAGTAGCAAGCCCGCTGATGTTGACAGCGCTGCTGCAACCCCGCCTGCGGCCACTAATGCAATTACCCATGCTGGTAAGCCTGCAATTTCTGGGTTAGCTAATACCATGATGTCGCGATCAATTGTCATTTCATTGCGCTCATCACCCGAGTAGAACATTCTGCCGTCGCCATTCTTATCTTCGTGAGAAATCAAACCAGTTTCTTTCCACGTTTTAATCCATCCTGGCGTTTCGCTAAGCGGCGTTCCGGTTTGTTCAACACCATTGATAGTCTCAATCATGTTTACACGAGCGAATGCAGCTAAAGCAGGCGCAGTAGTGTAAAGAAGTGCGATAAACGCTAGTGCCCAACCTGCACTCTTACGCGCATCTGAAACTTTAGGAACCGTGAAAAAGCGCACAATAACGTGTGGCAAACCAGCTGTACCCACCATCAAAGCAAAGGTAATCGCAAATACATCAATCATGCTTTTGCTGCCTGAGGTATATTCATTAAAACCTAAAGAAGTTGATAAGCCATCAAGTTTATCAAGCAAGAATACACCTGAGCCATCAGCTAAAGTTGCGCCAAAGCCCGTCATTGGAAGAATGTGACCGGTTACCATCATGGAAATAAATACCGCAGGTACCAAGTAAGCAAAAATCAGTACGCAAAATTGTGCAACTTGCGTATAGGTAATGCCTTTCATACCGCCTAGTACTGTGTAGAAGAATACAATACCCATACCGATGATAACGCCGGTGGTGATATCCACTTCGAGGAAGCGACTGAATACCACGCCTACACCGCGCATTTGTCCGATTACATAAGTAAAGCAAACAATGATTGCGCAAATTACGGCAACGGTTCTAGCCGTTTGGCTGTAGTAGCGGTCGCCAATAAAATCAGGAACCGTGAATTTACCAAACTTACGTAAATAAGGCGCTAAGCAAAGTGCGAGTAATACGTAACCGCCTGTCCAGCCCATTAGATATACAGCGCCATCGTAGCCCATGAAAGAAATTAAGCCTGCCATTGAAATAAATGAGGCTGCAGACATCCAATCAGCTGCGGTTGCCATGCCGTTAAGCACTGGCGGCACACCACCACCTGCAACGTAGAAGTCGGTAGTTGAGCCAGCTCTGGCCCATATTGCAATGCCTATGTAGAGAAGAAAAGACGCCCCTACAATTAAAAATGTTAGTACTTGAACGCTCATAATTATTCCTCGTCTACGCCGTATTTTTTATCTAAATCATTCATTAACTTCATGTAAATGAAAATCAAAGCTACGAATACATAGATTGCTCCTTGTTGAGCAAACCAAAAGCCCAACTTAAATCCAAAAAAGTGGATATTATTGAGCTGTTCTACAAATAAAATGCCGGCGCCGAATGAGACGACAAACCAGACCGTTAAAAGCTTAAAAAGAATTGAGAGATTCTCTTTCCAATAGGCTTTTTGATCGTCTTCGTTTTTAAAACTCATCTTTAAAGTCCTCTACCAAATTAAATAAGTGTGCTGCAATTTACATTTCAGTAACGATAGGTTTTGTAGTTATATTTGCTGGCTGCATGCATCTTGCCTAACCGCCGCAACACACCCGCAAAACCTATCCCTACTGGCCTGATGACCACTCTAGTTTTGTTAGCATTGACGTGAAATGAGACCTTGGTCTTACGGTCTTAGTATTATATTGTTATGTGATAAAGTAGGAATTGTTAAAAGCTTGTATAGGAATTTACATGTCGATCGGTTGGATAGCACTGGCTCTAGCGTATTTAGTACTCTTATTTTGGATAGCAAAATGGGGTGATCGTAACTCACCGACGGCTCGCTGGATCACGTCTCATCCTTTAGTCTACTGTCTGGCTTTAGGCATATATTGTACCGCCTGGACTTTCTTTGGCGCAGTCGGGCAGTCAAGCACGCAGCAGTGGATGTATCTGCCTATATTGCTCGGTCCCATCATTGTTTATGTAGTGTTTAACTCATTCATCTATAAGCTTACTCACGTCAGTAAAAAGCAGCACATTAGCACCATTGCAGATTTCATAAGCTCGCGTTATGGCAAGCGGCAAGTGGTTGCATTGTTGGTCACTATCATTGCGCTACTCGCCACTATTCCTTACATCGCGTTGCAGTTAAAGGCCATTGGCTCGACTTTTCAAATGATTACAGAGCAAACTGATAGTCAGTTAATTATTGTGATCGCAAGTCTGTTTATTGCGCTATTTGCGATGTACTTCGGTACCCGCAACACCGACGTGACGCAGTATAGAAGAGGCTTAATATTGGCAATCGCTTTTGAGTCCTGCATAAAGCTCATCGCCTTGGTATTGGTTGCCTTTGTTGGTTATCAGTATTGGCAGGCTCAAGGGTCTGAACGATTTTTAATGGAGTATGGTTCAAGCAATGCGCTTTCTGCATTTACGGGTTTAAGTTTTTGGGCGCAAACCTTAATGGCAGCTGCCGCTATTGTATGCTTGCCTCGTCAGTTCCATGTCACGGTTATCGACAACCTACACCTTGATCACATTCGAAAAGCACGCTGGTATTTTCCTGCTTATCTTGCCCTGATTGCTATTACTATTCCGATTATTGCCACCGCAGGAAATGCAATTTTTGCCAACAACCCAATATCTGGTGACGAATACGTCATGGGGATTGCGCTATTCTCTGAGTCAATTCTTCTGCAAGTTGTTGTGTTTGTGGGCGGGCTTTCGGCAGCGACTGCCATGATAATTATTGCCACACTTACCTTAAGCACCATGATCACAAACGACGTGATTTTGCCCAAGGTGATGGACAGAGGAACTAAGCAAGGCTCTGATAAAGTAAGACGAATTAAAATGATTCGTCGCTACGTGATTTTCTCTATCCTGTTGTTGGCCTTCGGCTACCAACAGCAGATGGCCTACTCAGCACCGCTGGCATCCATTGGCTTATTGGCCTTTTCTTTAGTGATTCAATTATTGCCTGCGATTGTTGGCGGCTTGTATTGGCAGCGGGGTCATGCGCACGGCGTTTATGCCGGGCTTTTAAGCGGCTTTGTTGTATGGCTTATGTTTTTGCTCTTTCCTTTGATTGAACCGAGCACTGGCGCTTATCAAACCGATATTGTTGCGCAAGGGGCCCTACTCAGTTTGTCGGCAAATATAATTGCTTATGTTGGTTTTTCGATTATGTCGACGCCGCGGCTCATCGATAGAATTCAAGCAAAAGCATTTGTTGAACCAACTGCATATAATAAAGCATTTAAAAGTGACACTCGCTTTGAAGTTACCGTGTCAGATTTGCAAACCTTGATTGCTCGTTTCAGTGGGGAGCATCGTTGCAAACAACTATTCGAAGATTACGAGAAACAAAACAATGAGTCTTTACATAATGATGATAAAGCTAGCGAAGACTTTTTAGAGTTTTGTGAAAGGGCGTTGGGCGGCGTGGTTGGTTCATCAAGCGCCAAAGCACTTATAGATAGTGTTGTACGCGGCAAAAAACTGGATATTACCGAAGTTGTTAACTTCTTTGATGATACGACCCAAGCAATGCAATTTAATATGAGTGCGCTGCTTACCTCGCTAGAAAATATCGACCAAGGTATTAGCGTGGTTGATAAAAACTTAAATTTAGTTGCATGGAATAAACGCTATATTGACTTGTTTTCTTACCCTGAAGATATGGTACAAGTAGGTGCGTCGGTAGAAGAACTCATTCGCCATAACGTCCTTCGCGGCGACTGCGGGCCTGGCGAGTTAGACATTCAGATTCAAAAGCGCATGGAGCACTTACGCAATGGCACGCCACATAGGTTTACTCGCCAGAGAGACGATGGTCATGTTATCGAAATGGTGGGTAATCCATTGCCAGGCGGAGGCTTTGTAACAAGCTTTCACGACATTACCGGCCATGTTGAAGTGCAGCAAGCGCTTAAAGAGTCGAATATTGACCTTGCCGCTAGAGTCGTCAAAAGGACTGAAGAAGTTCACTCTATTAACGCTGAACTGCGGCTTGAAATAGAGCGACGTAATCACTTGGAGAAAAAACTCATTCGGGCACGCAAAGAGGCCGAAGATGCCAACGCCAGCAAAACTCGCTTTTTGGCTTTAGCAAGCCATGATGTGTTGCAACCGCTAAATGCTGCGAAGCTGTATTTAACGGTTTTAGAAGAAGCAGACCTTGCTTCGGATTTAAAGAATACAATTCGTAAGCTAAGTGACTCGGTTGTTTCAAGTGAAACCCTAATTAGCACAATATTAGATATTTCGCGTCTCGACCAAGGCGAACTTAAACCTTTTATTGAAACCATTAACGTAACAGAAATCGTTACTCCCATCATCAATGAAATGACGATGAAAGCGAAAGAGAAAGGATTGATATTTAGAAGTCGTTTGCAAAACTGTTACATAAGTGCCGATAAAACTTATCTGTATAGAATAGTGCAAAACCTGGCTTCAAACGCGGTTAAATATACTCGTAAGGGAAAAGTACTTTTAACTGTGCGCGTGGTGAATGAGCGGGTGCGCATTGAACTTCGCGATACCGGGATTGGTATTCCTGAACTGCAACAAGCGGCAATTTTTAGTGACTTTTATCGGGTAGAGAACTCCCAAGAGCAAGGAATTGGTTTGGGCTTAGGCGTTGTGAAACGCCTAACTCAGCAACTAAACTGCCAAGTTAAGGTAAATTCTGAAGAAGGAAAAGGCTCTTTCTTTTCAATTGAGTTCAATCAAGTACCTCCGCCAGAATCAGCTAAGGTAATTAAGTTACCGACTCAGTCAATGTTTATGAAATTGAAGATTTTATGCATTGATGACCAAAGTGAAAACCTTGACGCCATGCAAACACTGCTGTCGAAATGGGGTATACAGGTGCAAACGGCGCAAAGCTATGAAAAAGCCATTCCGATTGCTAGAGACTTCCAACCGCATATTTTGTTAGTCGACTATCAACTTGGACGAGGACCTGATGGACTGGAGATAATAGATCTCATCCGCCAACAGCAAAATACTATTTTGCCAGCTTGCTTGGTTACCGCTCAACGTGGTGATGAATTAATGAAAGCCTGTAACGAAAGTGGGGTGAACTATTTATCGAAGCCTTTAAAACCGGCTAAACTGCGTACCTTGATTCAGAGCATGACCAAGTTCATCCGCCATGTAGAGGTGGCCGATAAATAGGCTATTAAAAAATGAGAATTGTTGGCTAGACCGCTTCTTTAGCAGGTGGCTCAAGTTGTAATTGTGATGCTATTAATACAGCTTGAGTGCGATTGTTTATACCTAGCTTACGAAAAATAGCGGTTACATGGGCTTTAACCGTAGCTTCAGCAATCTCAAGATTGTAACCAATTTGCTTATTCAATAATCCGTCGCGCATGTAGCACAATACTTTGTATTGTGATGGCGTGAGACTAGATACATTTTCTGCCAACTCAGAAAACTTCTCATCTACGTCTTGAATTTGAAGCCTAACCGCCTCTGGAACCCAAACGTCACCTTCAAGCATATTGGTGAGTGCTTCTTTAATTTCTTTTGCACTTGCAGTTTTAGGAATGAATCCCATGGCGCCCAGACCAACAATTTTTGAAATTAATGAGGCGTCTTCAGTTCCCGATACCACTGCTATAGGTAAGCCTGGAAAAGTTTTTTGAATATGCAAAAACCCAAACAAATCGCTGCTGCCGGGCATGTGCAAATCAAGCATAACTAAGTCGACGTCGTTAGACTCAAGAGTGGTGACGGTAGAGTTTAAATCACCCGACTCCAAAATTGTTAAATCTGTAAATGCGACAGATAAAGCACCTTTCAAAGCATCTCTGTATAGAGGATGATCATCAGCGATAAGTAGAGTCACCATAGCGAAATCTCGTTACGTTATACGTTTAATTGTTTTGAGTTTAACAAGATGTTAACAAAGAGGGAAGTACCAATTTGCTTATACTCGAGCCATAAAAAAAGGGGCAAATGCCCCTTTGTAAAAAACGTCTAGTTTCAATAACTAACGATTAAGTCGCTTATCGACCAAGGAATCGACAACTGATGGGTCAGCTAGTGTAGACGTGTCGCCCAGCTGCTCATGCTCATTAGCTGCAATTTTACGCAATATGCGGCGCATGATTTTACCTGAACGCGTTTTCGGAAGACCAGAAGTCCACTGAATTAAATCAGGGGTTGCAATTGGGCTTAACTCTTTTCTTACCCAAGTGCGTATCTCTTTGGTCAAGTCGTCATTCGCTTCCACACCTTCAATTGGAGTGATATATACATAAATACCCTGCCCTTTGATGTCGTGTGGGAAGCCAACAACAGCAGCTTCTGCAATACTTGGATGCGCCACTAAGGCAGATTCAATTTCCGCAGTACCTAAACGGTGACCCGATACATTGAGTACATCATCTACACGGCCTGTAATCCAATAAAAGCCATCTTCATCGCGACGAGCGCCGTCACCCGTAAAGTATACGTCTGGATAAGCGCTGAAGTAGGTTTCAATGAAGCGCTTATGGTCGCCATATACTGTGCGAGCTTGTGATGGCCAGCTGTCTTTTATTACTAAATTACCTTCAGCCACACCTTCTAAGGCAGTACCTTCAGCATCAAACAATGCTGGCTGAACACCAAATAAGGGGCGTGTCGCTGAACCTGGCTTCAGCGAGGTTGCCGCTGGTAATGGCGCAATCATCATGCCGCCCGTTTCGGTTTGCCACCATGAGTCAATAATAGGGCAACGGCTTTGCCCAATAACGCGGTGGTACCATTCCCAAGCTTCAGGGTTAATTGGCTCACCCACAGAACCAAGCACGCGCAGCGTAGATAGGTCACAGCCCTCAACTGGCTTTTCACCATGTGCCATTAATGCCCGAATTGCAGTAGGAGCGGTATATAGACTATTTACCTTATACTTTTCAACTACTTGTGCGATTCTTCTTACGTCAGGATAGGTTGGAACTCCTTCAAAGAATACTTGCGTTGCACCGCACGCTAGTGGGCCGTAGGTCATGTAACTGTGCCCGGTGATCCAGCCAACATCTGCTGTACACCAATATACGTCATCTTCTTTATAGTCGAATGCATAGCGGAAGGTCATTGCGGTATATAGCAAGTAACCACCCGTAGTATGCACTACGCCTTTAGGCTGACCGGTTGAGCCTGAGGTATATAAGATAAACAGAGGGTCCTCGGCATTCATTGACTCTGGCTCACACTGCGCTGAGCAATCGTCTATAAGCTCATGCCACCAAACATCAACATCTGCATTCCACGCGATATCTCCGCCAGTTAACTTGTGAGTCAGAACAGCGGTTATGCTTGGGCATGCACCATTTGCGATGGCTTCATCAACATTGGCTTTTAGAGGTACACTGCGCCCCGCTCTGCGGCCTTGGTCTGCTGTGATAACTACTTTTGCATCACTGTTGTTAATGCGATCAGCAATAGCATTTGGCGAAAAGCCGCCAAAGATCACAGAGTGCACCGCACCGATTCGGGCACAGGCCAACATAGCGTAGGCCGCATGAGGGATCATGGGCATATAAATGGCTACTCTATCGCCTTTTTGTACACCCAGTTTTTTCAGTCCGTTAGCAAGCTTACATACTTCATAGTGTAACTGTTGATAGCTGACTGTCTCAGACTGCTCAGGCGAATCCCCTTCCCAGAAAATCGCGGTCTTTTTGGCGTTTTTCTCAAGATGGCGGTCAATACAGTTGTAGCTAGCATTTAATTCGCCATCTTCAAACCACTTAATTTCGCAGTCTGTTTGGCTAAAACTCGTGTTTTTAATAATGCTCGGCTTTTTATACCAATCTAATTCGTCTAGTTGGCCTCGCCAAAAGGCATCTGGGTCTTCAACAGAGTCCTTGTACATCGCCTGATAATCGTCATCGCTAAAGTGAGGTTTTTGTAACAGTGACTCAGGCACTGGATAGGTTTTGGCACTCATTGATTCTGCCTCCATTAAAAGCTTTGTTAGTACGCTGTTAACAATAGTCTTCTTATAGAAAACCAAAATGAGACTTTGGTATTACCGCACCCGAGTAAGAGCAGGGCATTACAACAGCCGATGACTAATCCACTGTAAAGCTTAATAAAATACCACCATAGTCTCATAGACCAAGCGCTTATTTGAAAGTGTGAAACTTTACATAAAAATATAAGGCACTTAACCAAGTCTTTACACACTATTAACGATTATGGACACACCTATGACTATTAAAATGACAAAAACAGCTCAGGCTATTTCTTTAAGTTTATGCTTAGGTGCTGCTTCGCTATCCAGTCAAGCAGCTACTATCGGTGACACAACAGTCAAGTACTCCGGTTATATAAAA